>DATFAY010000316.1:0-44565 GCA_035254085.1 Piscinibacter sp.
AGCGAGCCGATGAGTTTCATGGTGTTATGGGTGAAGCGTTCCCTGCGAAATTCATTCTAGGGCCTGTTCACCTCGGGCGCCGGGGGCGTGCCCTCCGAAAACTCCCTCAGCGGCGAAGCGTCCAGTCCACCTGCGCCGGCCGCTCGGGCAGGTGCAGCCGGGCGGTGGCGGCCGGCGTGCGCGCCACCACCGCACCGGCGCGCACCACAACGAGGCGCGTGGCGCGCAAGCGGATCGCCTCGATCGGATCGCGGGCCTGCAGGAGCACCATGTCGGCGGTGCGGCCCTCCGCGATGCGGTGCTCGGGCAGGCCGAGCACCCGGGCGGCGTTGACGGTCACGGCGTCGAAGCAGGCCCGCATCTGCGCTTGCGAGGTCATCTGGGCCACGTGCAGCCCCATCTGCGCGACCTCCAGCATGTCGGCCGAGCCGAGCGGGTACCACGGGTCCATCACGCAGTCGTGCCCGAAGGCGACGTTGACGCCGGCGGCCATCAGCTCGGGCACGCGGGTCATGCCGCGCCGCTTCGGGTAGGTGTCGCGCCGGCCCTGCAGCGTGATGTTGATGAGCGGGTTGGCCACCACCTGCACCCCGGCCTCGGCGATCAGCGGCAGCAGCTTGGCCGCGTAGTCGTTGTCCATCGAGTGCATCGAGGTGAGGTGCGAGCCGGTCACACGGCCCTGCAGCCCCAGGCGCTGGGTGTGGAAGGCCAGCGTCTCGATGTGTCGCGACAGCGGGTCGTCCGTCTCGTCGCAGTGCATGTCCACCGGCAGGCCGCGCGCGGCAGCCAGTTCGCACAGCAGGCGCACCGACTCGGCCCCTTCGGCGCCAGTGCGTTCGAAGTGCGGGATGCCGCCCACCACGTCGACGCCGAGGTCGAGCGCGCGCTGCAGGTTCGCCAGCGCGTTGGGCGAACGCAGCAGCCCGTCCTGCGGGAAGGCGACCAGCTGCAGGTCCAGGTAGGGCCGCACCGTGCGCTTCACGTGCAGCAGCGCCTCGACGGCGAGCAGGCGGGCGTCGCACACGTCGACATGCGAGCGGATCGCGAGCAGCCCCTTGCCGACCGCCCAGTCGCAGTACTGCAGCGCGCGATCGACCAGCGCCTGCTGCGTGAGCGCCGGCTTGAGCTCGCCCCACAGCGCGATGCCCTCGAGCAGCGTGCCGCTGGCGTTGACGCGCGGCAGCCCGAACGACAGCGTCGCGTCCATGTGGAAGTGCGCGTCGACGAAGGGCGGCGCGAGCAGGTGGCCGTCGCCCTCGATGACCTCGGCGTCTTCCGGGACCGGCAGGGCGGGGGTGATCGCCTCGACGCGCCGCTCGCGCACCAGCACGTCCAGGCCGCTGCGGCCGTCGGCGAGCGTGACGTTGCGAAAGAGAAGCGGCGCCATGCTGCGACTCTACGCCATGACCTCGCAGGTCATGGACGCCGCGCAGCGACGGCGCCACCATGGCATCGAACACAGGCTTTCATCGACTCGACAGGAGCTTCTCGTGAACGGCATCGACCTTCTTCCCCTCGGCGTGGGACACATGATCGGCCTGGGCGCCGTCGGCTCCTGCCTCGGCGTGGGCCTCCTCGGCAGCAAGTTCCTCGAGTCCTCGGCGCGGCAGCCCGAGCTGATGGAAAGCCTGCAGACCAAGGTCTTTCTGCTGGTGGGCGTGCTCGACGGCGCCTTCATCATCGCCACCGGCATCGGGCTGTGGTTCGCCACGGCCAACCCGTTCAAGGGCTGAGCCAGGCGCGCTTCTACTTGGTGCCGAACAGCCGGTCGCCCGCGTCGCCCAGCCCCGGCACGATGTAGCCGTGCTCGTCGAGCTGGCGGTCGATGGCCGCCACGTAGACGGGCACGTCGGGATGGTTGGCGTGGAAGTTCGCGAGGCCCTCCGGCGCGGCGAGCAGACAGACGAAGCGGATCGACTTGGGCTGCGTCTCCTTCAGCCGCTCGACCGCAGCCACCGCGGAGTTCCCCGTGGCGAGCATCGGGTCGAGCACGATCGCATCGCGCTCGTGCATGTCCGCCGGCATCTTGAAGTAGTACTCGATCGCGACGAGGGTCTTCGGGTCGCGGTACAGCCCGATGTGGCCGATGCGCGCGCCGGGGATCACGTTGAGCATGCCGTCGAGGAAGCCGCTGCCGGCGCGCATGATGCTCACGAACACCGTCTTGCGGCCCTCGATGACCGGGCTTTGCATCTTCTCCAGCGGCGTCTCGACCTCGATCAGGCGCGTGGGCATGTCGCGCGTGACCTCGTAGGCCATCAGCATGCCGATCTCGCCCAGCAGCCGCCGGAAGCTGTTGGTGCTGCGCGTCTTCTCGCGCATCAGCGTCAGCTTGTGCTGGATCAGCGGGTGGGTGATGTGATGCACCGAGGAAGAGGCGCTGTCGCTCATCGTGGCTCCGCGAGGGCTGGCTCGCGCCAGGATACGCCGCTTCACTGTGGCGGGCCGGCCTCACGACGTGCTCGCGACAAGACTTTGGCCCGTGCGGCCATTCCCAAGCGCCCTGCCCGCGATTGAAATCCGCCCCCGGGTTCGAGTCTTTTTTCTCAGGCAGGAATGATGAGCAAGTTTGGCAGGCTGCTGGCCGCTGTGCTGTTGTTGGGGTCGGCGGCGTCGTCGCGGGCGCTGGAGCCGTTGTCGCCCACGGCGATGGACGAGCCCTACACCTATCACATCGAGGTGCTGCAGGTCACCGACATCGGGCCCTACGAGGAGTCGTACCAGGGCTTTCTCAAGACGCTGGCCGACAACGACATCGCGCTGGGCAAGAACCTGGTGGTCCACCGCGAGAAGATCGCCTCGGACACCGAGCGCGGCGGCTTCTGGAACCGCCTGTGGGTGTATTTCCAGGTGCGCGCGGAGGCGCAGCGCATCGTGCGCGCCAAGCCCGACCTGGTGCTCACCATCGGCACGGCAGCCACCAAGTACGCGCGCTACGCGCTCGACGACGATCACGTCCCGGCGGTCTTCACGGCGGTCGCCAACCCGCTGGAGATCGGCGCCACCTCGTTTCGCGACGCCGGCCCCGGGCTCACCGGCGCGACGCTCTACACCGACATCGCCGATTCGCTGAAGACCGTGAAGGAGATCTTCCCCGAGGTGCAGAAGATCGGCATGGTGCACAGCGACGACGAGAACGGCGTGGCGCACGTGCAGATCACGACACTGAAGGCGGCGGCCGCGGGCATCACGGTCTCCTCGCGCCAGGTGACCAAGAACGACGGCATCGTGCCCGCGCTGAAACAGCTCTACCAGGACGGCGCCGGCGTGCAGATGTTCGCCGTGCCGCTGGACACCTACTACGGCTTGCGCAACTTCGAGCCGGCACGCGACCTGGGCGACTTCGCCCTCGAAAACCGCATTCCGGTGGTCTCGCTCGCGCTGGCCCGCGTGCCGGGCGCGATGCTCTACATCGGCGCGGACTTCGCCACCGTCGGCGGCTTGTCGGCACAGCAGGCGCTGAAGATCCTCAAGCGCCACGTCAAGCCCGACGTGCTGCCCATCCTGAAGCAGGACAAGCCCACCGTGCTGATCGACCCGGAGCGGCTGGCGGCGCTGAAGGTGGCGCTGCCGCAGGCCATCCTGGAGCGGAAATCGGTCGGTCGCAACGGCTTCTGGGAGATCGGCGCCGCGAAGTAGCGCGCGCCGCGCCGATGTGCGGCCTCAGCCGCCGGCGCGCTTGACCGTCCAGCCTTCGCGGGCGAGCCAGGCGATCACCTTGTCGCCGTGGTCGCCCTGCACCTCGATCACGCCGTCCTTCACCGTGCCGCCCGCGCCGCACGCGGCCTTGAGGCGCTTGCCGAGCGCCGAGAGCGCGTCGTCGTCGAGGGCCACGCCGCGCACGACGGTCACCGCCTTGCCGCCGCGGCCGTGGGTTTCGCGGCTCACGCGCACGATGCCGTCGCCCGGCGGACGCGCGACGCGCGCATTGCACACGCAGTCGGCCAGCGGCCAGCGGCCGGCGGCAGGCCGGGCACATGCGCCCGCCCTCGGTCGAGTACACGAGTCCGCCGCCCTGGGCCTTGCGCATCAACATCTCCTTTCGCGGCATTTACTTGCCTTCACATTGGCGAAACCGGCGAGCAAGCCACATCGAAGAGCCTGGGCCCATCGCGTGGCGCCCGCTGCCGCCGGCGACCTGTCGACAGCAAGAGATCATATGGACCAGCCTTCGCATCCTCACGCACCGGTGCGCCTGACGAGCCGGCGCGCCGCCTTGGTCGCGCTGGCCGGCGCCGTGCTCGGCACGGCCTGCGGCGGCGGATCGTCGCCTACGCCGACGCCCGCGCCGCCACCGCCCGGGCCGCAACCCCTGCGCCTCAGCCTGAACGGCTCGGCCATGCTGGCTCCCGACGGCACGCCGTTGACGCTGCGCGGCATCAACGAGGGCACCTGGGGCCAGATGCGCCAGGAGGACGCGGCGACCATCGCGGCGCACGGGGGCAAGGTTGTGCGGCTGCTCATCCGCTGGTGGGGCCTGTACGGCGGCACCGACGTCGAAAGCCGCGCCGACGCCTCGCCGGGTCACTTCGAGCCGGCCCACGTGGCGCGGCTGCTGCAGGAGATCCAGTGGTGCACCGACGCCGGCCTGTGGGTGGTCGTGGCCATCGACTCCAACTGCGGCCAGAACGGCCTGCAAAGCGCCGACATGGCGAGCTACTGCGATCCGAGCGGCAGCTATCCCGGCGGCCGCAACTTCTGGACCGACCTCAGCCAGCGCGACTTGTTCAAGCAAGCCTGGGTCTACCTGGCCGGGCTGCTCAAGGACCGGGCGCGCATCGCTTTCTACGAGCTTCTGCCCGAGCCGCTGCAAGGCCGGGATTCGTCCTACGGCGCAGAAGTGTCGGCCTTCTACCAGGAGCTGATGGCGGCGATCGAGGACGCGACCGGGGACACGCGCACGCCGTTCCTGGTCGGGGCGCGCGACGCCTACGACATCACCCTGTGCGACGAGGCCTACATTGCCGACGCGCGCTGGCTGAACCGGGTCGTCTACACCGGCAACCTGTTCATCCACCCGAACAAGACGCCGGCCGAGAACCTGGCGACCATCGACGCGCGCCTGGGCGCCCTGTCCGCGATGAAGAGCACGCGCAACGTGCCGGTGTTCATCCAGCAGTTCGGCGTGCGAAGCGCCGACGATCCGAACGAGTTCTATCTCGATGCCGGGCTCAGCCGCATGAACGCCGCCGGCGTCGGCTACACCGGCTGGCAGTGGCGGCAGAACACCGCGAGCCCGGATGAATACGCGATCGTGCTGGTCGACCCGAATACCGGTGCCGAGAGCGTCAAGGAGCCGGTGCTGGCGGTGTACTCGCGCTACTGGTCGGCGTAGCGGCCGGGCCCGCCGATCAGAACAGGGTGCCGTCGCTGGCGACCGACACCGGCGGCGCGCCGCCCTCGCGGCGCTCGGCGGCGATCTCGCGACCGGCCGCCCAGGTGCCGCCCTCGAGCAGGCGCGCCAGCGGCAACTCGTCGGCGCTCGCGCCGAGCGCTTCGCGCACCAGCGGGACGAGGGCATCCACGAGCGCCACCGTCAGTGCGCGCCATTCGACGATCCATTCGTCGGCCGGCGTGAAGCGTCGCGCGGCAAAGCCCGCGTCGCGCGGCACGATCACGCCGCCGTCGATCAGCAGGCCGCCGTTGCGGTACTCGGCCAGCGCGGTCAGCGCATCGAGCTCGGTGACCTCGACGCCGGCCCAGTCGAAAGGCTCGATCAACGAGTACGCCAGCCACTGCGAGAGCTTGTGCAGCGGCACCCAGCCCGCGCTCGCGCCATGCCCTCCGGCGTGCGGATGAGGCCACACGTCGCCCAGCGCTATGCCGCCCAGGCTGCGGCCGCTGGGCCAGATCCCGCTGAAGGCGTCGAGCAGCGCGCCCAGCAGGCGCGCTGCGGTGAGATGGTGATGGCGCGTCGCGCCCGGCACGGGCCGATGGTGATTCATGCGCGGCGCATGCGCATGATGGGTCAGCGCGTCGAAGAGATGGCCGGGCTGGCCGCTCGCGGTGAAGGTCTGCGGTTGCGCGCGCAGCGCTTCGCCCAGTCGGCGCAGCAAGGCGGCGCGCCCGTCCAGGCCGACCAGAGGATTGGCGGCGCTCACCTGGAAGATGTCGGCCAGTGTCGCGGCGTTCATGCGCAGCAGCGCGACCGCATCCACCCGGCAGGGGTCGCCCGCGTCCGAGGAGAAGCGCCCGGCCATGAAGGCGCGCAGGCTGGCCACCGCCAGGCCTTCGGAGCGCTGCAGGCGCAGGCCGCTCTCGCGCTCGTGGTAGCTCCACCCGGCGCCCGCGCCGGCATCGAGCAGCACGCTGATCAACGCGAGGTCGATCTGCGCGCGCGCCACCGCGGTGCTGCTGCGCGAGGCAAGGCGCGCGTCGAGCTCGGCCTTGCGATCGATGCCGCCCGCCTCGAAGTGGCGCCAGCGACTGTGCAGCGGGATGGCGAGCGCCGGATAGCGCTCGCGCGTGACGCGTGCCACCCGTTGCGCGATCTCGGGCAGCCGGCGCAGGTCGATCTCGAAATGCGGCGAGCCGCCGGCGGTGGCGGCCGCCGCGATGGCCGCGCAGCGCTCGCGGATGGTGGCCGGCCGGCGCAGGGTGCGCACCGCCTCGTGCAGCGCGCCGTCGTCGGGCAGGGCGAGTGCATCACTCAAGGCCGCGCCCCTTGACCGCGGCGAGCATCACCTCGTCGGGCACGCTGCCGTCGGTGAAGTAGCCGGCGGCGATCTTGGCCTCGATCTCGACGCGCGCGTCGGCGGGCACCAGGGCGTCGGGAATCTTCACCCGCTCCCCGACCTCGATGCCGCTGCCCGTGATGGCGTCGTACTTGTCGTTGCTCATCGAGACCAGGCGGTGGATCTTGCGGATGCCCAGCCAGTGCAGCACGTCGGGCATCAGCTCCTGGAAGCGCATGTCCTGCACGCCGGCCACGCATTCGGTGCGCAGGAAGTACTTGTCGGCGCGGTCGCCGCCTTCTTGCCGCTTGCGCGCGTTGTAGACCAGGAACTTGGTCACCTCGCCCAGCGCGCGGCCCTCCTTGCGGCTGTAGGCGATGAGGCCGACGCCGCCTTGCTGCGCGCCCTTGATGCATTCCTCGATCGCGTGCGTGAGGTAGGGCCGGCAGGTGCAGATGTCGGAGCCGAAGACGTCGGAGCCGTTGCATTCGTCGTGCACCCGGGCGGTGAGCGTGACCTTCGGGTCGGCCAGGTCGCGCGCCTCGCCGAAGATGTAGAGCGTCTGCCCCCCGATCGGCGGCAGGAACACCTCCAGGTCGCTGCGGGTGACGAGCTCGGGGTACATGCCGCCGGTCTCCTCGAAGAGCGCGCGGCGCAGCGCCGCTTCGGTCACGCCGAAGCGCCGGGCCACGCCGGGCAGCCACCACACGGGCTCGATCGCCACCTTGGTCACCACCGCCGAGCCGTCGTCGAGCAGCACGCCGCCGTCGATCTGCAGTCGCTGGAAGGCGATCGCCTGGCGCACCTCGGGCAGATGGATGTGCGCCTTGGTCACCGCGATGGTCGGCCGGATGTCGTAGCCGAGCGCAAGGTGTTCGGCGAACACCTCGGCTACCGAAGCGCCCCAGGGGTCGATGGAGACGATCTTGTCGGCGTCGCCCCATTGCGGGTAGGGGCCGATCAGGTCGGTGGGCGCGGTGTTGGTGAGGTCGGCCCGGTGGCCCTTGACCAGGTTGCCCGCGGCGACCGCCAGCGCGCGGTACACCCCGTAGGAGCCCGAGTGGGTGCCGATGACGTTGCGCTGGCTGCGGTTGCCCGTGGTGCCCACGATCGGGCCGCGTTCGCCTGCGGTGGGCGCACCCCAGCGGATCGCCGGCGCGCCGGTGGCGCCCTGCCCGGGATGGGACGTGAGGCGGATGTGGCCGGGCGGCTTGGCGCCGGCGGTGCCGCCGATCTCAGAACCCATGGACGGTGCTCCTGATCCGCAGGGGATCGCCGCCGCGCCGCCGCGGCGGATCGATGCACTATAGCCTCAGCGCGAGGTGCACGTCGTCGTGCAGCATGCCGTTCACGCAGATCGCCGCCGATTCGCGCCCGTAGACCACGAATCCCAGCGATTCGTACAGGCGGATCGCCGGCGTGTTGTCGGCGTAGGCCGTCAGGTTGAGCAGCACGATGCCCTCGGCCTGGCGCGCCAGGCAGATCACCGCCTGCAGCAGCCGGCGCGCCAGGCCGCGCCCGCGCCAGCCCGGCTTCACGAACACGCCCCAGACGAAGCCCTTGTGCTGCATCTTGCGCATCTCTTCGCGATGCCAGGCGGCCAGGCCGACGAGCTCCTCGCCGTCGAAGGCGCCCACGATCGCGCGGTCGCCGGTGGCTGCGAGCCGCTCGGCCACGGCCGTCAACGGCGTGTCGCGCTCCTCCTCGTAGCTGGAGGCGAAGGCGATCGGATCTTCCTGCAGGGCCTGCAGGCGCAGCGCCTGGAACGCCGCCGCGTCGGCCGGGCCGAGCTTGCGCACGTTCATCGGCTCACAGGGCCAGCGGCTTGGTGATCTCGTCGATGCGCGCCAGCACTTCGGGGGTGAGCCTGGGCAGCACGTCGATCGCCCCCAGGTTGTCGCGCAGCTGGCTCATGCGCGAGGCGCCGGTGATGACCGTGCTCACGCGCGGGTTCCTCGCGACCCAGGCGATGGCGAGCTGCGCCACGTTGCATCCCAGGTCCGCGGCCACGCCCTCCAGCTTGCCGACGGCGGCGTTCTTGGCTTCGTCGGTCAGCGTCTTCTCCAGGAACGCCATGCCCTTCATCGCGCCGCGGCTGTCGGCCGGGATGCCCTGGCGGTACTTGCCGGTGAGCAGGCCGCTGGCCAGGGGGCTCCAGGTGGTGAGGCCCAGCCCGATGTCCTCGTAGAGGCGCGCGTATTCCTCCTCGACGCGCTTGCGGTGGAACAGGTGGTACTGCGGCTGCTCCATCACCGGCTTGTGCAGGTGGTGGCGTTCGGCGATGTCCCAGGCGGCGCGGATGTCGGCGGCGCTCCATTCGCTGGTGCCCCAGTACAGCGCCTTGCCGCGGGTGATCATGTCGCTCATCGCCCACACGGTTTCCTCGATCGGCGTGTGCGGGTCCGGGCGATGGCAGTAGACGAGATCGATGAAGTCCAGGCCGAAGCGCCGCAGCGAGCCGTCGATCGCGTGCGTCAGGTACTTGCGGTTGAGCGTGTCCTTGCGGTTGACCGCGTTGCCCTCGCGATCCAGTCCCCAGAAGAACTTGGTCGAGACGACGTAGTTCAGGCGCGGCCACTTCAGCGCGCGGATCGCCGCGCCCATCACCTCTTCGCTCTTGCCGCCGGCATAGGCCTCGGCGTTGTCGAAGAAGTTGATGCCGGCATCGAAGGCGGCGGCCATCATCTCCCGGGCGGCGGGCTCGTCGACCTGGTTGTGGTACGTGACCCAGGAGCCGAGCGACAGCTCGCTCACTTGCAGGCCGCTGCGGCCCAGGCGTCGGTAATTCATGGGGCTTCCTCTCGTGGTGGTCGGCGCGGCGTGCCGCGCGCCGTGGGAAGCGATGCATCTTAGCCACAGATCGCGGACCGTTCAGCGGCCGGGGGAAGCCGTTGGGCCAGAGACAGCGCCGCTGCCCGGTAATTTGCCCCTTCTCACCCGGGCGCGGCTGGCATATCGTCGCCGGCGTGAAGATGTATCAACTCGCGCTGGCCCTGCCTTTCCTGCTCGCCATCGGCGTGGCCGCCCATTGGCTCATCGCACGCGTCGTCAAGGCCGTGCTCTGGTCGTGGTCACCGCTGGCCACCGGCGAGCCCGAAGCGGCCGCCTACGAACGCCGCGTGTACCACAGCGCCGACATGCCGATGATGCAGATCGTCGCGGCCGCGGCGCTCTCCGGGTTGCCCTGGTGGGTGGCGCTGGCCACCGGCTCGGGCCTGTGGTGGGCGGCGGGTTTCCTTGCCATCGCGGGGGTCGTCGCGCTCGACGTGGCGCGCTGGGAGCGCGTGGCGGTGAGCGCGCACAACCTCTGGTTCCAGCGCGGCTATCGCGGGCGGGTGCACCAGGTCGCGATGGACAACATCCGCGATGCCAGCGTCGAGGAGATGGAGGTCGGCGGCTTCACCTTGCGCCACGGCCGCCACAACCGGCTCGTGCGCCTGAACGTGCGCATGAAGGACAAGCGCCTGGTGGCGCTGCCCAAGACCGACGCCGACCGCGGCCTGGACGAGGTCGAAGCGGTCGCCAATCACCTGCGCATGCGGCTGCAGCAGCTTCGCGACAGCGAGCGGTCGCGCACGGTGCAGCCCTCGGGCGCCCGCGCGAAGCCGCCGGTGTCGCCCAGCCCCGAAGAGCAGGAACTGCAGCGCGCGCTCAATCGCCTGCGCCACGGCGCGCTGAAGCGCGCCGCGCGCTGACGCATCGCGTGCTGCGGCGGCGCGCGCCGCCGAGCGCGCACGGGCCCACCGCCCGCAGCGGGCCGGTGGGAGAATCGCGCGATGAACGCCCTGCTGCACGACACGGCCCCGTCTGCTTCTTCGATTCACCAGCAGCGACGCGCCCGCCTGGCCGCCGCGATGGCCGCTCAGGGCGGCGGCATCGCACTCGTGCCGACGGCGCCCGAGCGGCAGCGCAACAGCGACAACGACTTCCCGTATCGCTTCGACAGCCACTTCCACTACCTGACCGGCTTCGGTGAACCGCAAGCCTGGCTGCTGCTCGCCAGCGACGGCCGCAGCACGCTGGCGTGCCGGCCCAAGGACCCGGATCGCGAGATCTGGGACGGCCGGCGTCTCGGGCCGCAGGACGCGCCTGCGGTGCTCGGGGTGGACGAGGCGTTCGCGGTGGCCGAGCTCGACGACAGGCTGCCCCGCTTGCTGGCCGACCATCCCACGGTGTGGTTCCCATTCGGGGTGCATGCCGACCTGCCGGCGCGGCTGGACGGCTGGCTGGCAGCGCTGCGCCAGCGCCACCGCGACGGGCTGCAGGCGCCTTCGGCGCAGCGCGATCTCAACCCGTTGCTCGACGAGATGCGCCTGGTCAAGGACGAGCTCGAGCGCGACACCATGCGCCGCGCCGCCCGCATCTCCGCGGGCGCCCATGCGCGGGCGATGCGCTTTTGCGCACAGCGTTTTCGCGACGGCGCCAGCGGCGTGCGCGAGTACGAGATCGAGGCCGAGCTGCTGCACGAATTCCGCCGCCACGGCGCCCAGAGCCCGGCCTATCCCAGCATCGTCGCGGCCGGCGCCAATGCCTGCGTGCTGCACTACGCCGCCGGCGACAGCGAGCTCCGGCGCGGCGAGCTGTGCCTGATCGATGCCGGCTGCGAGCTCGACGGCTATGCCAGCGACGTGACCCGCACCTTTCCCGCCGACGGGCGCTTCAGCCCGCCGCAGCGCGAGCTCTACGAGATCGTGCTGGCGGCGCAGCAGGCCGCGGTCGCGGCGACGCGCCCCGGCGCGCGCCAACGCGACGCGCATCACGCCGCGGTGCGCGTGCTCGCGCAAGGCATGCTCGATTGCGGCCTGCTCGCGCGCGACAAGCTGGGCGACGTCGATGCGGTGATCGAGTCGGCGGCCTATCGCCAGTTCTACATGCACGGCACCGGCCATTGGATCGGCCGCGACGTGCACGACGTCGGCCACTACCTCTCGCTGGAAGAAGACCCGGTCGAGCAGCCCGACGGCCTGGGCGGCAAGGTGGTCAAGAAGCCCTCGCGCCTGCTGCAGCCGGGCATGGCGGTGACCTTGGAGCCCGGCCTGTACGTGCGCCCGGCCGAAGGCGTGCCCGAGCGCTTCTGGCACATCGGCATCCGCATCGAGGACGATGCGATCGTCACCGCCCATGGCTGCGAGCTCATCTCGCGCGACGTGCCCGTTGCGCCGGACGAGATCGAAGCACTCATGCGCGGCTGAGCGCCGCGCACCCCGCCAACGCACGACCGAAAGGGTCCGATGATCGTCGTCCATCACCTGAACAACTCGCGCTCGCAGCGCGTGCTCTGGCTGCTCGAGGAACTGGGCCTGCCCTACGAGATCAAGCGCTACCAGCGCGAGAAGAGCGGGCTCGCGCCCAAGTCGCTGGAGGCAGTGCACCCGCTGGGCAAGTCGCCCGTGATCACCGAGGACGGACTCACGCTCGCGGAGTCGGGCGCCATCCTCGAATACCTGGTCGAGCGCCACGGCCATGGCCGCCTGGCGCCTGCCGCGGGCACGCCCGAGCGCCTGCGCTACAGGTACTGGATGCATTACGCCGAAGGATCGGCCATGCCGCCGCTGCTGATGAAGCTGATCTTCGACCGCATCGAGAGCGGGCCCATGCCGTTCTTCGTCAAGCCGATCGCCAAGGGCATCGCCGCCAAGGTGAAGGCCGGCTTCATCACGCCGCAGCTGACGCGCCACCTGGACTTCATGGAGTCGTCGCTGAAGGACGGCCCCTGGTTCGCCGGCGCGGACTTCAGCGCCGCCGACATCCAGATGAGCTTTCCGATCGAGGCCGCCGCGGCGCGCGCCGGGCTCGATGCGAGCCGGCCGCGGCTCATGGACTTTCTTGCGCGCATCCACGCACGGCCGGCGTATCAGCGCGCGCTGCAGCAGGGCGGACCGTTCGAGCTGATGACTTGAGGAAGCCCGCGGGCAGCATTCCAGTATGATGGCGGCAAATTCCATTAAACTGGAATTGCCGTCGCAGCACTTCCGGAGCTTCCCATGCGGTTCGTCGCCTGCACCTTCGACCAGCACGCCGAGGCGATCCTCGACATCTTCAACGAGGCGATCGAGAACTCGACCGCGCTGTACGACTACCGGCCTCGTCCGCGCGAGAGCATGGTGGGCTGGTTCCAGGCCAAGCAGGCGGGGCGCTATCCCGTCATCGGCGCGGTGGGCGACGCCGGCGAACTGCTGGGCTTCGCCAGCTACGGCAGCTTTCGCGCGTGGCCGGCCTACAAGTACTCGGTCGAGCATTCGGTCTACGTGCACAAGGACCACCGCGGCAAGGGCCTCGGCCTCGCGCTGATGCGACAGCTCATCGCCGCGGCCGGCGAGCAGCAGCTGCACGTGATGGTCGGCGGCATCGACATGGCCAACGCGGGCAGCATCGCGCTGCACGAGAAGCTCGGCTTCACGCATGCCGGCACCATCCGCCAGGCCGGGTTCAAGTTCGGGCGCTGGCTGGATCTCGGCTTCTACCAGCTGCTGCTGGCCACGCCGGCGCACCCGGTGGACGGCTGAGCATGACAGCCGCCACCGACATCAACGACCGCATCGCGCGCCGCGTGCGCGACCTGCGCGACGAACGCGGCCTCACGCTGGACGCACTGGCCGAGCGAAGCGGCGTGAGCCGATCGATGATCTCGCTGATCGAGCGCGGCCGCAGCAGCCCGACCGCCTCGGTGCTCGACAAGCTGGCCGGCGGGCTCGACGTGACGCTGTCCGCCCTGTTCGAGAGCAGCCCGCGCGACGCCGCGCCGTCGCCGCTCGCGCGCCGCGCCGAGCAGGTGGTGTGGACCGATCCCGCTTCGGGCTACGTGCGGCGCAGCCTCTCGCCCTCGATGCCCGCGCCGATCCAGCTGGTCGAGGTGACGTTCCCGCCCGGGCGGCGCGTCGCCTACGACAGCGTCGCGCACGACATCACCATCCACCAGCAGGTCTGGATGATCGACGGCGTGATGGAGCTGTCGGTCGGCGGCAGCACCCACCGCCTCGAGGCCGGCGACTGCCTCGCGATGCAGCTCGACGGCAGCACGGTCTTTCGCAACCCGAGCCGCAAGCCGGCGCACTACCTGGTGGCGCTGGCCACCGTCCATTCCAGCCCGAGGAGAAGCGCATGATGCGCATCGAAGTCGACGATCCCGCCCGCGCCGACGTCTACGCCTTGCTCGACGAGCACTTGCGAAACATGCACGAGCTCTCGCCGCCCGAAAGCGTTCACGCGCTCGACGTGAGCGGCCTGAAGCGCCCCGACATCACGTTCTGGTCGGTCCGGGAGGGCACCGTGCTTCTCGGGTGTGGCGCCCTCAAGGAGCTCGATGCGCAGCACGGCGAGATCAAGTCGATGCGAACGCCGGCGACCCTGCGACGCCGCGGCGCCGGACGCGCCGTGTTGAATCACATCGTGGCCGAAGCACGCCGGCGCGGCTACAAGCGGCTGAGCCTGGAGACGGGCCCGGCTCAGACCTTCGGCGCTGCCCACCGGCTTTACGAAAGCTTCGGGTTCCGGCACTGCGGCCCGTTCGGCGATTACAAGCTCGATCCCTACAGCGTGTTCATGACGCTCGAGTTGCAAGCTCGGCCGGACTGACGCCTTGCGCCGCGCGGCAGGCCCGCGCCGCCCGCACGCCGTGCGCATACGCCTCTTCGAACACCGAGTAGGCCGACAGGTCGCTGTGCGCGAAGTGCACGCGGCCGGTCGTCTCGGCCAGCGCCTGCAGGGCCGCGCTGCTGCGCACCCCCGGCACGGGAATGCTCATCGCATGGCCGTAGCGCATGAGGTCGATGCGCCTCACCTTGTGCGGCAGGTCGGGGTGCACCGGCGCGAGCTCGGCCACGACCCGCTGCGCCTGGCTGCGCCACGAATCCTGCAGCAGCGCCTGCCGATGGGCCGGCTGCGCGCCCCACGACCAATACGCGGTGAGCACCGTCGCGGTGGGATAGGGCAAGGTGCCCTGGTGCATCGCGTCGACGTAGCCCAGGCTCGCACCGCCGTACAGCACGTTGTCCCACGACGGCGGCGCGCCGGGCCGGTCGTCCAGCGCGTCGGCCAGCTGCAGGTTGGCGACCTGCCAGGGCGCGTAGCGCAGGCGCTGTGCGGCCTCTGTCAGGGCCGATGACGGCGAGTCGAGCAGGCGCGCCGAGACGAACAGCGGCGTCGCCAGCACTGCCTGCGGCGCGCTCCAGCGTTCGATGCGCTGCGCCGCGACGTTCCAGAAGTCGGCCTCGACCGCGTGCTTGCCCTCGATCACGCGCAAGGCCAGCATGCCGGTGTGCAGCCGCTCGCGCAGCGGCTCGGCCAGGCGACGCGCCAGCCACGCGTTGCCTTCCGGCCAGGTGAGCAGGCCGTCGTGTTCGTCATTGCCCTCGCCGGGCGCGCGAAAGCCGTGGCGGCTGGCGAAGTAGTGCAGCCCGGCCCAGGCCGACACTTCGGCGCTGCCGGCGCCGTAGTCGTCGCGGCAGCAGTAGTCGAGGTACCAGCGCAGGGCGGGCGCGACCAGCCCCTCGCGGGTCAGCCAGTCGGCGAAGGTCAACCTGTCCAGCGCTGCCTGTTCCGGTCCCCACGTCGAGCGGGCCGTCGGGATGGTGAATGCGCGTCCGTCGCTCCAGCGCGCCACCTTCTGCGCGAAGGCGCGGTACTGCGCGAGCGTCGCGTCGCGCTCGCCCGCCGGCAGCGCATCGAGCGGCGGCAGCAGCCCCTCGCGCCATTGGCCGTCGATGAACAGCCGCTCCTGCGGGCTGTGGCACAGGTGCCGTTCGTCGTAGACCACGCGGCCATGCTCGACGCGGGCGAGGCCCAGCTCCTGCAGCAGCTCGGCCACCTCGACTGCCGGCGGACCGGGCAGCGGCAGGTAGTGCGCGCCAAGCGGGCAGGCCATGCCGCCCATGCGGTGGCCGCGGCTGTTGCCGCCGGCTTCGTCTTCCAGCTCGAACAACTGCACGTTCTCGATGCCGGCGCGTGCGAGAGCGCGTGCGCAGGCCAGGCCGGCGATGCCCGCGCCGACGACCAGCACGCCGGCGCGCCGCTGCACCGCCGGCGCGGGCAGCGTGTCGCGGCGCAGGTCGCGCAGGCGGTGTCCGCGTTCGTGCGAGGCGCCGACCCAGCCGCCGTCGTAGTCATCGCGACGGCCGCTGCAGCCGGCCAGCGTGGCCAGCGGCGCGCCGGCCGCGGCCGCGAGCAGGCGACGGCGCGACCACATCAGCGCACCTGGCCCCACTCCCGCTCGAACAGGGGCACCAGCACCTGGCTCGACAGGCGGTTGGGTTCGGCCGGCACGCGCGCCATGTCGGGCGGAAACTCGAACAGCGCCGGCAGGCCGGACAGGGTGAGAAAGCGCAGGCCCGCCGGCAGCTGAGCCGGTGCCCGGTACGGCCGCCGGCTCGCGAGAATGAAGCCCCACTCGCCGAAGCTCGGCACATGCGCGTGGTACGGCGTGGCGGTGAGCCCGACTGCCTCCAGCGTGGCGACCACCGTCCAGAAGCTCTTGCGGGCGATCAGCGGCGAGGTCGTCTGCACCACCGCATAGCCGCCGGCGGCGAGGTGCTCGTCCACGAGCTGGTAGAAGCTGGTGGTGTAGAGCTTGCCGATGGAGAAGTTGCTCGGGTCGGGGAAGTCGATCACGATCACGTCGAAGTGCGCGTCGTGCTGCTCCAGCCACGAGAAGGCATCGGCGTTGACCAGCTGCAACCTGGGCGAGCGCAGCGAATCCGCGTTCAGCCGGCGCAGCATCTCCTGCTGCGAGAACAGCGTCGTGATGTGCGGGTCCAGGTCGACCAGCGTCACCTGCTCGACGCTCGAGTACTTGAGCACCTCGCGCGCGGCCATGCCGTCGCCGCCGCCCAGGATCAGCACGCGCCGCGGCGCGCCTTGCGCCGCCATGGCCGGGTGCACCAGCGCCTCGTGGTAGCGGTACTCGTCCTTCGAATGGAATTGCAGGTTGCCGTTGAGGAACAGGCGCACGCCGGCCGCGCTGCGCGTGACGACCACGCGCTGGTAGGCGCTGGTCTCGCGGAACAGCACCGACTCGCCGTAGAAGCGGTCCTCGGCCCAGGTCGTGAGCTGCTCGGCCTGCGCGAACGCCGCGGACAGCACCAGGACGACGCCGGCGCAGGCCACGGCGTGCCGGCGCCAGGCGCGCAGCTCGCCGCGGAACATCCACAGCGCCCAGGCGGCGACCGTCGCGTTGAGCAGGCCGAAGAACAGGCCGGTGCGGATGAGCCCCAGGTGCGGCACCAGCAGCAGCGGGAACGCCACCGCGACGATCAGTGCGCCGAGGTAGTCGAAGGTGAGCACTTGCGCGACGAGATCCTTCAGGCCGTAGCGGTGGCTGAAGTGCTGCTTCAGGATGCGCATCACCAGCGGGATCTCCAGCCCGACCAGCGTGCCGACGAGGCCGACGCCGCCGTACATCAGCACCCGGAACGGCCCCAGGCTCGCGGCCGGCAGGCTGGCGTGGGCGGCGAACAGCGCGGCCGGCATCAGCCCGCCGGCCAGGCCGACCAGCAGCTCGATGCGCAGGAACTGCGCGACCAGCTGGCGCTCGACGAAACGCGACAGCCACGAGCCGGCGCCCATCGCGGCCAGGTAGCAGCCGATGATGGTCGAGAACTGCAGCACCGAGTCGCCGAGCAGGTAGCTCGCCAGCGCCCCCGCCGCCAGCTCGTAGACCAGCCCGCAGGCGGCGATCACGAAGACCGAGGCCAGCAGCAGCACCTCGGCCGGGTGGACGCGCGTCATTCCCACCAAGGCGCTCCGAAGGAGCCGCCGCCCATCAAGTGGCGTGCGCGGATCCGGCTTCGCCGGTCCGCTGCGCGAGCCCCCCCGGGGGGCAGCCCCCGGAGAGGGCGTGGGGGCCCCATGCCCTGGGGCTTGGCAGGTGGCCGGCCGCGGGTTAGGGTTGGCGCATGGTGCAGCGGCTGGTCCAACCCGAGCCGGCCCACGCGACGGCGGGGCTGCGGGCTGCGGTCATCCGCTGGCGGCTGCAGCAGGCGCACGACAAGGCGGCGCAGCGCCGCAAGAGCCTCCTGCACTGGCTGGACGGCGTCGATGCGGCGACCTTCGCCCGCAACGGCTTCGTCGTCAAGCGCCAGGTGCTGCCGCCCGAGCAGTTCGAGGCGCTGAGCGAGCAGGTTCAGGCCTGGCGCGCGCCGGCACGCGAGCTGCTGCTGGGCGACACGGTGACGCGCCACATCGCCGCGAACGCCGCCTTCCTGCGCGCCGCGCCGGCCCTGGCCGCGCTGCTGCAGGGCCGCCTGTGGGGCGGCTTGACGCGCTATGTCGCGGCCAACGGCCGCGTGCCGCCGGCCTTCGTGCAGACAGTGGTCACGCACGCCCACCCGGGGGCCCGCGACCCGCAGACGATGCTGCACAGCGATGCCGCGCAGCCGACGATGAAGGCCTGGTACTTTCTCAGCGACGTCGGCGACGACGACGCGCCGCTGTGCTACGTGCCCGGCTCGCACCGCCTGACGCCGGCGCGGCTGGACTGGGAGGTGCAGTGCCAGCTGCACGCCGGCGAGATGGCCCAGGCCGAGGCCCAGGCCAGAGCCAAGGCCGCAGCGCGCCCGGCGGTGGCCGTCCCGCCGCGCCGCATCGACAAGGTCGCGCTGGGGCAGATGGGGCTGGGCCGCCCGGCGCGGCTGGCCGTGCCGGCCAACACGCTGATCGTGGCCGACACCTTCGGCTTTCACAAGCGGGCGCAGGCCCGGCGCCCGACGATGCGGGTCGAGGTCTGGGCCGGCAGCGGGCCGTTGGCCGACCACGGCGGCTGGGCCAGCCTGCTCGCCGAGCACCTGGGCGGTCACCCGAACCCCTGGCGCACCCGCGGGCCGATGCCGGCCGGCATGGCGCCGGACTGGACAGCGCAGGATACGGCCTGCATCGACGCGCGCCACGGCGTCTACTGACCCCGCGCTCAGCCGTGGATCGCCGCGGCGACGATCAGGCCGATGGCCAGGCACATGGCCGCGACGACGATCGCCAGCGCGGTGTTGCGCTTGCCGACGATCTCGTCCCACAGGTCGTACGGCGTGAGCTTGTCGACGACGATGAAGCAGATCCAGAAGATCGCCACGCCGATCAGCGCGAACAGCATCGAGCCGAAAAACACCCCGGGCCTGAGCCACTCGATTCCCATCATGTTGGTGCTCCTTACTTGTGGCCGCCGCCACCGCTGGAAAATCCGCCGAACGAGCCGCCGCCCGTCCTGAACCCGCCCGAGCGCTGGTTGCGCAGGCACTGCTGGTACTCGGCGCTGGCCTCGCCGAAGGTGGCCTTGGTCTGGTCGCAGTCGTCGCCGCCGCAGCGCGACATCAGGATCACGACCGCGATCACGACGAACAGGATGACCAGCCCCTGGCTCAGGCCGCCGCTGCCGCCGGAGCGGGTGGTCAGGCCGGACAGCGGACCGGCATCGCGCGAGAAGGCGGCGCGTGCCGCCGGCGCGATGCGGAACGCGCTCGCCACCGCCACCGCGTCGATCGCCTTGCCGAGCGACCAGACGACCTCGTCACCCGTGCCCTCGCGCGACAGCTTCGCGCCGCCCGGCCCGTCGTAGTCGGTGACCTCGGCGCGTTCGTCGCGCTTCACGCGCCAGTAGAACTCGCCCTGGACCCAGGTCACCTTGGCGGCATAACGCCAACGTTCGTTGAACGACGTGCCCTGCACGTTGGCCCCGCGGCCGCTCACCAGCGGCGCGCCGGTCATCGGCCGCACCCAGCTCCAGCCGTCCTCGGCGTCGACGAGGAAGGCGAAGCCGGCGGTGCGGTGGTACAGCAAGTACTCGCGCCAGAAGGCCTGTTCCTCGTCGTCGCCGGGGCCGGGCAGGTCGCAGCGCTCCATGTAGCCGACGACCGTCCAGTCCAGCGGGCCCTCGGCGCCGAGCGCGAGGCGGCCGGTCGAGCCGAGCGGGATCTGCGGCGCCAGCCCGCCGGGGCCCGAATTGTTCTGCGCGTAGTGCGACAGGTCGGCGCCGACCCCGCCTGCAGCGCTCGAGAGATCGACCACCGCGCGGCACTGCGGGCAGCTCATCGACTGCGTGGTGGCCAGCGTCGGCGCCAGCGTCGCGCCGCAGCTCGGGCAGGGCACGGTGCGGCCGGCGAGCGTCTTCTCGCTGGTCTCGCGCAGGCCGCTCAGGCGCAGCTCGGCCAGCGAGACCGAGCGGCCGACCGACCAGCCCGGCCGCACCGGGTCGGCATAGTCCAGCGTGCCGACCTCGCCGGCGGTGCTGCGCAGGTCGGCCACGGTGAACTGGCCCTCGAGCATCGGCGGGCGCGGCAGCTCGCCTTCGGCTGCGAGCAGCCGCGCGCGCACGACCGAGGCCACGCTCCAGGCGCTGCCGGCCACGAGCCGGCGCTCGCCGGCGTGCAGCTCGTCGGCCGGCGGCAGGTCGGCCGGGGCGGGCGCGATGTCGAAGGCCAGCACGTAGGCGCCGTTGTCTTCGCTGAGCCAGGCCGAGCGGGGGGCGCCGTCGGCGCCGGCCTGCTCGAACAGCACATGCCACTCGTTCCAGGTGCCGTCGGCGTAGGCGTACTGCAGCCGCCCGACGAGCGTGAACGGCACGCCCTGGTGGCGCCCGCGCACGCCGAGCTGCAGCGGCGAGTGGTCATCGAACAGCTCGGCCGAGACGCCGATGCGGCGCAGCGCCTCGCCGTCGCGCACGACGGTCGAACGGCAGAAGCTGCAGACCGCGCTGGCCGACGCGGCCGAGGCGAACTCGACCGGCGCGCCGCAGCCCGGGCACGCGGCGCGCCAGGCCCGTTGCGGTGTCGGAGCGGGGGTGGGTGGCTCGGTCGCCAAGATTCAGCGCGGGCTCAGACCAGCTTCTTGAGCAGCTCGGCCTTCTTCGCGCTGAACTCGTCTTCGGTCAGGATGCCCTTGGCCTTCAGCTCGGCGAGTTTCTCGATCGTCGCCATCACTTCGTCGGGCTTCATCGCGGCCGCCGGCGCCGCTGCACCCGGTGGCGGCATCTGCGCCGCGCCGGCGTTCAGGCCCTGGCTGATCTGGCTGGCCAGCATCTGGCCCACCGCCAGGCCGGCGCCCAGGCCTATCGCATCGCCGGCCACGCCGCCGCCGCCGCCCTGGCCCACCCCCTGCGCGAGCGTCGGGATGGCCTGCGCGGTCTGGTACTGCATGAACTGGCCCATGTTCGAGCCGACCATGCCCATGCCGATCTTCTGGTCGAGGATCTTCTGCAGCTCCTCGGGCAGCGAGACGCTTTGCAGCTGCACGGCCTCGAGCTTCAGGCCGATCGCCTCGAAGGCCGGCGCGGTGGCGGCCTGCAGCTGCCGGGCGAACTCGACCTGGTTGGCGGCCAGGTCGAGGAAGGGGATGCCACTGGCGGCGACCGCGTCGCTGATGTGCTGCAGCATCAGCCCGCGCAGCTGGCCGTCGAGGTCCTCGACGGTGTAGCGGTCGCGCGTGCCGGAGATCTCGGTGTAGAACAGCTTCGGGTCGGCCACGCGGTAGGCGTAGTTGCCGAAGGCCCGCACCCGCACCGCGCCGAAATCCTTGTCGCGGATGGTCACCGGCTGCGCCGTGCCCCAGCGCTGATCCACCTGCTGGCGCGTGCTGAAGAAGTAGACGTCGCTCTTGAAGGGGCTCTGGAACAGCTTGTCCCAGTTCTTCAGGTAGGTCAGCACCGGCAGCGTCTGCGTGGTCAGCTTGTACATGCCGGGGCCGAAGACGTCGGCGATCTTGCCTTCGTTGACGAAGACCGCCATCTGGCTCTCGCGCACGGTCAGCGAGCCGCCGTACTGGATTTCGTTGCCGGCCATGGGATAGCGCCAGGCCAGCGTCCCGTCGTGATCCTCGGTCCATTCGAGGATGTCGATGAACTGTTTCTTGATGAAATCCATCAGGCCCATGGTGGCGAGCTCCTAAAGGGCCTGTTCATACCACGAGAACCCGTGCGAGTGGGTCGTCCAGGGATGCAGGGCAAGGCGCCCGCCGCCGCCCAGGCCGATGCCTGGGCAAGGTGGGCAACGCCGCCATGCGCCCTGGACGGCCCGCTCCCGAAGGGTTGCCCCCAGAAAGCCCGCGCGCGGCGTTGCAGAGCCTCGCCGGGGGCTACCCCGGCTTCGTTCTGCGCCTTGCTCGCGGGCATTCTGGGGGCAACGCATCGGGTTCTCGTGGTATGAACAGGCCCTGTACGCCGGCCGGTTGCCGGCGCGGCGAATAATACGCGCCCGACTGCTTCGAGCACCGCCATGCCGAACGACGCTGCCACCGCCGAGCCCTCCGCGATCGACCCCACCCCGGCCCCGCCGGTTCCCGCCTTGCGGCCGGTGCGGCTGGCGGTCATCGGCGCCGGCCCGGTCGGGCTGACGCTGGCGCTGTTCGCCGCGCGCCTGTGGCCCGAGGCCGAGGTCTCGCTGTTCGACGCGCGGCCGGCCGAGCAGGACGTGTCGGCCGACCCCCGCACGCTGGCCCTGAGCCTGGGCAGCGTGCAGCTGCTGCAGCGCCTGGGCGTGTGGCCGGCGGCCGACGCGCAGGCCATCCAGCAGGTGCATGTGTCGCAGGCGCCGCCGACGCTGACCGGCGTGCCGATCCGGCCCGAGCTGACGATCCGCGCGCTCGACGAAGGGGTGCCGCAGCTGGGTGCGGTGCTGCGCTACGGCCAGATCGTCGCGCCGCTGCAGCGCGCCTGGGAGGCCGAGTGCGCGGCGGCGCCGGCGCGCTGCCGCTTTCGCCTGAGCACGCCGGTGGCCGCGGTCAAGCCGATCGATGCGACCGGCGTCGAGCTGGACGCCGGCATCGCCGAACGCTTCGACCTGGCGGTGATCGCCGAGGGCGGCGTGTTCGCTGAACAATCGCGCAAGGCCGTCACCCACGACTACCGCCAGACCGCCTGGGTCGGCAGCGTGCAGCTCGACGCGGGCAACGACCCGCCGGGCACCGCCTACGAGCGCTTCACCCGCCACGGGCCGGTCGCGCTGCTGCCGCTGAAACCCGAGCCGGGCGACGCGCCCAAGTGCCGCCGCGCCGCGCTGGTGTGGTGCGTGCCGGCCGATGACGACCCGGTGGCCGGGTTGGACGACGCCCAGCGCCGCGCGGTGCTGGCCACGCTGCTGCCCGAGGCCGCCGGCACGCTGCGCGAGCTCGGGCCGCTGAAGCCCTTCGCGCTTGGCCTGAACGCCGAGACCACGCTGGTCCATGGCCGCCAGGTGCGCATCGGCAACGCCGCCCAGACCCTGCACCCGGTTGCCGGCCAGGGCCTGAACCTCGGCCTGCGCGACGCGTTCACGCTGGTGCGTGCGCTGCGCGACGCGCGCGACCCTGACGCGGTGACGGCCGCGCTGCGCCGCGTCGAATGGTCGCGCGCGCCCGACCGCTGGAGCGTGATCGCCGCGACCGATTTCCTCGCCCGCAGCTTCACCTGGCAGTGGCCCGGCCTGGGCGCGCTGCGCGGCCTGGGGCTCGCAGCGCTGCAGGCGCTGCCGCCGGTCAAGTCTGCGCTGGCGCGGCAGATGATGTTCGGGCGGCGCTGAGGTCGGGGCCCGGCGCCCGTTTGGGCGGCCGGGCGCGGCCTGGCTCAGCCGGCGAGCTGGTCGGTGACCGGCATGCCCGTGAGGTAGCCCACCGCCGCGCTGTAGCGGTCGTTGTAGTTGGCGCGGACCAGCGGGTCCAGCGTGGGCTCGACGACCGCGTGCACGCTCTCCCAGTCGCCCGGGTGCTGGAAGTTGCTCATCACGTAGGCGAAGCCGTTGATGTCGTCCACCGCATGCAGGCCGGTCGACTCGGCACCCGAAGGGCACGACAGGACGCGGCTCAGCACCTTGGTGTCGACGTTGTAGGCCCAGAGGAAGTTGTTGACGTGCATGCCGCTGTCCTCGCCGATGAACAGCGTGCGCAGCTTCTCCGAGAACTTCAGGTTGTCCGGGTTGCCGAGCTTGTCGGCGTGGGCGGTGTTGCCCAGGCCGTCCGGCGCGGCGAGGTCCTCACCGATCAGCTCGGCCACCGGCGCCATGTCGACCGGCACCCATTCGCTGGCGATCGCGTTGCCGTCGTTGTCGGTCTGGCTGCCGCTCAGGTTCAGCGCGTAGACGGCACCGGCGGCGATGGCCTTGTCCAGGCCGAGCGCGGCCTGCATCGCGCTCTTGATGGAGCTCATCGCGCTGTAGGCCACCTTGTCGGCGACGTTGACGGTCGTGCCTTCCATCTTCGTGAAGGCCATGCTCGCGCCCTTGAACGCCGCGTAGCGGTGCGTCTCGAGGAAGGCCGCGGCCTCCTCGCGGCCGGCGGTGAACTTGACCCACTGCGTGCCGCCGTTGAACTTGATCTGGGTGTAGCTGGCGTCGCTGGGGTCCGTCGTGCGCACGTCCATCAGGTCGACCGCGGTGAAGGCGTCGGCGAAGCCCTTCACGGCTTCGCTGGTCGAGTGGCCGAGCTTGATCCAGCTCAGCGTGCCCGAGCCGCCCTGGGTCGTGGTGACGGCGGTCCACTTGGCGGCATAGAGGGTGCCTGCGCTCAAGTCCCTGGCCACGTCGGCGACGAACATGAACAGCGCGCCGTTGGTGGCGTCGTCGCCCATCAGCACCGTGCGCTCGTCGGGCATGACCTGCACCAGCTCGTGCGAGATGCGGCCCATGCAGTAGTGCTTGGCGATCGTCGCGGTGCCGTCGGCCAGCACGGTCACCTCGGGCAGGTGGCCGTAGTGGTAGGGGTTGGCGGCGGTCGGGCTGCCGTAGAGGTTGGTGCTGAAGGCCTGGAACATCGTGTTCGAGGCGATCGTCCAGGCGTCCGGCTCGTACTCTTCGCTGGACAGGTGGGTGTTCCACGGCGAGCGGCTGGCGCCGCAGGTGATCCACAGGCCGTTGACGCCGCTGGTGTCGACGTGGTGGTACTTGACCAGCGCCAGCTCGCCGGTCGTGGCGTTCTGGTCCAGCGTCAGCACCGCGATCGGCGAGGGCAGCTGGCCGTACATCGACTGGGCCGCGAGGTTGCGCGTCGCGTACTCGAACTGCACGACGGCGAACACGGTGTTGCCGGTCACGCCGGCGACGTTCGCACCGTCCACGGTGAGCAGCGAGCTGCCGTCCGGGCAGTCGGAGAAGAACTGGCGCGGCGTCGCGCCGGAAGCGTCGACGATCGGCTGGTTGTGGATGTCGCGGTAGCCGCCCGCCACCAGCGTGCCGCCGTGGCCATCGGGCACCTCGGCCCCGGTGGCGAAGAAGGTCTTGTAGCCGAGCGTGTAGCTTTGCGAGCTGCCATCGCTCAGCGTGACGACCATGGTCGAGCCGACACTGGTCGTGGCCATCGCGGCGGCATTGGCCAGCGATGGGGCCGCCATCGCGGTGAAGGCCACCGACTCCACGGTGACCGGCGGCGGGTCGCCGCCGTTGTCGCTGTCGCCGCCGCAGGCGCTCAGCAGGCTGGTGGCGGCCAGGCTGCCACCCAGGGGCAGCAGGGGAACGCTGGAAAGAAGCCGCATCGCATGGCGGCGCGAGAGATTGATGGAGTTGGACATCGCAGGAACCCTTCGAAAGAGCCTGCGATGCTAGGAAGCGCACAAAACAGCGGCGTGACGCTTGCGTGACGCCGCGATGACGGCGCCCCCCGGGCGCGTTCACTTCACTTCAGGCTCTGCAGGTAGGCGACCACGTCCGCCCTGGCGGCCGCATCCGCAAGCCCGTCGTACTTCATCTTGCCGCCCGGCACGACCTTGCGCGGCGCCGTGATGTAGGCGTCGATCTTGTCGGGCGTCCAGGTGAGGCCGCTCTGTTTCATCGCGTCGGAGTAGACGAAGTCGGGGCCGGTGGCCGCCGCGCGGCCGACCACGCCGAACAACGGGGGCCCCTTCTTGGCCTTGCCCGGCTTGGGGCTGTGGCAGTCGCCGCATTCCTCGGTGAAGGTGTTCATGCCGCGCTGGGCGTCCGCCGCGGCGTGGGCCGGAGCGGACGCCGCGGTGACCAGCAGCGCGGCAGCGAGCGTGAGGGCGGATCGCATCAGGTCGTTCTGCATCAGGTCGTCCCGCATCAGAAGGCGAGCCAGGCGAAGGCCACCAGCGTGTTGTTGTCGCGCGCCCGGCGGTCGTTGCCGTTGTCGTCCAGGTAATGGCTGCCACCCTGGTAGCGGCTGTAGCCGGTGTACTGCAGGCCCAGGCGCAGGTTGGCCCAGGGCGCGGCCCAGGAGCCTTCCTTGCCCCAGGGCGTCCAGTCGGCCTGCAGCAGGTAGCCGGCGGTGTCCGAGCGGCCGCCGTAGGCGCTGGCGTTGAGCACGGCGTCGCGGCTGCCGCGGGTGTCGAACAGGCCGGCCGTGAGGCCCCAGGTCTGGGCGTAGGTGTACGAGGCGGCGAGCCGGGCCTGCGTCAGGTCCTGGCCGGCGCGGGCCGCGCCGCCAGCTGCCAGCGTCTGGTCCAGGGTCTGCCATTCGCGGATCAGGCTGGCGTTGACGCTGACGATGTGCTCGCGGTTGCCCAGCCACTGGTAGGCCGCGTCGATGCCGAGGTCGCGGTAGTGGTCGGCTTTCGGCGCGCTGCGGTCGGGCGACAGGCGGGCATCGAAGCCGACCAGGCCGAGCGAGAAGTTGTCGCGCTTGCGGTCCTGCATCCAGCCCAGGCGCAGGTAGGTGCCGGGGCTTCTGAACTTGCCGAGGTCCTCGGCGTTCAGGTGGTCCAGCATCGTCGGCGACAGCGTGCCGTACAGGCCCAGCTCGCCGTACCAGTGCTTGTCCCACAGCGCGTAGGCGTTGGCGCCGAGCACGCTGCCGGCCAGGCTCTCGACCAGCGGCGCCGGCCCGGTGCCGTAGCCGAAGTCGGACTCGGTGTACGGGAAGCGCCACTGGCCGATCGTGTTGAACGGGTCGGTCAGGGTCGGGTTGGTGTTCAGCGACACGCCGACCATCGCCTCGCGTTCGCCCAGCATGAGCGGCGTGGCGTAGCGCAGGTCGAGCTGGTCCAGCGCCGAGGCGCGGTCGACGCCGGAGTAGGTGTACTGCACGAAGCTGCCGACGTGCTCGCTGAAGCGGCCGGCGAGGAAGACCGACAGCTCCTGCAGCGCCGCGTTGTCGTTCGCATTGAAGTGGTCGGGCGCCGCAGCGGCGTCCTTCGAGCTGCGCGACCAGTTGGTCAGCACCATGCCCGACAGCGGCAGCTTGCCGTCCTTGCCGTCGGTGTCGGTGTAGGCGCCGAGCTTGAACTGGATGCCGAAGGGCGTGAGCTGCGGGCCGAAGCCGCCGACGTGGCAGGCTGCGCAGTCCGAGCCGGTCTGGCGGGCGTAGCTGGGCACGGCGTGGGCGGTGCTCGACCACAGGCCGCCGGCCAGGGCGGCCAGCGTGGCCAGCAGCGTGGTGGCACGCCGGTGCCAGCGGGAGGCTCGAGGGCGGTCAAGCGCGGGAGGTGTGTTCATCAAGTCCTCGTTGTCGATGCGTTGTGAAGGCGGGTATGCCGGTGGGCCCGGCTGGCCGCGGCAATGTAGGAGGCGCTGTCTTGCGAAAGCCTGAAGAGCGCGACGCTCGGTTTTTCCGGATGTAAAGGCGGTCAGTGGCGGTATGCCGTCAGGTCTTCGCAAGCCGGGCGCAGAGAACATCGCCGCCCTCGACAAGCAACGAAGGAACGGTCATGACCACGCTGTGGCAACGCTTCATGCGGCAGAAGCCCTGGACCCGCTTCCTGGAGCTGCAGGCCGTGCTGCTGATGCTGCTGGGCGCCGTGGTGGCGGGCGCCGGCCAGGTCACGGTCGCGCGCACCAACACGCTCGGGTTCTGCGTCTCGTGCCACGAGATGAAGAACAACAACTTCGCCGAATACAGCCACACCATCCATGCGCGCAACCGCACCGGCGTCAAGGCGATCTGCTCCGACTGCCACGTGCCGCACGATGCGCTGGGCACGCTGGTGCGCAAGATCGGCGCGGCGAAGGACATCTGGTCGCACCTGACCGGCAAGATCGACACGCCCGAGAAGTTCGAGGCGCACCGGCTCGAGATGGCCACCGCCGTCTGGCGCCGGATGAAGGAGACCGATTCGCGCGAATGCCGCAGCTGCCACGACGCGGCGGCGATGGACCCCGAGGCGCAGGGCCCGACCGCGCGCAAGCAGCACCTGAAGCTCGCCGACGGCAGCCACACCTGCATCGACTGTCACTTCGGCATCGCCCACAAGGAGCCGGCCGGCGGCACCGAGCCGCGCGACGTGGTGGCCCAGACGCGCTGACGCACCGGCGCGGCGCCCGAACGGCCGACAATCCGCCCGATGCGCATCCTCGTGGTCGAAGACGACGGCCTGGTCGCCGCCGGCCTGAAGCAGGGCCTGGCGCGTGCCGGCTACACCGTCGACGTCGCCGTCTCGGCCGAGGCGGCCGGGGCCTGCCTGCAGCGGGAGGCCGTCGACCTGGCGGTGGTCGACATCGGGCTGCCCGGCGCCGACGGGCTGTCGCTGATCCGCCAGTGGCGCCAGCAGGGCCTTGCGCTGCCGGTGCTGGTGCTGTCGGCGCGCTCGAGCATGGAAGACACCATCAGCGGCCTCGACGTGGGTGCCGACGACTACCTCGGCAAGCCCTTCCGCCTGCCGGAGCTCGTGGCGCGCGTGCGTGCGCTGATCCGCCGCTCGCACGCGGTGGCCGACAGCTGCCTGCGCCACGGCCCGCTGCTGCTCGACACCGCGGCCCACGCGGCCACGCTCGCAGGCCAGCCGCTGGAGCTGACGCCGCGCGAATGGGCCATCCTCGAGATCCTGCTGCTGGCCTCGCCGAACGTCGTCAACAAGGACCGGCTGATGCAGGGCCTGGCGGGCTGGGACAAGGACATCACGCCGAACGCGGTGGAGGTGCACGTCTCGCGGCTGCGTGCAAAGCTGGCCCTGGGCGGCATCGAGATCCGCACCGTGCGCGGCATCGGCTACCGGCTCGACGCGCCGGCGCTGGAGGCATGAGCCCCGCCCGGCCGCCCGAAGGGGCTCATTCCCGCTTGGCGGGACCGGCCGCAGGCCGTAGGGTGCGTCAATGAGGCCGAGCCTTCGGCGGCGGCTGTTCGCCGCCATCCTCGCGCCGCTGGCGCTGGTCATCGGCCTGGCCGTGCTGATGGACTACCGGCTGGCGCGCGAGACGGCCGACGCGGCCTTCGACCAGTCGCTCGCCGACACGGTGTTCGACCTGTCGCGCAGCGTCTCGTCGAGCACCGAGGACGTCAGCCTCGAGATGTCGACCGAGGCCGAGGCCATGCTGCGCAGCAGCCCGGACGACCGCATCTACTTCGCGGTGCGCGACCGCGCCGGGCGCCTGCTGGCCGGCGACGCAGGCCTGGTGGTTCCGGCGGCGCGGGCCGACCGCCAGCTGCAATTCGCCGACGGCGCTTACGCCGGCGCACCGGTGCGCATCGCGGTGATGGCGGCCGGGCCGGACCAGGGCGAGGTCACGATCGCCGTCGCCGAGACGGTGCACAAGCGCCAGCGGGCGAGCCGCCGCATCCTGGCCGCGACGGCGCTGCCCGCCGCCGGCCTGGGCCTGGCCACGCTGCTGGCGGTGTACTTCGGCGTGCGGCGCGGCCTGGCGCCGCTGGAGGATGTCGAGCGCGAGATCGCCCGCCGCTCGCCGCGCGAGTTGCAGCCGATCGAGCTGCCGGCCACCCCTCATGAGGTGCAGCCGCTGCTGGCCCGGCTGAACGACCTGCTGGCCCTGCTGCGCGACGCGGCGGCGGCGCAGCAGCGCTTTCTCGCCGGGGCGGCGCACCAGTTGCGCACGCCGCTGGCGGGGCTGCAGACGCAGGTCGAGCTGGCGGCGCACGAGGGCCGCTTCGACGATTCGCCCGAGCGCCGGGCGCGCATTGACGAGGCGATCGGGCGCATGACCCACCTGGTGCAGCAGCTGCTCGTCTATGCCCAGGCCGAACCGTCGTCGGCGCTGGACCGGCGCTTCGAGCCGGTGGCCCTGCACGAGCTGGTCGAGCAGTCGGCCTCGCTGTTCCTCGACCAGGCGCTGGCCAAGGGCATCGATCTGGGCTTCGAGCCCGGCCGGGCCACCGTGCGCGGCGTGCCCTGGCTGCTGCGCGAGGCGCTGGCCAACCTGATCGACAACGCGCTGCGCTACACGCCCGCCGGCGGCGTGGTCACGGTGAGCAGCGGCGTGGTCGGCGCAAGGCCCCGGCTGGCGGTGGTCGACAGCGGCCCGGGCATCGCGCCGGCCGAGCGCGAGCGGGTCTTCGAGCGCTTCTACCGCGTGGCCGGCGCGGCCGGCGACGGCTGCGGCCTGGGGCTCGCGATCGTGCAGGAGATCGCGCAGCTGCACGGCGCGACGATCACGCTGGACAGGCCACCGGGCGGTGGCCTGTGCATCGCGCTGTCGTTCGGCCAGGCCGACGTGGCGCAAGGCCGATAGCCGGCCCGCCGGCCCGCGCGGCCTGCCTTGACGCGGCTCAAGCGTCGGCCCGCCCCGGCCCGTAGCATCGGCCGTACCAAGGAGGGCATGTGCCGGTCACCATCAAGCGGTTCCGGGATGACCGCGGGCCCCTGTCGCCGCGCCAGCGGCTGGCGCTGGCCATGCTGGCGCCGCTGGTCGCGCTGGGGCTGCAGTGGACTCTGTGGCCGCTGATCCGGCCCTACGCCTGGTTCCTGTTCTTCCCGGCCGTGTTCGCCAGCTCCTGGTTCGGCGGCCGCGTTGCCGGCCTGCAGGCCACGGCGCTGTCGGCATGGCTGGTGTGGTGGCTGTTCGTGCCGCCCGAGTACGCCCTGGTCAAGGGCTCGCCGGCGCTGCTGTTCCCCGCGGCCGTGTTCGTCGCGATGGGCGTGGTCTTCAGCTATTTCCACGATCGATTGCGCCGCAGCGAGCGTCGGCTGGCCGAGCTGTTCCACGAGGCCGGCGACGGCATCTTCATCGCCGACATCGACGGCCGCTACATCGCGGTCAACGACACCGGCTGCCGCCTGCTCGGGCGCGAGCGCGCCGACATCATCGGCCGCACCATCGTCGACCTGATCCCGCCCGAGGACGTGCCGCGCCTGGCGCGGGCGCGCGAGCAGCTGATGCAGGGCGAGGTCGAGGTCGCCGAGTGGGCGCTGCGGCACGCCGACGGCCACTGGCTGCCGGTGGAGATCACGGCCAAGATCCTGCCCAGCGGCCAGTGGCAGGCGATCGTGCGCGACATCAGCGAACGCAAGCGGGCCCAGGAGCAGCTGCGCCTGGCTGCCGCGGTGTTCGACAACACCAAGGAGGCGATCATGGTCACCGATGCGCGCCAGCGCATCGTGATGGTCAATGCGGCCTTCAGCGCGATCAGCGGCTACGCCGCCGCCGAGGCGGTCGGCCGGCCGCCGTCGGCCCTGCTGCGCTCGGGCCGGCACGACGAGGCCTACTACCGGGCGATGTGGCAGGCGCTGGCGTCGACCGGGCAGTGGCAGGGCGAGATCTGGAACCGGCGCAAGAACGGCGAGATCTACCCCGCCTGGGAGAACATCAGCGCCGTGCGCGGCGGCGGGGGGGCGGTGTCGCACTACGTGGCGATCCTGTCGGACATCACGCCGATCAAGGAGGCCGAGGCGAAGCTGATGCACCTGGCGCACCACGATGCGCTGACCGGCCTGCCGAACCGGCTGCTGTTCGCCAACAGCCTGCAGCTGGCCATGGCGCGCGCGGCGCGGCATGGCCAGCGCCTGGCCCTGCTGTTCATCGACCTGGACCGCTTCAAGGTGATCAACGACTCGATGGGCCATGCGGCCGGCGACGAGTTGCTGATGCACACGGCGCGCCGGCTGCGCGCCGTGGTGCGCGCCGAGGACGGCGTGGCGCGCCTGGGCGGCGACGAGTTCACCGTGGTCGCCGAGGACGTGACCGATGCGCAGGACGCCGCGACGCTGTCGCGCAAGGTGATCACGGCGCTGTCGGCGCCGCTGCACATCGGCGGGCGCGAGCTGTCCATCGGGGCGAGCATCGGCATCGCGCTCTTCCCCGAGGACGCCGACACGGTCGACAGCCTGTGCCGAGCCGCGGATGCCGCGATGTACCGCGCCAAGGAGCGCGGCCGCGGCACGTTCGACTTCTACACCCCCGATGCGGGCGAGCGGGCGCACGAGCACCTCGTGGTCGAGAACGCCCTGCGCCGCGCGCTGCAGCGCGGCGAGCTCGTGCTGCACTACCAACCCCAGTTCGAGCCGCGCAGCGGCCGGCTGGCCGGCATGGAGGCGCTGCTGCGCTGGCCGCAGCCCGACGGCGAACCGATGCCGACCGAGCGCTTCATCGCGATCGCCGAGCAGAGCGCGCTGATCAACGACATCGGCGCCTGGGTCATCCGACACGCCTGTGCCCAGGCGCGGGCCTGGCTGGACGACGGCCTGGCGCCGCAGCGCATCGCGATCAACGTCTCGGGCCGGCAGATCCTGCACGACCACCTGGTCGAGGCGGTCGCCGAAGCGATGTCCGCCAACCAGCTGCAGGGCGAGCAGCTGTACATCGAGGTCGAGCTGACCGAGAGCGTGCTGAAGGAGGTCGAGCCCAGCGCGGCGGTGCTGCAGCGCCTGCGCGCGCTGGGCGTGCAGGTCGCGATCGACGACTTCGGCACCGGCTATTCGTCGCTCGCGATGATCAAGCAGCTGCCGATCGACACGCTGAAGGTCGACCGCCTGTTCGTGCGCAACCTGCCGGACGATGCAAACAGCCGCGCCGTGGTCGGTGCCGTGGTCTCGATGTCGCATGCGCTCGGCCTGCGCGTGGTGGCCGAGGGGGTCGAGACGGCGGCGCAGCTGGATTTCCTGCGCGAGACCGGCTGCGACGTCGTGCAGGGCTACCTGCTGGGCATGCCGGCCGACGCGGGGGCGACCACCACGCTGCTGCGCCGCCTGGCAGCGGCGACCGAGCCGGCACGGCCCTCGCCCGCGCCGGCCTGAGCGGCGCGGCTTATGCCGCGTCGAGGTCGCTGCGTGCCCACTGCCGCAGCGCGGCGATCTCGTCCGGGCCGGTGCGGCAGCAGCCGCCGATCAGGCGGGCACCCCGGGCGTGCCAGCCGCGCGCTTGCTCGGCGAAGTGCGAGGCGCCGGGGTTGCCGTGCCAGGTCTTGCGCTGGGCGTCGTAGTGCTCGCCCGAGTTCGGATACACCAGCAGCGGCTTGGCCGTGCGCGCGTGCATCTGCTCGATCAGCGAGCCGATGTGCTGCGGCGCGGTGCAGTTCACCCCGAGCGCGACGATGCCGTCGAAGCCTTCGAGCGCGGCCGCGCAATCGGCGATCGGCTCGCCCAGGCTGTTGTGCAGGCCGTCGCGGCACGAGAAGCTGAGCCAGGCGGCGGTGCCGGGAAACTCGGCCAGCAGCCGCGCCAGCGCGCGGGCCTCGGCGAGGCAGGGGAGGGTCTCGCAGGCCAGCAGGTCGGCGCCGGCACCGGCCAGCACGGCCAGCCGCGGGCGGTGGAAGGCCATGAGGGCCTCCTCGTCGAGGCCGTAGTTGCCGGTGTACTCGGAGCCGTTGGCCAGCATCGCGCCGTAGGGGCCGACCGAGGCGGCGATCAGCGGCTTGCTGCGGCCTTCGCGATGGGCCGGCTCGGCCCAGAAGGCATCGCGCGCCTCGGCCGCCAGCCGCACCGACAGCCGCATCAGCTCGGCGGTGGCCTCGGCATCGAGCCCGCGCCGGGCGAAGGCCTCGAAGGTGGCTTGGTAGCTGGAGGTGGTGGCCACGTCGGCGCCGCTGCGGAAGTAGTCGTAGTGGACCTGGCGGATCAGATCGGGCTGCTCCAGCAGCAGCTTGGCCGACCACAGCGGGTCGTTCAGGTCGGCCCCGCGGCGTTGCAGCTCGGTGCCCAGCGCACCGTCCAGGATGACCAGCGGGCGGTGGGCGAAGAAGTCGTCGAAAGCAGGCATGAAGGGCCTCAGTGACCGCGGGTGTGCGCGGGGGCTTCGAGCCGCTTGGCCAGAAGCGACAGCGTCCAGGTCAGTACCAGGTACATGGCCGAGATGGCGAGGTAGGGCTCCCAGTAGCGCGAGTAGGCGCCGGCCACCGTGCGCGCGGCCATCGCGAGCTCCAGCAGGCCGATCGCCGAGACCAGGGACGAATCCTTGATCAGCGCGATGGTCTCGTTGACCAGCGCCGGCACCATGCGGCGGAAGGCCTGCGGCAGCACGATGAAGCGCATGCCCTGCCAGGGCGTCATGCCCAGGCTCAGCGCCGCCGCGGCCTGGCCGCCGTGGATGCTCTGGATGCCGGCGCGGAAGATCTCGGAGATGTACGCGCCGGCGTTCAGGCTCAGCGCCAGCGTGCCGGAGAAGAAGGCGCCGTGGTTCTGCCGGAACTCGCGCGCGAGCTCGCCGCTGAGCAGCCAGCCGCCGTCGGGGTGGATCAGCGTGGGCATCAGCGCGAAGTGCACCAGCAGGATCTGCACGAACAAGGGCGTGCCGCGGAAGAAGGTGACGTAGGCGGTCGTCACGCCGCGCAGCGCCCACAGCCCGCCGCGCAGCAGGGCCCGGCCCCGGACGGGGCGCATGGCATCGGTGTTGACCAGGCCCACGCCCACGCCCAGCGCCAGCCCGGCCGCGGTGGCGATCACCGCGAGCTGGACCGTCATCCACAGGCCTTGCGCGAACAGCGGGCCGTAGCCCGCCAGGATGTCCCAGCGCCAGTCCATGGCCGCTTACTGGCCGGCCTTGAAGTACTGGTCGTGGATCTTCTGGTAGGTGCCGTCGGCCTTGATCGCGGCCAGGCCGGTGTTGATCTTCTGCAGCAGCTCGGTGTTGCCCTTGCGCACGGCGATGCCATACATCTCGGGCGCGAAGCTGGTGTCGTTGACGGCCTTGAACTTCGCGTTCGGGTTGTTGGCGACGTAGTGCTCGATCACGCCGTTGTCGGCCACGACCGCGTCCAGGCCGCCGGCGGCCAGCTCGGACAGCGCCAGCGGCACGGACTCGAAGCGCTTGATCAGGTCGCTGGTCTTGCCCTGCAGCTTGACGACCACCTCTTCGCCGGTGGTCGAGGTCTGCACGCCGACCTTCTTCTTCTTCAGGTCGTCCAGCTTGGCGACGGCCGACTTCTGCGGCACGGCGATGAGCTGGTGGGCCTCGAAGTAGGGCTCGCTGAAGTCCAGCGTCTGCTTGCGCTCGTCGGTGATGGTCACGGCCGAGATCAGCGCGTCGCGGTCGCCCTGGGCCAACGCGTTGAAGGCGCCTTCCCACGGGGTCGAGACGAACTGGATCTGGATGCCGGCCTTCTCGGCCGCGGCGCGCATGACGTCCATGTCGAAGCCGACGATCTCGCCCTTCTCGTTCTGGAACTCGAACGGCGCGTAGGTCGGGTCGGTGCCGACGGTGTAGACCTTGGCGGCGGGCGCCGAGGCGGCGACGGAAGCCGCCGAGGCCGGCGCGGCGGGGGCCAAGGCCTCGGGAGCGGGCTTGTTGCAGGCGGCCAGCAGCCAGCCGGTGGAGGCCAGCGCCACGGACAGCGCGACACGACGGGTGATCAGCATGAGGTTGCGGGCCGCCCAGGCGGCCGTGTGAAAGTCGAAGGCGCGATTATCTGCACCCCGGCTGCCGGGCGGCCGTTCAGTACAGCGGCGCCTGGTCGGCCGCCTCGAACAGGCGGCGCATCAGGCCATCGATCTGCTCGCGCGCATCGCCACCACTGCCCGCGCCGGCGCGCGCCGTCCACAGCAGCCGGCCGCCGGCGACCTCGGTGATGCGCATGTCGGCCGCGTAGGCCGTCGGCGGCGGGCCACCGGCCACCGGCACCGATACGCCGACGCCGACCGAGCTGCTGCGCCCGAAGCTGAAGCCGCCGATGCCGATCGACATGCCCGAGCCGCTGCGCTCGGCGGCGTAGGCGTCCGCGCCGACGCTGGCGACCCAGACCGCGCTGGCCCGCACGGCGCGCGCCGGGGCGAGGTAGCGCGTGTCGTCGCGCACGGCGCCGGGCGCGGGCAGCGGGGTGCCTTCCGGCACGGGCAGCGCGGTCAACCCGCGCGCCGCGAGCTCGGCGCCGAGCCGGTCCTGGCACAGCCGCACCAGCACCTCCTCGGCCGCCTCGCAGACCACCAGCACGCGCGCCGCGCGCAGCGGCTGGCCGGCGAGCTGCGGCGAACTCCACTGCGCATCGACCGGGTGGCTGGCGCAGGCGGCCAGGGCGAGCGCCGCAGCCAGGGCCGCGGCATGCATGCGGGCAGGAACCATGACCAAGCCTACAGCAAAGCGCGTTCCCACCAGGCGGGCGCGCGAAGCGCCGCCCCCTCCAAGCGGCGTGCGCGGATCCGGCTTGGCCGGTCCGCTGCGCGAGCCCCCTCGGGGGCAGCGACCGGAAGGGAGCGTGGGGGCTCAACTCACCCTCTGGCGCAGCGCGCGCAGCAGCGTGTTGCGCAGCCGCGCGGCGTCGATCGGCTTGGTGAGGAAATCGTTCATGCCGGCGGCCAGCGCCTGGTCGCGCTCGGAGACCAGCGCCGCGGCCGTCAGCGCGATGATCGGCAGCCGCGCGGCGGGGTGGTGGCGGCGCAGCAGGCGCGTCGCCTCGTGCCCGCTCATGCCGGGCATCTGCACGTCCATCAGCACCACGTCGAAAGGCCGGCCGCGCGCGGCGGCCTGCTCGACCAGCTCGATCGCCTGCTGGCCATCGCCGGCCTGCGAGACCTCGACGCCCCACTGCTCGAGCAGCGCCACCGCGATCATCATGTTGACCGCGTTGTCCTCGACCATCAGCACGCGGGTGCCGCTGATCGGGTCGGCACCGAAGCTGCTGGGGCCGGAGTCGAGCGCGTCGGGCTCGCCGGGCGGCAGCGGCAGCTCGGCCCAGAAGCAGCTGCCCTGGCCGGGCAGGCTGACCACGCCCACCTCGCCGCCCATCATCTCGGCGAGCTGGCGGCAGATCGACAGCCCGAGCCCGGTGCCGCCGACGCGCCGCGCGCGCGACACGTCGACCTGCGAGAACGGGCGGAACAGCACGGCCTGCTGCGCCTCGTCGATGCCCTGGCCGGTGTCGGTGACCTCGAAGCGCACGCGGTCGGCGCGGGTGCGGTGCACCGACAGCCGGATGCTGCCGCTGTCGGTGAACTTCAGTGCGTTGTTCAGGTAGTTCGACAGGATCTGCCGCACGCGCACCGGATCGCCGACGACGACGGCCGGCAGGTCCTCGTCGAGCTCGATCGACATGTCCAGCCCCTTGGTGTCGGCCAACGAGCCGTAGGCCTGGTGCATGCTGCGCAGCAGGCCGCGCAGGTCGAACGGCTCCTGCTCGAGGTGCATCTTGCCGGCCTCGATCTTCGACAGGTCGAGGATGTCGGACAGGATGCCCGACAGCGTCTCGGCCGATTCGCTGATCTGCTCGATGTACTGGCGCCGGCGCGATTCGTCGACGCCCGGCTGGCGGGCCAGCCGCGCCAGGCCGAGCAGCGCGTTCAGCGGCGTGCGGATCTCGTGGCTGGTGTTGGCCAGGAAGGCGCTCTTGGCCCGGCTGGCGGCCTCGGCGTCGTCGCGCGCTTTGGCCAACGCCTGTTCGACCTGGCGCTTCTCGGTCACGTCCTCGGCCAGCCAGATCGTGCCGCCACGGCCGGGCTCGGTCGGGCTCAGGGCCTTGGCCAGCAGCCGGCACAGGAAGATGCTGCCGTCGCGCCGCATCATCGGCCGCTCGATCTCGATCTGCTCGCCGCGGCCCAGCGCGGGGCCGACCTCGCGCCCCACCGCCTGGTGGTCCGAGGGGCTGGGCCAGACCACGCTGCCGTGCTGGCCCACCAGCATGCCCGGCGGCCAGCCGAACATCTGCTCGAAGCGGGGGTTGACGAGGATGAACTGCTGCTCGCGGGTCAGCGCGATGCCCATCAGCGCGTTGTCCAGGATCGCCTCGCGCTCCAGCCGCGCCTGCTCGCTGGCGGTGACGTCGCGCGCGGCGATCACCAGGTAGTCGTGGCCTTCCATGCCGAAGCGCGCGGCCGACATCAGCATCTGCACGTAGCGGCCGTGGCGGTCGCGGAAGGTGGCCGCCATGTTTTGCACCGTGCCGTCGGCGCGGATCGCCTGCACCAGCCGCTCGCGGTCGGCCTCGTCGGCCCAGATCGCGATCTCGCTGGAGGTGCGGCCGATGACCTCGGCGGCGCTGTACCCCGTGATGCGTTCGAAGCTGGGGTTGACCATCGCATAGCGGCCGTTGGCCATGTCGGTCAGCGTGATCGCGTCCGGGCTGGTCGACACCAGGTGCGACAGCAGCGCCTCGGAGCGCAGCACCGCCTGCTCGGCCTGGCGGCGCTCGGTCTCGTCGGTGTAGATCGACAGCGTCGCGCGGCCGTCGTCGACCTCGACCGGCGCGCTCGTGACCTGCACAATCAGCGCCCGGCCCTGCTGCGGCAGCACCCGGTACTCGGCCGCCGGCAGCGTCTGGCCGACGGCCATGGCGTCGACCAGGTGCAGCCGGGTGCGGGCGCGCTCGCGATCATCGCCCTCGGCATAGGACTCCAGCAGGTTGTGGCCGAGCATCGAATGCAGGTCGCGGTGGCCGAACAACGCCACTGCGGCCGGGTTGGCGTCGAGCACGGTGCCGTTGCGGTGCAGCACCAGCGCCAGCGGCATGCGGCGGAACAGGTCGTGAAAGCGCGTGGTGGTGGCCTTCAGCGCGTCGCGCGCACTGACCTCGGCACGCCGGTCGCGCACCAGCGCCCAGTGGCCGATGTAGCGGCCCAGCGCATCGAAGCGCGGCACGCCGCACAGGCTCAAGGGTCGGCGCTGGCCGCGGCTGTCGTCCCAGTTCAGCTCGAGCTCGCGCCAGGGCTGATGCGTGCGCACCGCTTCGCGCAGCCGCTTGGCCTGGCGGTGGCCGAGGCCGGCCTGCGGCAGCTCCCACAGCGCGCGGCCCGGGCGCGGCGGCGACGCGCCGAACAGCGCGCTGCCGGCCTCGCCGTGCGCCCCGGTGCCGACGACGCGGCCGTCCTGGTCGAGCTCGATGTGGGCGTGGGCCGTGACCGCCAGGGCGGCCTTCAGGCGCTCGTCGGCGGCCTCGGCGGCCGCGATGCGGGCCGCCAGCGAACGCCACAGCGGCCAGGCGGCGGCGGCCGCGGCCGCCAGCGCCACCGCGCCCAGCAGCCCGGCGCGCAGCAGCGCCGACCAGTGCGCCGGCAGCGCGAAAGCCAGCACCGCGACCGCGAGGGCGCCCAGGCTGGCCGCCAGCGCGAACTGCCGGCGGGTGCCCGCCGTGTATCCCCCCGGAGCGTGTGGGTCAGCCACTGCAACAGCCGCCTGAATCTTCGAACGAAGTGTGTTCGAAGTGTCCGCCGAAAACCGGCCGCCCCGTCATCGGGGCTTCCATCCGGGTGTAACGAATCAGCTCCGGGCGGCCTCCAGTTCACGCCGGGTGGCCTCGGCCACGGCGCGCGCGCGGCTCGCGAAATCCTCGTCGTTGCCGGCGTACAGCACGGCGCGGGAGGAATTCACGATGATCGGCGCGTCCGGCCGCCAGGCGGCCTTCACGGTGGCGGTGGCGTCGCCGCCTTGCGCACCGACGCCGGGAATCAGCAGCGGCAGCGTCGGCGCGAGCTCGCGCACCCGCGCCAGCTCGGCCGGGAAGGTGGCGCCGACGACCAGGCCGAGCCGGCCATCGCGGTTCCACGGCCCGGCGGCGAGCTTCGCGACGTGCTCGTACAGCGTGCCGCCGCCGGCGAGCGCCTGCGCCTGCAGGTCGCTGCCGCCGGGGTTGGAGGTGCGGCACAGCAGGATCAGGCCCTTGCCGTCGTACTTCAGCCAGGGCTCGAGCGAGTCGAAGCCCATGAACGGCGACAGCGTCACCGCATCGGCCTGGTAGCGCTCGAAGGCCTCGCGGGCGTACTGCGCGGCGGTCGGTCCGATGTCACCGCGCTTGGCGTCCAGGATCACCGGCACCCCGGGCGCGACGCGACGGATGTGGGCCATCAGCCGCTCGAGCTGGTCCTCGGCGCGGTGGGCGGCGAAGTAGGCGATCTGCGGCTTGAAGGCGCAGACCAGGTCCTTGGTGGCGTCGACGATGCGGGCGCAGAAGTCGTGGATGCGGCTGGCGTCGCCCTGCCAAGGGGCCGGGAAGCGGGCCGGGTCCGGGTCCAGCCCGACGCACAGCAGCGAGGCATGGCGGGCGCTGGCCTCGGCCAGCATCTTGGAAAAGTGCATGAACGGCGATTCTAGAGAAGCCGTCGCTGACACCGCCGTGTAACAGACGGGGGCCAATGTCCGGTTTCGCGCCTGCATTCCGTATTGGTAGGCATGGCGCACGAACCTTTGATGCGAACCCCGCGGCACCCCGAGCCCCGCCGGCCCGGCCTCTGGCTGAGCTGGTCGCCCCTGCTGGTGCTGGGGCTGTCGGTCATCGCCTCGGTGGTGCTGATCAGCGCCTGCATGGCGATGATCGCGCCCGAGGCCGATGCGGCCACGCGCGGGCTGCCGGTGATTGCCGCGCGCTGAGCGGCGCTCAGCGGGCCGCGTCGGCGTCGCGGAAGGCGCGGATGCGCTCGTCGTCGGCCGGGTGGTCGGCCACCGCGATCGGCAATTCGGTGATGCCGCCGTCGGCGTGGCGCCGGCGCCAATCGGCCAGGCGCTCGAACAACAGCGCCATCCGGCTCGGCGCCAGCCCGTTGGCGCGCAGCAGCACGATCGCCTCCTGGTCGGCCTGGCGCTCGAAATCGCGCGCATAGGCCTGCTGCCCGAGGATCGCCGGCACGGCCGCCAGCACGCTGGAGAAATCGCCCACCACCCAGCCGGCCAGCGCCGCCAGCAGGCTGGCCTGCACGACGGTGCGCATGCCGTGGCGGTGGCGCACGTGGCCGAGCTCGTGGGCCAGCACGCCGGTGGTCACGTCCGGCGCGTCGGCCAGCAGCTCGGCCAGCTCGTCGGTCAGCACGATGTGGCCACCCGGCAGCGCGAAGGCGTTGGGCCCGAGCTTCATCTGGCCGGCGGCGCGAAAGTGCAGCGTGAACGCCGGCCGGTCCGCCGCCGGCCAAGCCTGCGCGACGGCCGTCACCAGCGCCTGGCGGATGGCCTGCTGGCGCTGCGGGTCGAGCCGGCTCGGCTGCAGGCCCTCGTGGTCGAACGAGGCCAGGGCCTGCTCGCCGACCACTTCGTCGATCGATGTCGGCATCGCCGCCACCGCGGCCCGGCCCAGCCAGGGCACCCCCCAGGCCCAGACCGCGGCGCCGAGCGCCACGCAGGCCACAAGGGCCCACAGCACGCCGCGCCAGCTCTGCATCCAGCGCACGACCAGCCGGTCGCGCAGGCCGTGCGCCTGGGCCCAGGCATCCCAGCCGGGGCCGTCGGCATGGCTGACCAGGCCGTGGCCCGGCAGGTAGGCCAGGCGCGCGCCGTGGCGCTGACGCTCGGGCCAGCGCACCTGGCGGCGCGGCACGCGGCGCGTGAAGCCGTCGCCGGCGATGACGAGGTCCGGCCCGTCGATCGACAGCCGCACCGGCTGGGCGACCGGCCGCTGGCCATCGAAGTACTCGCTGTCGAGTGCCCCCAGCATCAGAGCCCGAGGTCGATGCCGAAGAAATCGCCCGCGGCGTCGCCGGTGGCGTCCTGCGTGCCGGCCTGCGCGCCGGCCTGCCACTGCGCGACGTCGCCGTCGACCTCCACCTCGAGCGCCTGCAGCCGCATCCGCGCGGTGGCGACCGCCGCGAAGGGCCAGTACAGGCCCAGCGTGAGGATCGTCAGCACCAGGTTCTTCAGCGTCAGCCGGCCCAGCGGCCACAGGCGCAGCCCACTGCGGCATTGCAGCGCCTGCGAGCGCGTGCGACCCCAGACGAGGTTCTGCAGGCGGGATTGCCCATAGGGCAGCACGATGACGAAGTAGCCGGCGTAGAAGGCCAGCATGCCGATCACCAGCAGGCCGGTGGCGAAGTGCCGGCCCGCGCCGGCGGCAGCGCCGGCAAAGCCGAGCGCGGCGAGGCCGCCCACCGTGGCCGCGCCGACCACGCCCACCAGCAGCGTGACGCCGAACACCTTCAGCGCATAGAGGTAGAACTCGCCGGTGCCGGCCTCCAGGCGGCTGCGCTGGCCCGCATAGACGTAATGCCCGTGCTGGTAGCGCTTGACCCAGGCCAGTGCGAGCGGCATCGCGAGCAGCATCGCCAGCGTCGTCAGGCCCATCAGCACCCCGAAGGCGGCGGGCGACAGTGGCGCGAACGCGTCGGCCTCAGCGGGCGCGGGGCCGGCTGCCGGCTTGGGCGCCAGCACCGCGACCGCGACGAAGCCGGCCCACGTCAGCAGCCCCGGCAGCATGCAGCGATAGGCCCCGCCCAGGCTGCCATCGAAGCCGAAGCGCATCCCGCACCAGCTCGTGTTGCCGAGCCGGAACTGCAGCGAGGCGCGCCACAGCGCCGGCCACAGCAGCACGAAGCTGCCGACCGCCACCAGCGCGGCCACCGGCGAGAACCGGCTCGACACGCCATAGGCGACGCCGAACAGCAGCATCAGCAGGTAGCCGCGCAGCATCTTCCACGGGTTGCCGTGAAAGCCCAGCGGGCGGCCGCCGATCAGGGTGTTGCCGTGGAAGTAGGCGAGCTTGCGGGCTTTCGCGAACGGCTGGTACAGGCTCAGCGTGACCAGCGTCAGCAGCAGGTTGACCAGCCAGATGCGGAAATACTCGCTGCCCGAGCCGGTGAACTCGACGGCCAGGCGCCGCGGGCCCGCGGCCTGGGCATTTTCTTCTTCGTGCATGAGATCCCCCCTCGTGACGCACGTTGTTCGATGAATGTGCGGGCGAGTGTAGGCAAGCGGCGCGCCGCTGCCATCAGCAATTCTCAGCAGTGGGGGGCGTCGCCTCAGCCGAGCGCTCGGCCGCTCCGGAGCCGGCTGAGGCCCCCTCCGGGGGGTGGCCGCCGTACCCGGCGGCCGGGGGTCGTCATTTCAGCCGATGCGGCGGGCCAGCGTGGCCGCCAGGCCGGTGTAGTCGCCCGGGGTCATCGCCAGCAGGCGGGCCTTTTCGTCGGCCGGCAGCTTCAGCGCGGGGTTGTTGATGAAGCCCTGCATCAACTCGCGGGTCATCGGCTTGCCGCGGGTGTAGGCCTTGAGCTGCTCGTAGGGCTGGGGCAGGCCGTGGCGGCGCATCACGGTCTGGATCGCCTCGGCCAGCACCTCCCAGGCGCCATCGAGGTCGGCGGCGAGTGCCTCGGTGTTCAGCTCCAGCTTGTCCAGCCCGCGCGACAGCGCGTCGTAGCCCAGCACCGCGTAGCCGAGCGCCACGCCCATGTTGCGCAGCACGGTGGAATCGGTCAGGTCGCGCTGCCAGCGGCTGATCGGCAGCTTCTGCGCCAGGTGGGTCAGCAGCGCGTTGGCCAGGCCGAAGTTGCCCTCGGCATTCTCGAAGTCGATCGGGTTGACCTTGTGCGGCATCGCCGACGAGCCGACCTCGCCCTCCTTCAGCCGCTGCTTGAAGTAGCCCAGGGAGATGTAGCCCCAGACATCGCGCGACCAGTCGATCAGGATCGTGTTCGCGCGGGTCACCGCGTCGAACAGCTCGGCCATGTAGTCGTGCGGCTCGATCTGGATCGTGTAGGGGTTGAACGTGAGCCCCAGGCGCTGCTCGACCACCTGCTGCGAGAAGGCCTCCCAGTCCTTGTCCGGGTAGGCCACGAGGTGCGCGTTGTAGTTGCCGACCGCGCCGTTCATCTTTGCCAGCAGCTTCACCTCGGCGATGCGCACGCGCGCCGTGTGCAGGCGCGAGACCACGTTGGCGATTTCCTTGCCGACCGTCGTCGGGCTGGCCGTCTGGCCATGCGTGCGCGACAGCATCGGCACCGCGGCGAAGTGCACTGCCATCTCGGTCAGCTTGGCGATGAGCCTGTCGATCGCCGGCAGCACCACCTCGGTGCGGGCGGCCTTGAGCATCAGCGCATGGCTGGTGTTGTTGATGTCCTCGCTGGTGCAGGCAAAGTGCACGAACTCCGACGCGGCCTTCAGCTCGGGCTGGGTCTCCAGGCGCGATTTGAGCCAGTATTCGACCGCCTTCACGTCGTGGTTGGTGGTCTTCTCGATGTCCTTGATCGCCGAGGCATCGGCCTCGGAGAAGCGCACCACCAGGCCGCGCAGCAGCCCGCGGGCGGCTTCGGAAAACGGCTTGAAGCCCTCGAGCCCGGCATCCGACAAGGCGATGAACCATTCCACCTCGACCTGCACGCGCCGGTGCATCAGGCCGAATTCGGACAGCAACGGGCGCAGTGCCGCCACCTTCGGGGCATAGCGGCCATCGAGCGGAGACAGGGCCATCAGGGTCGAGAGGGGGTTCGGCATGGCCAAGGTGCTCCAGCAAGCGGGATCGGGTCGTCGATGTTGCGCGGCGCCGACGAAGCGCGTGCACAGCAGGCAAGTCCGGCATTTTAGGGGGGCACCCCGGGTCGACGCGCCCCCTGGGCCAAGGGGGGGCTTCGCTAGAATCGATCGACACAGGGAAGCCCCGACACACACCCCATGAAACTGATCGGCTCGTACACCAGCCCGTATGTGCGCAAGGTCCGCATCGTGCTGGCCGAAAAGAAGCTCGACTACCAGTTCGCGCTGGAAGACGTGTGGGGCAGCGAGGCCATCCTGGCCGCCAACCCGCTGGGCAAGGTGCCTTGCCTGGTGATGGAAGGCGGCGAGGCGGTCTTCGACTCGCGCGTGATCGTCGAATACGTCGACACCCTGTCGCCGGTCGGCAAGCTGATCCCGGCCAGCGGCCGCGAGCGCGTCGAGGTGCGCACCTGGGAGGCGCTGGCCGACGGCCTGCTCGACGCCAGCATCCTGGCGCGCATGGAGATGGTCTGGCCCGGCCGCACCGACACCCAGCGCAGCCCCGCCTGGGTCGAGCGCCAGATGGTCCGCGTGACGGCGGCGCTGAAGGCCATGAGCCGCGGCCTGGCCGACAAGCCCCACTGCGCCGGCATCCATTTCACGCTGGCCGACATCGCCGTCGGTTGCGCGCTCGGCTACCTCGACTTCCGCTACCCGCAGATCGACTGGCGCGCCGACCACCCGAACCTGCACAAGCTCTACGACAAGCTGGCCGCCCGGCCGAGCTTCGTCGACACGGCGCCGCCGGC
>DATFAY010000317.1:0-3425 GCA_035254085.1 Piscinibacter sp.
GTGCTCGCGTCGAGGTCGTTGAAGAGCCCGCTGAAGCGCTTCACACTGCGGCCTCATCGGCGTCGGCGGCGGTGTCGATCGACGCGCCCGGCGGCTCCGGCGCTTCGTGCCGCTCGTCGTCGTACTCGGTGCGAAAAGCGCTGGCCTGCAGGCCCTGCTCCTGCAGCCAGCGCACCATGACCGCTTCGTAGCCGTGGGTCACGATGACACGTTGCGCGCCGGTGGCCCGGATGGCGCGCTGCAGGCCCGGCCAGTCGGCATGGTCCGACAGCACGAAGCCGCGGTCCACCGCGCGCCGGCGTCGCGCACCGCGCAACTGCATCCAGCCGCTGGCGAAGGCGTCGCTCGCGTCGCCGAAGCGGCGCGCCCAGGCACTGCCATGCACCGAGGGCGGCGCCACGACGAGCGCGCGCTTGAGCAGGTTCTTGTCGCCGATCTCGCTCAGGTGCAGCGTCGGCGGCAGCGCGACGTCCGCCTCGCGGTAGGCTCGATTGAGCGGCAGCACCGCGCCGTGCACGACGATCGGTCCGATGCTCGCGTCGACCCCCGCCAGGATGCGCTGCGCCTTGCCGAAGCTGTAGCCCATCAGCAGGCTGGCGCGGCCCTGCTGCGCGTTGCCGCGCCACCAGGCGTTGATCTCGTCGAACACCTCGCGCTGCGGCCGCCAGCGGTAGATCGGCAGGCCGAAGGTCGACTCGGTGATGAAGCAGTCGCAGCGCACCGCCTCGAAGGGCTCGCAGGTGGTGTTGAGGTCGCCCGGCCCCGAGACGAAGTAGTCGCCGGAGGCCACCCACACCTGGCCTGCGTGCTCGAGCCGCACCTGTGCCGAACCCAGCACATGGCCTGCGGGATGCAGGCTCAGCCGCACCCCGTGATGCTCGATGCGCTCGCCATAGGCCAGCGTCTGCAGCGAAATGTCGTGGCCCAGGCGCGCGTACAGCACGCCGGCCGACGGCGCCGCCGCCAGGTAGTGCCCGTGGCCCGGCCGCGCATGGTCGCCATGCGCATGCGTGATGACGGCGCGATCGACCGGCCGCCACGGATCGATGTAGAAATCGCCCGGCGGGCAGTACAGGCCCTCGGGGCGCTCGATGACAAGATCACTCACGTTTCAGCCTCCGCGCGAGCGAAGCGAGGTGCCCATCAAGCCACACGCGAGGGTCCGGCTCCGCCGGCCCGACGGGTGGCGCCCCTCGGGGGCAGGAGCGAAGCGACTGGGGGGCTCAATACTTCCCGGTGGCACCGGCAATGCGCAAGTACACATGCGCGCACCACGCCACGAAGCCCCGCCGCAACGCCCCCTCCACCCTATGCCCGCGTGCCTCCTGCCGGTCGATCTCGCGCGACACCGCGAAGGCACGATCGAACTCGGCGGCGAGCTGGGCGTTGAAGTCGGCGTCGCGCACCACGACGTTGGCCTCGAGGTTCAGCAGCAGCGACAGCGGGTCGATGTTGGAGCTGCCGACCGTGGCCCATTCGTCGTCGGTGAGCGCGACCTTGGCATGCAGGAAGGCAGGGGTGTACTCGAAGATGCGCACGCCGCTGGCGAGCAGTTCGTCGTACAGCGTGCGGGCCGCGAGGCCGGCGATGCGGTAGTCGAGCTTGCCTTGCATCAGCAGCCGCACCCGCACCCCGCGGCGCGCGGCTTGACGCAGCGCGGTGCGAAAGCCCCCGCCCGGGTAGAAATACGGCGACGCGAGGTCGATGCGCGTGTGCGCCCGGCGGATGGCGGCGATGTAGCTGCGCTCGATGGTGCGGCGGCGGCGCAGGTTGTCGCGCAGCACGAAGGCCGCGCGCACCGGCGGCAGGTCGCTCAGGCGGAACTTCGTCGGCTTGCTCGTGGGCAGGCGCAGGCGGCGCAGCAGGCGGCGCGCATGGGCGATCGGCTCGGCCCCCTTGGCCAGCGCCACGAACTCCTCGCGAAAGCCCTGGCCGAGGCGAGCACGCGACCACACGGCCCGGGCGGCCTGCTCGATGGGCGCGACCACCGGCCCGCGCAGCTCGACCGCGAAATCCAGCCGCGGTTCCTCGCTCCAGCCGTGCCCGAGGTCGAGCCGGTCGTCGATGATGTTGATGCCGCCCACGAAAGCCACGTCGCCGTCGACCACGCACAGCTTCTGGTGCAGCCGTCGCAGCTGGCCGGGCTGCAGCCAGTTCCACCAGCGGTGGATGGGCCGGAACACCGCCATCTCGACCTTGGCCTCGCACAGCAGCGCGCTGATCCTGGGGATGGTGGCGCGGCTGCCGAAACCGTCGATGACCACCTTCACCTGCACGCCGCGCCGCGCCGCGTCGGCGAGCGACTGCGCGATGCGCAGGCCGGCGGGGTCGTCGTGGAAGATGTAGGTGGCAAGCCAGACCTCGTGGCGCGCCGTCTCGATGGCGCGCAGCATCGCCGGGAACATCTCGTCCCCGCCGCGCAGGAGGCGCACCTCGTTGCCGCCGGTGAAGACGGCGCGCGGGACCATGCGCGACAGCGGATCGAGCGACGACGGCTCCTCGGCCTGCGCCGGCGCAGGCCGTTCGCGAGCGTCGACGGCAGCACTCAATCGATCTCGAGTTCTGCCACGCATGGCAAGTGGTCGGACATGCGCGCCCAGGTGTTGCCGCGAGGCACGAAGGCCGAGCTGCAGCGAAAGCCGCGGGTGTAGATGCGGTCCAGGGCGAATACCGGCACCAGCGAAGGAAAGGTGCGCAAGGGCGCGGCGCCGTCGGGCGTGGCCCGCTCCAGTCCCATCGCGCGCATGGGGGCGTCGAGCTTCTCGCCCCAGTCGTTGAAGTCGCCCGCGAGCACGAGGCGCTCGTTGCGCGGCACCTCGGCCTTGATGAACGCGGCGATGCGCTCGACCTGGCGCACGCGGCTCGAATGCATCAGCCCGAGGTGGGCCACGATGCCGTGCACCCGGATGCCGTTCCAGTCGACCGGCACGTGCAGCAGGCCGCGCTGCTCGAAGCGGTGGTCGGAGACGTCGTGGTGGCCGATGTCGCCGATCGGCCAGCGTGACAGCAGCGCGTTGCCGTGCTCGCCTTCCTTGGTGACCGCGTTGGTGCGGTAGGCCACGTCGTAGCCCTCGGGCGCGAGATAGTCGGCCTGCGGCTCCTTGGGCCAGCCGATGTTGGTATCGGGAAAGCGGCGTGCCTCGCTGTGGTTGAACAGGCGCACCTCCTGCAGGAACACCAGGTCCGCGTCCAGCGCCTCGATGCCCAGTCCCAGGTTGTGGATCTCCAACCGCTTGTTGGGGCCGACGCCGCGCACGCCCTTGTGGATGTTGTAGGTCGCCACCCGCAGGATGTGGCTCGGGTGCAGCGAGGTGTTCGCGAAGCGCATCGGCCGGCTGGGCACGGGCGTCATGTCGCGACCTTCCTTCGTGCGCCGCCCGTCGCGGCGAAGCGCGGCAGCTGCAGGATCGCCTCGGCGTTCGACG
>DATFAY010000318.1:0-3486 GCA_035254085.1 Piscinibacter sp.
GCGCTGGTGACCCAGCCGGCGGCCAGCGCCAGCGCCAGCATCCAGGCCTTGATGTTGACGAACTGCAGGCCCACGCCCTGCCAGAAGCCGATGTCCAGCCGGTCGCGATCGGCCTCGCCGAGCGTCGCCGCCCCGGCGAGCTTCCACGCCATCCACACCAGGTAGGCCACCCCGGCTCCCTTGATCGCCAGGCGCAGCGCCGGCCATGCGAGCACCAGGGCACCCAGGCCGAGCCCGCTGGCGAGCATCATCACCGTCCAGCCCGTGGGCACCGCCACGATGAACCCGGCCGCGCGGCGCAGGCCGTGGTTGGCTCCGAGTGCCGCCGCCAGGGTCGTGTTGGGCCCGGGGGTGAAGCTCATCGCGGTCGCGAAGAGCAGCAGCGCCGTGAATTCATGGGAGGACATCGGCGCAGTCTACGGGCCGCTCCAGCACAGAGCCAGTACACTTGGCCCCTACATTCCGCGTTCTGTATTGGTCGCGTCGCCAGCACATGAAGAACCCGCCGCCGTTTGCCGCCACCCTCTCGCGCGGCTCGGACACCACCCTGACCGAGCAGCTGTGCGCGCGCTTCTCCGAGCGCATCCGCCAGCGCCTGATGGCGCCCGGCAGTCGCCTGCCCTCGGTGCGCGAGTGCGCCCGCCGGCACGGCGTCAGCGCGTACACGGTGGTGGCGGCCTACGACCAGCTGCAGGCGCAGGGCCTGGTCGAGGCGCGACGCCAGCGCGGCTTCTTCGTGCGCGAGAACGCGCCCGAGCCGGCGCATCCGCCCGCGGCCAAGGCGCCGCCGGCGCCGCTGCCGATCAGCGCCACCACGCTGATGCGCGGCATGTTTCAGCCGCCCGGTGCGCAGCCGATGCCCGGTCTGGGCACCTTGCCGATCGAGTGGCTGGACCTGCCCATGCTGAGCAGCGCGCTGCGCCGGGTAACCAGCGGCAGGCAGCTCGCGCCGCTGGCGCTGCAGTACGGCCAGCCCGGCGGCGACCCGCGGCTGCGGCGTGCGCTGGCCACGCGGCTGGCCGACCACGGGGTGATCGCCACGCCCGAGCAAATCATCACCACCGTCGGGGCGACCCATGCGCTCGACATCGTCACGCGCGCCCTGGTGCGTGCCGGCGACAGCGTGCTGGTGGACGAACCCGGCTGGTCGGTCGAGTACGCGCGCCTGGCCGCGCTGGGCCTGCGGGTGCTGCCGGTGCCGCGCGGCGAGGACGGGCCCGATCTCGACGTCATGCAGCGCCTGATCGCGGCGCATCGCCCGCGCCTGTACGTGACGGTGTCGGTGCTGCACAACCCGACGGGCGCCTCGCTGTCCCTGGGCAGCGCGCACCGGCTGCTGCAGCTCGCGCAGCGCCACGACCTGCACATCGTCGAGGACGACAGCTATGCGCACCTGGCGCCGGCGCACCTGCCGCGCATGGCCGCGCTCGACGCGCTGGAACGCACCATCTACGTGTCGGGCTTCTCGAAGATCCTGGCACCGAACTGGCGGGTGGGCTTCATCGCGGCGCCGCCTTCGCTGGTGGACCGTTTCGTCGACACCAAGCTGCTGAGCACCCTCACCACCCCCAGCCTCACCGAGCAGTCGCTGGCGCATTGCCTGGAGCACGGGCTGCTGCGGCGGCATGCCGAGCGGGTGGGCGTGAAGCTGGATGCCGCACGCGCACGCGCCGTCAAGCTCGCCGAGCAGCACGGCTGCCGCTTCGCCGCGCCGCCGCGCGGGCTGTTCGGCTGGGTCGACGCCGGGGTCGATACCGAGCGCCTGGCGCGGGTGATGCTGGACGACGGCTGGCTGCTGGCGCCCGGCGCCCTCTTCCATGCCACGCACCGCGCCACCTCGCTCATGCGCATCAACTTCGCGACGACGCAGGATGCGCGTTTCTGGCGCGCGCTGGAACGTGCCCGTGCCGCGCTGTGACGCCGGGCCGATCCAGCGCCGGCCCCGGGGCTTTGGTTTGAATCGACCCCGCCAGCGGCTACAGTTGGTGACACACCACACGTGATGACATGTTCGAGTCCACGATCCCGTTCGGCGAGCCCGAGTTGATGCGGGCCAGCGCCTACCGGCTCTACCTGAAGGAGCTGGAGGCCGAGGCCGCGCAGGCCGGCGTGAGCACGCGCATCTCGTCGCTCAGCCCGTCGCTGCGGGCCGATCTCTATCGCTTCGAGGTCGATGGGGGCACGTCCGAGGTGCTGGAGGTGGTCGCGGCCTGCGTGCGCCACGCCAAGCGCGTGACGATCCAGCTGCAGTATGGCGAGCGGGTCGTGCCGCTCACCGTCTTTCCGGAGGAGCGGCTGGTGCACTGCCCGCTGCCCCTGGCGCAGCTGCTCGCCGACCCGCTGCAGTTGCGCGTGCTGCATGTCGAGCCCGCGCTGCTGCGCCCGCCCGGCCAAGAGGACAGCGGGCTGGTGGGCGACCCGCACCTGCATTCGCCGCTCGCGCCGCTCCTGTGGGAGCTTGCGATGCGCGGCGGACGCACCGAGTTGCTGCCCGAGATCGCCGGACCTGCCGTCTATCGCGTCGCACCCGGCCTCGAGGTGGGCGCGCTGCCGGTGTCGGGCACGGTGCTCGCGGCGATCTACCGTCTGCGGCGAGAGAGCAGCTCGCTGCGCGAGATCAGCGAATGGGCGGGCATGGGTCGCGAGCGCGCGGTCCGCCTGCTGAACGCGCTGTACCTGCAGGCCGGGCTCATGGTGAGCCGCTCGCATCCCGACGCGATCAACGACGGCTGGTTCAGCCCGCGGGCGCGCTGACGCCGAGTCGAGTTTCGCGGCTCAGCGCGAGCCCAGCGCTTCCCAGCGCTCCAGGGCGGCCATGAGCTCTTCATCGATCTGCGTGTAGCGCCGCTGCGCGTCGGCCACCCGCTTCGGCTCGCTGGCGTAGAAATCCGGCTTGGCGAGGAGGTCGGACAGCTCCTTCTGCTCGGCCTCCAGCGCCTCGATCAGCGCCGGCAGCTCGTCTAGCTCGCGCTGCTCCTTGTAGCTGAGCTTGCGCGCCTTGGCGGGTGCCGCGGGCTTGGGCGCGGCCGGCGCGGAAGGCTTGTCCGCCGGCTTGGGCGAGGCCTCCCGCAGGCTGCGTGCGCGCTCGCGCTGCAGCCGCCAGTCCTCGTAGCCGCCTTCGTACTCGCGCCAGCGGCCGGGCGACTCATCGCCCTCCCAGGCGATGGTGCTGGTGACGACGTTGTCGAGGAAGCGCCGGTCGTGGCTCACCAGGAACACCGTGCCGGCGTAGTTCTGCAGCAGCTCCTCCAGCAGTTCCAGCGTGTCGATGTCGAGGTCGTTGGTCGGCTCATCGAGCACCAGCACGTTGGCCGGCAGCGCGAACAGGCGCGCCAGCAGCAGGCGATTGCGCTCGCCGCCGGACAAGGTGCGCACCGGCGAGTTGGCACGTTCGGGCGAGAACAGGAAGTCGTTCAGGTAGCTCATGACGTGCTTGCGCGCGCCGTTGAACTCGACCCACTCGCTGCCCGGGCTGATGGTGTCGGC
>DATFAY010000319.1:0-2436 GCA_035254085.1 Piscinibacter sp.
GAAGTCGACGATGCGCTTCCATGCCGCCATCTGCGCGTCGTTGTACAGGCCGGTGCAGGCCGGCGTGATGCGCGCCTCGGGCGACGGGCAGGTCATCTCGGTGAACACCAGGCCGGCGCCACCCAGCGCGCGCGCCCCCAGGTGCACGAGGTGGTGATCGGTGGGCAGCCCGTCGACCGCGCTGTACTGGGCCATCGGCGAGACGACGACGCGGTTCTTCAGCGTCAGGCCGCGCAGCGTGAACGGCGTGAACATCGGCGGCACCGCGGCCGGCGCCTGCAAGCCGGCGCGCGCGGCCAGCCAGTGCTCCACCTCGCCGACGTAGCGGGCGTCGCGCTGGCGCAGGTTCTCGTGCGAGATGCGCTGCGAGCGCGTGAGCAGCGAATAGGCGAACTGCGGCGGCGCGAGCCGCGCATGGCGCTCGACGTTCTCGAACCATTCGGTCGAGTTGCGCGCGGCGTTCTGGATCTTCAGCACCTCGACGCTGCGGCGCGACTCGTAGGCGCGCAGCGCGGCCATCGGGTCGCCCGGCTGCGCGGCCAGGCTGGCGGCGAGGTCGATCGCGTCCTCCAGCGCGAGCTTGGTGCCCGAGCCGATCGAGAAATGCGCGGTGTGCGCGGCGTCGCCCATCAGCACGACGGGCGTGCGGCCGTCGGCGCCGCCGCGCTCGTGGATCCAGGTCTTGCACACGACCCGCGGAAAGCGGATCCACTGCGCCGAGCCGCGCAGATGATGGGCGTTGGACATCAGCCGGTGCCCGTCGAGGTACCGGGCGAAGAGGCGCTCGCAGAACGCGATCGAGGCCTCCTTGTCCATGTCGGCCAGGCCCGCGGCGCGCCACACCGCCTCGGGGGCCTCGACGATGAAGGTGGAGGTGTCGTCGTCGAAGCGATAAGCATGCGCTTGGAACCAGCCCCACTCGGTCTTCTCGAAGGCGAAGGTGAAGGCGTCGAAGCGCTTGTGCGTGCCCAGCCACACGAAGCGGCACTGGCGCAGGTCGATGTCGGGCTGGAAGCTCGCCGCGTACTTGCTGCGGATGCGGCTGTTCAGCCCGTCGGCGGCGACGATGAGGTCGGCATCGATGCGGCTGTCGTCGGCCACCTCGGTCTCGAAGCGCAGCAGCACGCCGAGCTCGCGGCAGCGCTGCTGCAGGATGGCCAGCAGCTTCATGCGGCCGATGCCGCAAAAGCCGTGGCCCGAGGAGCGGATGCACTCGCCCTGGAAGTGCACGTCGATGTCGTCCCAGTGGTTGAACGCGTCCAGGATCTGCGTGGCGGTGGGCGGGTCGGCGCGCTGCAGCGCGGCCAGGGTCTGATCGGAGAAGACGACGCCCCAGCCGAAAGTGTCGCCGGCGCGATTGCGCTCGAGCACCGTCACCTCGTGCGAGGGATCGTGCTTCTTCATCAGCAGCGCCAGGTACAGGCCGGCCGGTCCTGCGCCGATGCAGGTGATGCGCATGGGTGATTGCGGATGGGCGACGACGGAGCGGCCACTTTAGGTTCATATATTTGAGATGTCAAATAACTGGAAACCCTGGGCAGCCTGTCTGGAATAACCGACACCACGGCCGAGCGGCCGGTGCTAAGGTCATCGCCGATGAAACGACTCTGGGACATCTCGCCGCCCATCGCGCCGGACTCGCCGCTGTTTCCGGGCGACGAGCCGTACTCGCAGCGCTGGACCGCGCGCATCGGCCCGGGTTGCCCGGTCAACCTGAGCGCGATCACCTTGTCGCCGCACATCGGCGCGCATGCCGATGCGCCGCTGCACTATGCCGACGACGCCCGCCCCATCGGTCACGTCGAGCTCACGCCCTACCTCGGCCCTTGCCGCGTGATCCATGCGATCGGCCCGGCGCGCCTTCTGCAGCCGGCCGACCTGGCGCACGCCGCGCACAGCCTGCCGCCGCGCGTGCTGGTGCGCAGCTGCGAGCGCGCGCCCACGAGCTGGTCTGCGAAGTTCTCGTCCTTCGCGCCGCAGACCATTGCGTGGCTGGCCGCGCTGGGCGTGAAGCTCGTCGGCATCGACAGCCAGTCGGTCGATCCGGCCGACAGCAAGACGCTCGACAGCCACCACGAGCTGCTGCGCCACGATCTGCGCGTGCTGGAAAACCTCGTGCTCGACGACGTGCCCGCTGGCGACTACGAACTGATCGCCCTGCCCCTCAAACTGATGCAGGCCTGCGCCAGCCCGGTGCGCGCCGTCCTGCGCGAACTCTGACGGCCCACCCATGAACCGACAAGACTGCCTGGCCCTCGACGCCGACGACCCGCTGGCCCCGCTGCGCGCACAGTTCGAGCTCGATGATCACGACCGCGCGGGGCTGATCTACCTCGACGGCAATTCGCTGGGCGTGCTGCCCCGGGCCACCGCGCCGCGGGTGCAGCAGGTGGTGCGCGAGGAATGGGGCGGCGGCCTCATCCGCAGCTGGAACGC
>DATFAY010000320.1:0-2349 GCA_035254085.1 Piscinibacter sp.
CTGCGGGTCGAGAAGATGGCCCGCGAGAAGCTCGCCATGCGCACGGCGACGCCGGCGATCACGCAGTACGTGACCTACGCCAAGGCCGCGTCGGCGCCGGGAGCGGCCCGATGAACTGGATCGACGGCATGGCCGGGAGGAGCAAGGCCGGCAAGGCGGGCGCGGTCAGCGTGCGCAGCGTCAACTATTCGAGCAGCCCCTTGCTCGCATCGAAGACCCCGGCGTGGCGCTCCAAGTTCTTCGTTGCCATGGTCGGCATGGGCTTCGTGCTGCTGATCGCGCGCGCCGCCTACGTGCAGATCTTCGGGGCCTCGTTCTTCCTCAAGCAGGGCGAGATCCGCTACGCCCGAACGATCGAGATGCCGGCGAGCCGCGGCCGCATCATCGACCGCAACGGGATGATCCTGGCCTCCAGCGTCCCGGTGCCCTCGCTGTGGGCGATCCCCAAGGACTTCGAGGCCGACAAGGCGCAGCGCGCCAAGCTCGCCCGCCTGCTGGGCATGAGCGTCAAGGAACTCGAGGCCAAGCTCGACGACAGCCCCAACTTCGCCTGGCTGCGCCGCCAGGTGGACGAAGACGTGGCCAAGCAGGTGCTCGCGCTCAACCTCAAGGGCGTGCACCAGGTGCGCGAGTACAAGCGCAAGTACCCCGAGGGCGAGGCTGCCGCGCACGTCGTGGGCTTCACCAACATCGAGGACAAGGGCCAGGAAGGGATCGAGCTCGCGTTCCAGCAGGACCTGTCCGGGCGCGACGGCACGCGCCGCGTCATCAAGGACCGCCTCGGGCGCGTCGTGGAGGACATCGGCGACAGCGTGCAGCCGGTGGACGGGCGCGACATCGAGCTGTCGATCGACTCGAAGGTGCAGTTCTTCGCCTACCAGCGGCTGCGCGACGCGGTCATCGACAACAAGGCCAAGGCAGGCAGCGTGGTGGTCCTAGACACGCAAAGCGGCGAGGTGCTGGCGCTGGCCAACTACCCGAGCTTCGCGCCCGCGGACCGGCGCAACCTCAACGGCGGCCAGCTGCGCAACCGCGCGCTCACCGACACCTTCGAGCCGGGCTCGACCATGAAGCCCTTCATCGCCGCCTGGGCGCTGGAGTCGGGGCGCGTCACGCCCAACACCGTCATCCAGACGGCGCCCGGCTGGATCAACATCACCGGATCGACCATCCGCGACGCGCATCCGCATGGCGCACTCACCGTCGCCGAGGTGATCCAGAAGTCGAGCAACGTCGGTGCGGTCAAGCTCGCGATGCAGATGCAGCCGCGCGAGATCTGGGAGCTCTACACGCAGGTCGGCTTCGGCCAGAAGCCGCAGATCGCCTTTCCCGGCGCGGTGACCGGGCGGCTGCGGCCCTACAAGACGTGGCGGCCGATCGAGCAGGCGACGATGAGCTACGGCTACGGCCTGTCGGCCTCGCTGTTCCAGATCGCCCATGCCTACACGGTGTTCGCACGCGACGGCGAGCTGATTCCGGTGTCGCTGCTCAGGAATCCGCAGTCCGACGGCGTGACCAACGGGATGCGCGTCCTGTCGCCCAAGACGGCGCAGGCGGTGCGCGAGATGCTGCACATGGTCACCGGCCCGGGCGGCACCGCGCCGCAGGCCCAGGCGATCGGCTACTCGGTGGGCGGCAAGAGCGGCACGGCCTACAAGCAGGAAGGCAAGGGCTACGCCGAAAAGAAATACCGCTCGTGGTTCGTCGGCATGGCGCCGATCGGCAAACCGCGCATCATCGTGGCGGTGATGATCGACGAGCCGACCGCGGGCAAGCACTTCGGCGGCGACGTGGCGGGGCCGGTGTTCGCCGATCTCGTGCCGCAGACGCTGCGCACGCTGAACGTGCCGCCCGACCTGGACGTGCGCACGCAGATCGTGGCCCACGCGGTTCCCGCCGAGGAGGAAAGCTTCTGATGCTGCACGAGCTCCATTCCGTGGCCGACGCGCTGGCCTGGCTCGCGCGGCGCCGGGTCATTTCCCTGACCACCGACAGCCGCCAGGTGATGGCCGGCGATGCGTTCATCGCCTGGCCCGGCGCGACCCGCGACGGCCGCCAGTTCGTGGCCGACGCGCTGGCCGCCGGCGCCGCGGCATGCATCGTCGAAGCGGAAGGCGTGCAGGCCTTCCACCTGGAAGGCGACGACCGGGTGGCGGCCATGCATGGGCTCAAGGCGGCTGCCGGCCCGCTGGCCAGCGGCTTCCTCGGCAAGCCCAGCGAGCGCCTCAAGGTGGTGGCCGTCACCGGCACCAACGGCAAGACCTCCTGCTCCTGGTGGACCGCCCAGGCGCTGACCGCGCTCGGCCACCGCAGCGGCGTGATCGGCACGCTGGGCATCGGCGAGCCGCC
>DATFAY010000321.1:0-4159 GCA_035254085.1 Piscinibacter sp.
TACATCGCGCACCTGGAGGCGCTCAAGCTCGGCATCCACGGGCTGCCGCGCGCGCCGGGCGCCTCGACGCTGGGCCGGCTGCTGGGCTTCGCGCTCACCGCCTGCGGCGTCATCGTGCTGGCCAACGTCGTGATGTGGAGCCTGGGCTGGCTCAAGAGCTGGCTCGGCGACGGCGCGATCTGGGTGGTCGTGCCGGCGCTGGCGCTGGCCTACGTCGGCATTCTCTGGATCGTGTCGCGGCAGGACGACCTCGCGATCGACGACCCGAACGCGCCGATGCTGGCGCTGCCGCCCGTGAGGCAGACGGCGCTCGCCGGCCTGCACTACCTGCTGCCGGTGGTCCTGCTGATCTGGTCGCTGCTGGTCGAGGAGTTGTCGCCGGGCCTGTCCGCGTTCTATGCCTCACTGGCGCTGGTGGTGATCCTGCTCACGCAGAAGGCGCTGCTCGCGCTGCTGCGCGGGCAGGCGGGCGCGCTGCCGCGCCTGCGCGAAGGCTGGCGCGACCTCATCGACGGGCTGCAGCTGGGCGCGCGCAACATGATCGGCATCGGCATCGCCACCTCCTGCGCCGGCATCATCGTCGGCACGGTGTCGGTGACCGGCCTGGGCCTGGTGATGACCGACCTGGTCGAGGTCATCTCCGCGGGCAACCTGATCGGCATGCTGGTGCTGGTGGCGGTGGTGTGCCTGATCCTCGGCATGGGCATGCCCACGACCGCGAGCTACATCATCGTGTCCACCCTGATGGCGCCTGTGGTGGTGGAGCTCGGCTCGCAGGGCGGGCTGGTGGTTCCGCTGGTCGCGGTCCACATGTTCGTCTTCTACTTCGGGCTGATGGCCGACGTGACGCCGCCGGTCGGGCTGGCGTCGTTCGCGGCCGCGGCGATCGCGCGCACCGACCCGATCAAGACCGGCATCACCGCGTTCTTCTACAGCATCCGCACCGGCATCCTGCCGTTCATGTTCATCTTCAACAACGAGCTGCTGCTGATCGGCGTGAACTCGTGGTGGAAGATCGCGCTCACCGTCGCGATGGCGATCGTCGCGATGCTCATGTTCGCGGCGGCGACGCAGGGCTGGTTCGTGCGGCGCAACCGCTGGTACGAATCGGTGGCGCTGCTGCTCGTCACCTTCACCCTGCTGCGGCCCGACTTCTGGCTCGACCTCGCCTGGGACCGCTACCGCGTCGAGCCCCCCGGCCAGTTGCTCGCGCTGGCCACGGCGGCCGCGCCCGGCGCCGGACTGCGGGTGCAGATCGCGGGCACCTCGCTCGAAGGCGAAGACGTGAAGAAGACCGTGCTGCTGCCGCTGGGCGACGCGGGCGACGGCGCGCAGCGCATCCGGCGCGCGGGCCTCATGCTCAGCAGCGCCGGCGGCGAAGTCACGGTGCTGTCGGTGGGCTTGAAGAGCGCGGCGCAGAAGGCCGGCTTCGAGCAAGGCTTCAAGGCGCTCGGCGTCGAGGTGCCGGCGCCGCGTCCGCCGCGCGAGATCGTCTATGTCCCGGCGCTGCTGCTGATCGGCGTCGTCTTCCTGCTGCAGCGCCGGCGCGTCGCGGCGGCGCCGCCTTCCACACTCCACCCGATGTCCTCCACGCCGTCATGAGCCACGTCATCCACCGTTCGCTTCGCCAGGTGCCGCCGGTCGCGGTCGCGGCCAAGGGCATCCACATCACCGACGCCGGCGGCAAGTCGTACATCGACGGCAGCGGCGGGGCGGCGGTGTCGTGCCTCGGACACGCGCATCCGCAGGTGCTGGCGGCCATGCATGCGCAGATCGACAAGCTCGCCTACGCGCACACCAGCTTCTTCACGAGCGAGGTGTCCGAGGCGCTGGCAGACCATCTCGCCGAGCATGCGCCGCCGGGCCTGGACCAGGTCTACTTCGTGAGCGGCGGCTCGGAGGCGGTGGAGGCCGCGCTCAAGCTCGCGCGCCAGCATTTCGTCGAGATCGGACAGCCCGAGCGCACGCGCTTCGTGGCGCGGCGGCAGAGCTACCACGGCAACACCCTGGGCGCGTTGGCGGTGGGCGGCAACGAGTGGCGGCGCCGCCAGTTCGCGCCGCTCCTGATCGACGTCGCGCACGTCTCGCCATGCTACGAGTACCGCGGCCGGCAGGCCGGCGAAAGCACCTCCGCCTACACCGAGCGGCTCCTGGCCGAGCTCGACGCGACCTTCAAGGAGATCGGCCCCGAGCGCGTGATCGCCTTCGTCGCCGAGACCGTGGTCGGCGCCACGCTCGGCGCGGTGCCGCCGACGCCGGGTTACCTCCGCGGCGTGCGCGCGCTGTGCGACCGCTACGGCATCCTGCTCATCGCCGACGAGGTGATGTGCGGCATCGGCCGCACCGGCACGCTGCACGCGGTGGAGCAGGAAGGCGTGGTGCCCGATCTCATGACCGTCGCGAAAGGCCTGGGCGGCGGCTACCAGCCGATCGGCGCGGTGCTCGCCAGCAGCAAGGTGGTCGAGCCGATCCGCCGCGGCAGCGGTCTCTTCCAGCACGGGCACACCTACATCGGCCACCCGGTGGCGGCGGCCGCCGCGCTGGCGGTGCAGCAGGTGATCCAGCGCGACGGCCTGCTCAAGGCGGTGCGCGAGCGCGGCGCTGACCTGCGGCGAGCGCTGACCGAGCGGCTGGGTGCGCATCCGAACGTGGGCGACATCCGCGGCCGCGGCCTCTTCATGGGCGTCGAACTGGTGGCCGACCGCTCCACCAAGGCGCCCTTCGATCCGGCGCTGCGCCTGCACGCGTCGGTCAAGGCGCAGGCGATGGCGAACGGCCTGCTCGTCTACCCGATGGGCGGCACCATCGACGGCCGCTCGGGCGACCACGTGCTGATCGCGCCGCCCTTCATCGTGACGCGCGCCGAGGTGGAGCAGATCGTCGAGCGCCTCGCCCTGTCGATCGACCAGGCGATCGGGCTGGTGCGCTGATGGCGCGCGACCGGCTGCCGCCCATCGCGCCCGAGCACTGGACCGAGGCGCAGCGGCGCAGCGCGCAGGAAATCATCGACGGCCCGCGCGGCGCGCTGATCGCGCCCTTCGTGCCGCTGTTGCGCAGTCCCGAGCTCATGACGCACGCGCAGCGCATGGGCGAATACCTGCGCTATCGCAGCGCGATCGGCTTGCGGCTGTCGGAGCTCGCGATCCTCGTGACGGCGCGGCAGTGGTCGCAGCAGGCCGAGTGGGCCATCCATGCGCCGATCGCGGCGCGCGAGGGCATCACGCCCGACACCATCGATGCCGTGGCCCAAGGCCGGCGACCCGAGCACATGGCGGACGACGAGGCGCTGGTGCACGACTTCTGCGTCGAGCTGCATCGCGACCACGCGGTCTCGCAAGCCACCTGGGACGCGACGGTGCGCCGCTTCGGTGAGCACGGCGCCGTCGATCTGGTTGGCATCAACGGCTACTACGCCTTCCTCGCGATGCTCATGAACGCGGCCTGCACGCCGGCGCCGGCATCGAAGGCCGCGCCGCTGCCCGACCTCTGAGAGGCAAGCCCGGCCGGGCACGGCGGTGCTCACTACACTGCCGCGATGAGCAATCCCCTTCTCGAACGGCTCGACGCGATCGGCCGCTCCCTGTCGACCCATGACGACGCCCTGGCCCTGATCGGCCTGGGCTCGGTGGGTGTCGATCTCCATCGGATCGATGCGTGGTCCGACCTCGACTTCTTCGTCATCGTCGAGACGGGCCGCAAGGCGCGCTATCTCGACCGGCTCGATTGGCTGGCCGCCGCGCAGCCGCTGGCCTGGCAGTTTCGCAACACGGTCGACGGGTACAAGGCGTTGATGAACGACGGCGTGCTCTGCGAGTTCGCGGTGTTCGAGCCGCACGAGCTCGAGTCTGCCGCGTTCGCGCCGGGCCGCGTCGTCTGGAAGCGCGACGACGTCGATGCGGGCATCGCGACGCCGCGCAAGCCGCCGCCGTCGGCCACGCTGCCCGACGAAGCCTGGATGGTCGGCGAGGCGCTGAGCTGCCTGCTCGTGGGCCTCGGCCGCTGGCATCGCGGCGAGCGGCTCAGCGCCGCCCGCTTCGTGCAGGGCCACGCGCTGGATCGCCTGATCGAGCTGGATGCCCTGCGCAGCGGCGCCGTGGCGGACGACCCTTTCAACCGCGAACGCCGGCTCGAGTCACGCCAGCCGGCGCTCGCGGCCGAG
>DATFAY010000322.1:0-4558 GCA_035254085.1 Piscinibacter sp.
CGTGGCTCGCTTCGGCGGCGACGAGTTCATGGTCCTGCTGCCCAACATCGTGCAGCGCGAAAGCGTCGAGGAAGTCGCGCACAAGCTGCTGAACAAGATCGAGGCGCCCCTGCATGCCGAGGGCCGGCCGCTGTCGATCACGGCCTCGATCGGCGTGGCCGTCTTCCCCGAAGACGGCACCACGACGGAGGAGCTCATCAAGCACGCCGACACCGCGATGTACTTGGCCAAGGCACGCGGCCGCGCGCAATACCGCTTCTTCGATCCCGCCATGGCCACCTCGGCCTATGCGGCGCTGGTGATGGAAGGCGAGCTGGCGCAGGCGCTGGAGCGTGGCGAGTTCGAGCTGTATTTCCAGCCGCAGGTCAGCGCGCGCGATGCCTCCATCGTCGGCGCCGAGGCGCTGATCCGTTGGCACCACCCGGTGCGCGGCCTGCTGCAGCCGAGCGAATTCATCCCCATCGCCGAGCAGCAGCGCCTGATGCTGGCCATCGGCCAGTGGGTGCTGCGCGAGGCGGCGCGCTGCGCCGCACGCTGGCAGGCGATGGGGCTGGCGGTCGCGCCGGTGGCGGTGAACCTCTCCACCATGCAGTTCCGCTCGCCCGGCTTCAACGACAGCGTCGCCCAGGTGCTGCGCGACGAGGGCGTGGACGGCCGCCTCATCGAGCTCGAGCTGACCGAGCGCATGCTGATGGACGACCTCGGCGAGGTCGGCGCCAAGCTGCAGGCGCTGGCCGCCATGGGCATCCGGGTGTCGGTGGACGACTTCGGCACCGGCTATTCGTCGCTGGGCCACCTGAAGGAGCTGCCGATCGACAAGATGAAGATCGACGGCTCCTTCGTGCGGGACCTGCCGGGCAACCGCGGCTCGACGGCGATCACGCGGGCGATCATCCAGATGGCGCGCAGCCTGGGCATCACGGCGATCGCCGAAGGCGTGGAGACCGAGGCGCAGCGCTCGTTCCTGGCGCTCAACGGCTGCGACGAGCTGCAGGGTCACCTCATCAGCGAGCCGCTGCCGGCGGCGGCCTTCGAGGCCTGGGTGCGGGCGCGGCGCCGGTCCGCGTGAGCCGGCGCTGCCGCGTCATTTCTTCTTGGTCGGGCGGGTCCAGCCGGCGAGCGTGACCTGGGGCGCCCGCGTGAGCGTCAGCTGGCCGGCCGGCGCATCCTTCGCGATGGTGGAGCCGCCGCCGATGGTGGCGCCATCGCCCAGCGTGACCGGCGCGACCAGCACGCAGTTGCTGCCCACGTGCACGTCGTTGCCGATGATGGTGCGGTGCTTGTTCGCACCGTCGTAGTTGGCGGTGATGCTGCCCGCGCCGTAGTTCACGCGCTCGCCGACGGTGGCGTCGCCGAGGTAGGCCAGGTGGTTCGCCTTCGCACCCTTGGCGAGCGTCGAATTCTTCACTTCGACGAAGTTGCCGATGTGCACCTCGTCGCCGAGTTGCGCACCGGGACGCAGCCGCGCGAACGGGCCGATGAGCGCGCCGGCGCCGATCGTCACGCCGAGCTTCTCGCCGTCGATGTGGGTGAACGGGTGGATCACTGCACCGCGGCCGATGACCGCGTTGCGGATGCAGCAGTTGGCCCCCACGCGCACGCCCTCGGCGAGTTCGACACGGCCCTCGAACAGGCAGTTGATGTCGATCTCCACGTCGCTGCCGTAGGCGAGCTCGCCGCGCAGGTCGAAACGCGCCGGGTCGGCCAGCCGAACGCCGGCGTCCATCAGCCGCTCGGCCTGGGCGCGCTGGTAGCGTCGCTCCAGGTCCGCCAGTTGCGCGGGGCTGTTCACGCCCAGCACCTCGGTGTCGCTGGCGGGCTGCGCAGTGACCACTTCCATGCTCTCGGCCACCGCCATCTCGACCACGTCGGTCAGGTAGTACTCGCCCTGGGCGTTGTCGTTGGTGAGCGCGGCCACCCAGCGCTTCAGCGCCGCGGTCGGCGCGGCGATCACGCCGGTGTTGACCTCGCGGATGCTGCGCTGCTCGGGCGTCGCGTCCTTGTGCTCGACGATCGCGCGCACCCGGCCGCCTTCGCGCACGATGCGCCCGTAGCCGGTGGGGTCGGCCATGTCCAGCGTCAGCACCGCCAGGCGCCGGCCATCGCAGGCCGCGACCAGCGAGCGCAGGGTCGGCAAGCCGATCAGCGGCACGTCGCCGTAGAGGATCAGCGTCGTGCCTTCGTCGTGCAGCAGCGGCGCGGCTTGCTGGGCGGCGTGCCCCGTGCCCAGCTGCGGCATCTGGCGCACGAACTGCAGGCCGGGCGCGCGGATTGCCTCTTCCACGGCATCGGCGCCGTGGCCGGTGACCGTGACGATGCGCTCGGCGCCCAGTTCGGTGGCCGTCTGCACCACGTGCTGCAGCAGGCTTCGCCCGGCCAGCCGGTGCAGCACCTTGGGCAGGGACGATTTCATGCGGGTACCCTTGCCCGCTGCCATGATGACGATGTCCAAAGCCATGCGCAGATCCTCGTTGAGAACCGCGATTATCGGTGGGCTGCTCGCCGCGCTGGCGCTGCTGGCCGGCTGCAGCGCGCTGCGCCTGGGTTACAACCAGGGCCCCGACCTCGCCTACTGGTGGCTCGATCGCTACGTCGACTTCGACGAGCAGCAGGAGCCGCGCGCGAGGGAGGCGATCGCCGCCTGGTTTGCCTGGCATCGCCGCACCCAGCTGCCCGACTACGCGGCCCTGCTGGAAAAAGCCCAAGGTGAAATCCTCGATCCGGCCACGCCCGCGCAGATGTGCCGCTGGATGGACGAGCTCACGTTGCGACTGGACCGCGCCTTCGAGCAGGCGCTGCCGCCGCTGGCCGAGACGGTGCGCACGATGTCGCCGCAGCAGCTGGCGCACCTCGAAGAGAAATACGCCAAGAACAACAAGGAGTACCGCCACGACTTCCTGCAGCCCGACGCGCAGGAGCGCCGCCGCGCGCAGGTCAAGCGGGTCAGCGACCGGGCCGAGCTGCTGTACGGGCGGCTCAACGACGCGCAGCGCGAGCGCATCGCGCAGCTCACCGCCGACTCGCCCTTCGACCCCGAGGGCTGGTACGTCGAGCGCCAGCGGCGGCAGCAGGACACGTTGCAGACGCTGCGCCGCTTGCTGGCCGAGCATTCCGGCCCCGCCGAGACGCAGGCGGCGTTGCGGCGCCTGTACGAGCAGATGCTGCGCTCGCCGCGGCCCGAGTACCGCGACTACCAGCAGCGGCTGCTGCAATTCAACTGCGCCTTCGCAGCCGACGTGCACGACCTGGCGACGCCGCTGCAGCGCTTGCATGCACGCAAGCGGCTGCGCGGGTGGGAGGACGATGTGCGCGCCCTGGCCGCGCAGGGACGCTGAACCCGCCGCGGGCGGCGGTTCAGCCGTCCAGTCGCGTCACGACCCGGTGCGGCGTCACGCCGCCGTGCGGGAAGTCCGTCATGCCAGCCTGGAACATCGCGGCCAGCAGCGAGTTGATCGAAGGCGAGTAGCCGTCGTTGCTCACGTGCACCTCGTACAGCACCTGCCCGCTCTTGCGGTCCCGGATCAGCATCGCCACTTCGCGCTCGTAGGTCGGCGTGTCGTAGAACGGGTAGCCGTAGTACGGGCCGAAGCCATGGCGGTAGGGCCACCAGGGATGGCCCATGTAGCGATAGCGGTACAGGCCCCCGTGCCACCAGTACGGATCGTCGAAGGGCGAGGGCTCCTGCACCGTCACGCGGGCGCCGAGGGTCACCGACACGTCGGCGGCCTTGGGGTCGGTGGCGAGCACGAAGCCGGCCTGCTCCATCGCGCGGTGCGCGGCGTCCTCGAGCAATTGCTGCTGCTGCATGTTGGCCTGCTGCGAGGGCAGGCGCTCGAAGGTGTAGCTGCCGGGCTTGCGATCGGCCGGCCACAGGCTGTAGGCCGACACGTCGTTGCTCAACTCGTGCAGGCTGGCGCAGGCGCTCAGCGCGACGGCGGCGATCAGGACACTCAGGATTTTGCGCATCTGAAACTCCTGCCGGCAGGAACGATTCGGTCAATCGTCGCGGTGCAGCCGGATGGCTTGGGTGTTCGCCGCCGGGCCGCAGTCGTCTTCTTCTTCGTCGAACGCACGATCGCCCCCGGGGTTGACCACGCCAGTCGTTTGGAGCGTCGTGAACGGGTACAGGTTCCTGTCCATCAGGTGCGAGGGGACGATGTTGCCCATGGCGGTGAACAGGTTGTCGATGCGGCCCGGGAACTGCCGGTCCCATTCGCGCAGCATCTTCTTGGTCTGCACGCGTTGCAGGTTCTCCTGGCTGCCGCACAGCGTGCACGGGATGATCGGGAACGCGCGCTGCGCGGCCCAGCGCTCCAGGTCGGTCTCGGCCACGTAAGCGAGCGGCCGGATCACGGTGTGGCGGCCGTCGTCGCTGACCAGCTTGGGCGGCATGCCCTTCATCCGGCCGCCGAAGAACATGTTCATCAGCAGCGTGACGACGATGTCGTCGCGATGGTGGCCGAGCGCGATTCTCGTCGCGCCCAGCTCGGTCGCGACCCGGTACAGGATGCCGCGACGCAGGCGCGAGCACAGCGAGCACATCGTCTGCCCTTCGGGC
>DATFAY010000323.1:0-5530 GCA_035254085.1 Piscinibacter sp.
AGTTTGGAGCCCAGCTCCACCACGCGATTCGTCGGCAGCCGCAGGAAGTCGGCCGCCGCCGAAGCGTTGCGGTGCATGCTCGCGAAAAGCTTCTCGCGCCACGGCGCCATGCCGCTGGCCAGCGTGGGCACGACGATGTCGCGCGACAGGAAGTACGAGGTCTCCATGTCGTCGAGCGGGAAGCTTCGGTTGTGCAGCAGCTGCAGGGCTTCGGGCACGTCGGGTTCGTTCTTGAAGCCGAAGTGCAGCGTCACCTGCCAGCAGCCGTGGCCCAGCGGCTCCATCTCGCTGCGCTTGTCGAACGGGATCCACGGCACCTCGTGGTGGCGCACCGTGACGAACAGATTGGTCTCGTGCAGCACCTTGTTGTGCTTCAGGTTGTGCAGCAGCGCGTTGGGCGTCATGCCCTGCTCGCTGACCAGGAACACCGCCGTGCCCGCCACCCGCGTGGGCGGGCTCACGAACACCGCCTCGAGGAAGCTTCTCAGGTCGATCGAGTCGTCGCGCAGGCGCTCGCCCATCAGCGCGCGCCCGCGCTTCCAGGTCATCATCAAGGTGAACACCACCGCGCCGATGGCCAGCGGGAACCAGCCGCCTTCGCTCACCTTCACGATGTTGGCCGCGAAGTAGGTGATGTCGACCATGAAGAACGCCACTGTCGCGGCCACGCTCAGCAGCCAGGGGTAGCGCCAGCCGTAGCGGATCACGAAGAAGGTCATGATGGTGGTGATCGTCATGTCGATCGTCACCGTGATGCCGTAGGCGCCGGCCAGGCGGCTGCTGGAGCCGAAGGCGAGCACGGCGCCGACCACGCAGACGAACAGTCCCCAGTTGACGAAGGGCACGTAGATCTGGCCGGTCTCGCGCACCGAGGTGTGCATCACCCGCAGCCGCGGCATGTAGCCCAGCTGGATCGCCTGCTTGGTGACGGAGAACGCCGCGGAGATCAAGGCCTGCGAGGCGATCACCGCCGCCGCGGTCGCCAGCGCGATCAGCGGATACAGCGCCCACTCCGGCGCCATCTCGTAGAACGGGTTGTTGGCCTTCTCGGGCGACTGCAGCAGCATCGCGCCCTGGCCGAAGTAGTTGAGCACCAGCGCGGGCATCACCAGGCCGAACCAGGCCAGGCGGATCGGCCGCTTGCCGAAATGGCCCATGTCCGCGTACAGCGCTTCGGCGCCGGTCACGCACAGCACGACGAAGCCCAGCGCGACGAACGCGACGCGCGGATGGCCGAAGAGAAAGTGCAGTGCCGGCATCGGGCTCAGTGCCCACATCACGGCCGGGTACTGGACGATGTGCACGAGTCCGAGCACCGCGATGACGATGAACCACAAGGCGGTGATGGGCCCGAAGAACTTGCCGATGCCGCCGGTGCCGTGGCGCTGCACCAGGAAGAGCCCGGTCAGCACCGCCAGCGACACCGGCACGATGTACGGGTGCAGCCCGGGTGCGGCGACTTCCAGGCCCTCCATGGCGCCCAGCACCGAGATGGCCGGCGTGACGACGCCGTCGCCGAAGAAGATCGCGGTGCCGAAGATGCCCACCATCAGCAGGCGGCGGCGCAGCATCGGCCGGCTCTTCACCGCCTGCGACGCCAGCGCGAGCATGGCGATGAGGCCGCCCTCGCCGTTGTTGTCGGCGCGCAGGATGAGCGCCACGTACTTGATGGAGACGACCACCGTCAGCGTCCAGAACATGAGCGACAGCACGCCCAGGACGTTGCCCGTGGTCAGCGGCACATGGCCATGCGCGAAGACTTCCTTGAAGGCATACAGCGGGCTGGTGCCGATGTCGCCGTAGACGACGCCCAGTGCACCCAGGGTCAGAGCGGCCAGGCTGGAAGTAGGTCGGTGCTGGTTCACGGTCCACCGCGGCGGCTCGGCCCGCGCGGCTTTGTTCTGGGGAGACAGATTGTGCGCCCGGCCCCCGGCGCCCCTGCCCCCGAAGCGGGGGGAAGCCGATCAGTCAGCGGTGGCTTTGTTGCACCGCAACAACGCGACCGCCACGCCGGGCGGCGGGCGGCTCACTCGTAGATTTCGGCGTCCGGATCGGTCGCTTCGAGCTCGTAGCTGGCAGCCACCATCGCCAGGCGCGCGATCACGCCGTACATGTAGAAGCGATTGGGTGCGCTGGCGCCCGGCTTCACGCCCGGCTTGGGCAGGTGGTTGGACTCGGCGAACGCCAGCGGCACGAAGCTGGCTCCCGGCGAATTGAGGTTCTCGTCGACGCCGCGCTCGGCGTTGACCCGGTAGAAGCCGCCGACCACGTAGCGGTCTAGCATGTACACCACCGGCTCGGCCACCGCGTCGTTCACCCGCTCGTAGGTGGGCACGCCCTCTTGCAGGATGACCTCGCTCACCTCCTGGCCGTCCTTGATGACGCTCATCTTGTTGCGCGTGCGGCGGTTCAGGTCGGCCAGGTCCTTGGGGTCGCGCACGGTCATGATGCCCATGCCGTAAGTGCCCGCGTCGGCCTTGACGATGATGAACGGCTTCTCCTGGATGCCGTATTCCTTGTACTTGCGGCGGATCTTGCCCAGGAGCGCCTCGGCGTTGCTCATGAGGCATTCCTGGCCCGTGCCATCGGAGAAGTTCACTTCGCCGCAGCGTGCGAACAGCGGATTGATCAGCCACGGGTCCATGCCCAGCAGCTTCGCGAATTTCTTGGCCACTTCCTCGTACGCCTGGAAGTGGTTGGTCTTGCGGCGCACCGCCCAGCCCGCATGCAGCGGCGGCAGCAGGTACTGCTCGTGCAGGTTCTCCAGCACCTTCGGGATGCCGCTGGAGAGGTCGTTGTTGAGCAGGATGGTGCAGGGATCGAAGTCCTTGAGCCCCAGGCGGCCGCGGTTGCGCACCAGCGGCTCGACGGTGAGCGTCGTGCCGTCGGGCAAGGCGATGTCGGTGGGCGCCTTGATCTCGTCGTTGAGCGTGCCCAGGCGCACGTTGAGGCCGGCCTGGTGGAAGATCTGCACCAGCCGCGCCACGTTGCTGAGGTAGAAGGTGTTGCGGGTGTGGTTCTCGGGGATCAGCAGCAGGTTGCGCGCTTCCGGGCAGATCTTCTCGATGGCCGCCATCGCGGCCTGCACCGCCAGCGGCAGCATCTCTTGCGTCAGGTTGTTCCAGCCGCCGGGAAAGAGGTTGGTGTCCACCGGCGCCAGCTTGAAGCCGGCATTGCGCACATCCACCGACGTATAGAACGGCGGCGTGTGCTCCATCCACTCGAGGCGGAACCAGCGCTCGATGGCCGGCAGCGACTCGAGGATGCGCTGCTCCAGTTCGTTGATCGGGCCGGTGAGCGCCGTGATGAGGTGAGGAACCATGGAGGGTGACCCGAAGAGGTGCCGGCCGATGCGCGCCGGCATTTGGTGTTTGCGACGATTCTAGGCATTTGGGGTGCCCATCGTCCGGCGCAAGCCCTCATCGCGACTGCGGTCGGCGCATGAAAAAGGGCCGCCTCGCGGCGGCCCTCGGCTGGTGACGAAGCGCCAGCTTACGCGCGATCACTTGCTGTAGGCCGTCTCGCCGTGCGACGAGATGTCCAGGCCTTCGCGCTCTTCCTCTTCGCTCACGCGCAGGCCGATCACCAGGTCGACGATCTTGAAGGCGACGATCGACACCACCGCCGACCACACGACCGTCACGCCCACGGCCTTGGCCTGGATGAGGAACTGGTCCCAGATGCCGTTGGAGCCGACGGCAGCCGTGACCCAGTCGGTCACCAGGCCCGGGCCGCCCAGCGCCTGGTTGTTGAAGATGCCGGTGAGCAGCGCGCCCGTGATGCCGCCCACGCCGTGCACGCCGAACACGTCCAGCGAGTCGTCCGCGCCCAGCAGTTTCTTCAAGCCGGTCACGCCCCACAGGCAGATGAAGCCCGCGGCGGCGCCGACCACGAGCGCGCCCATGATGCCCACGTTGCCGGCCGCCGGCGTGATCGCCACCAGGCCCGCCACCGCGCCGGAAGCCGCACCCAGCATCGAAGCCTTGCCCTTGAGCAGCGACTCGCCGATGCACCAGGCCAGCACCGCGATCGCCGTGGCCGAGAAGGTGTTGAGGAAGGCGAGCGCCGCGCTGTTGCCCGCCTCGAGGGCCGAGCCTGCGTTGAAGCCGAACCAGCCCACCCACAGCAGCGACGCACCGACCATGGTGAGCGTGAGCGAGTGCGGGGTGAAGGCTTCACGGCCATAGCCCACGCGCTTGCCGACCATGTACGCCCCCACCAGGCCGGCGACGGCCGCGTTGATGTGCACCACCGTGCCGCCCGCGAAGTCGAGCGCGCCCCATTGCCAGATCAGGCCGGCCTTGGCGTTCATCGCGTCGACCACGCCCTTGCCGGTGTAGGCGTCCGGACCCATCCAGAACCACACCATGTGCGCGATCGGCGTGTAGCTGAAGGTGAACCACAGCGCCATGAACAGCAGCACCGCCGAGAACTTGATGCGCTCGGCGAAGGCGCCGACGATCAGGCAGCAGGTGATCGCCGCGAACGTGGCCTGGAAGACCACGAACACGATCTCGGGGATCACCACGCCCTTGCTGAAGGTCGCCGCGTTGGCGAACTCGCCCTTCACCGGATCGAACACGCCGTTCAGGAACACCCGCGACAGGCCGCCGACGAACTGGTTGCCCTCGGTGAACGCCAGGCTGTAGCCGTAGAGCACCCACAGCACGGTGATCATGGAGAAGGTGACGAACACCTGCATCAGCACCGACAGCATGTTCTTGCTGCGCACCAGGCCGCCGTAGAACAGCGCCAGGCCGGGGATCGACATCATGATCACGAGCAGCGTGGACACCAGCATCCACGCCGTGTCGCCCTTGTTGGGCACCGGCGCGGCGGCGGGAGCCGAGGCGCTCGCCGCGACGGCGGTGGCGGCCGAGGCAGGCGCCGCGGCCGCGGCCGGCGCGGGCGCGGCCGATGCCGCAACCGCAGGCGCCGCCGCGGTGTCGGCAGGCGCGTCGGCCGCCAGCGTCGCACCCGCGAAGCCCCAGGCCGCGAGGCCCAGGACGAAGGAGGCAATGAGTTTCTTCATGGTGGGTTGTCTCTCTTGAATGGACGTCAGAGTGCGTCTTTGCCGGTTTCGCCCGTGCGGATGCGGACGACCTGTTCCAACGGCGACACGAAGATCTTCCCGTCGCCGATCTTCCCGGTGCGGGCGGCGGCCTCGACGGCCTCGATGACGCGCTCGACGATGGCGTCATCGACCGCCGCCTCGATCTTCACCTTGGGCAGGAAGTCGACGACGTACTCCGCGCCGCGGTACAGCTCGGTGTGTCCCTTTTGGCGACCGAAGCCCTTCACTTCGGTCACCGTGACACCCTGCACGCCAATGGCGCTCAGGGCCTCACGCACTTCGTCGAGCTTGAAGGGCTTGACGATGGCAGTCACCATCTTCATGGTCATCTCCAGTTGGACTAGGAAATCAGAACGTCTTCTTGACCGCGAGCACGATGCCGTTGCGGCCGAGGTTCTTGAGGTCCGGCGACGGATAGGCGAACACGCCGTTGGGGTCGTGCTTGGCGTCGGTGCC
>DATFAY010000324.1:0-3067 GCA_035254085.1 Piscinibacter sp.
CTGGCGCGAGGACGAGCCGATGGTGGTGGCGGGCTCGGCGCTCGGCGCCTTCGACGACCTGGACACCGGCCGCGCGCGCCGCGTGCCCCATGCCACGCCGAGCGCCGTGGCGATGCTGCCGCTGGCACAGGCGCTGTGGTCGCAAGGCGGTGCGCTCGATGCGGCACTGGCGCTGCCGCTGTATGTGCGCGACAAGGTCGCGCAGACCACGGCGGAACGCGAGGCGGCGCACGCCGCCAAGCAACGCGACGCGACGCAGGCGGTTCGATGAACGCCGTGGTGCGCCCCGACAGCAGCATCGCGCCGATCGGCGTGGCGGACCTGCACGCGGTCACCGCCATCGAGAACGCGGCCTACGACTTCCCCTGGACGCGCGGCAACTTCATCGACTCGCTGGCCGCGGGTTACCTGGCGCGTGCCCTGCGCACCGGCGGTGGCGCCATCGTCGCCTACTTCATCGCGATGAAAGGCGTCGACGAGATGCACCTGCTCAACCTCACGGTGGCCCCGCCCGAGCAAGGGCGCGGCCACGCGCGGCGCATGCTGGACGATCTGGTGGCGCAGTGCCGCATGCAGCGCGCCGACCGCATCTGGCTCGAGGTCCGCGAGAGCAACACCCGGGCCCGCACGCTGTACCAGCACTATGGTTTTCGCCAGATCGGCACGCGCCGCGGCTACTACCCGGCGCTGCACGGGCGGCGCGAAGACGCGACGGTGATGAGCCTGGACGTCGGCGGAGGCGGCCATGCGCTGGACTGAGCGCCAGGTCGCGATGCTCGCTGAGATGGGCATCCGCCTGTGGCCCGATGTCCCGGCGCCTCAGGGCGCGTCGGCCGTCGAGGTGCTGGAGCGCCGCGAGAACCCGCCGGAGGCACCGCCGGCACGATCCGACGATCGAGCCCCGCCGGCCGTCGAGCCGCGCGCGAGCGAACGCGCGATCGGCGCGCGCGCGACCGGGGTGGAGTCGATGGACTGGACCGCGCTGCGCGATGCCGTGGCGGCGTGCACCGCCTGCAAGCTGTGCAAGGGCCGGCGGCAGACGGTGTTCGGCATCGGCCATCCGCGCGCGCAATGGATGATCGTCGGCGAGGCGCCCGGCGAGCAGGAAGACATCCAGGGCGAACCCTTCGTCGGCAAGTCGGGGCAACTGCTCGACAACATGCTGCGCGCGCTCGGCCTGAGCCGGCATGCGACGCCGTCGCAGGGGCAGGGCGCCGCAGCCCCGTTGGGCGATCCGGCGCGGCAGGTCTACATCGCCAACACGCTCAAGTGCCGCCCGCCGGGCAACCGCAATCCCGAGCCGGACGAGCTCGCTCAGTGCGAGCCCTTCCTGATCCGGCAGATCGCGCTGGTGCAGCCCAAGCTCATCCTGGCGATGGGTCGCTTCGCGGTGCAGAGCCTGCTGCGCAGCAGCGAGCCGATCGGGCGGCTGCGCGGGCGCGTGCACCGCTACCAGGGCGTGCCCCTGATCGTCACCTACCACCCGGCCTACCTGCTGCGCAACCTGGAAGACAAGGCGCGCGCCTGGGACGACCTCTGCCTGGCGGCGGACACGCTGGCCGCGCTCGAGCGCGCCTGACATCGGCGCACGCATTGGCATGAACGCCCTCTCGACGCCGCTCACGCAAGAGTTCGCCCTGTGGGACGAGCTGCCCGCGATGGCGGCGCTCCTGGCCCCGGACGGCCACGTGCTGCAGGTCAACCGCGGCTTCGCCCGGCGCTGGCCGGCAGCCGCCGAGGCGCCGGGCAACCAGTGGCTCGCGATGCTCGACGCCGAGTCGCAAAAGGCGGTGCTGCACGCGCTGGCGCAGCGCGGCGACCTGGGCCTCACGCTCAAGCTGGAGGGCGAAGGCGGCACGCGCTGGGTCGACTTGCAGGCGCGCTGGCTGCCCGCGCGCGGGCACTACCTCGCGCTGCTGCACGACGTGAGCGATCTCAAGCAGGCAGAAGCCTCGGCGCGCGCGCGGGCCGAGCTGCTGCGCCTGCTGTCGGACAACGTTCCCGCGCTCATCGCCTACTACGACGCGCAGACGATGCAGTGCGTCTTCGCCAATGGCCGCTATGCCGAGACCTTCGGCTGGACCGGCCAGTCGATCGTCGGACTGACCTTCGCCGAGGTCATCGGCGAGGATGCCCGCCGCCTCATCCAGCCGCAGGTCGACCGGGTGCTGGAGCAGCGCATCCCCGCGGCGTACGAGCGTGTGCTGCAGACGGCCGATGGCGTTCGCCACATCGAGGTGAACCTGCTGCCGCACGTCGGCGACGACGGCCGAGCGGTCGGCTGCTTCGTGCTGATCTCCGACATCACCAAGTACCGCCTGGCCGAGAACGCGGTGCGCGAGTCGGAGGAGCGGCTGGCGAAGTTCATGCAGGCCAGCTGTGAGGGCATCGTCTTCCACAAGGACGGTTTCGTCACCGACGCCAATCCGCCGGCGCTCGCGCTCATCGGCTACGAGCTCGGGGAGATCCTCGGGCGCAAGACGCTGGAATTCATCGCGCCCGACCACGTGGCCAAGGTGGCCTCGGTGATCGCCTCCGGCCAGGAGACCGCCTACGAGAGCGTGCTGATCGACAAGCACGGCCAGCGCGTCCCGGTCGAGTTCATCGTGCGTACGATGCTGCGCAACGGCGAGCGCATGCGCATGACCATCGTGCGCGACCTGCGCGACCGGCACGCGGCGCAGGCGCGCATCCACCACCTGGCGCACCACGACACGCTCACCGGGCTGCCTAACCGCAGTGCCTTCATGGAGTACCTCGAGCACATGATGATCGGGGCACGCGACGGCGGCGGCCAGCTGGCGCTGCTGTTCATCGACCTCGATCACTTCAAGCGCGTGAATGACTCGCTCGGCCACCTGGTGGGCGACACCCTGCTGCGCACGGCCGCCTCGCGCATCACGGCGGTGCTGCGCGCCACCGACATCGTGGCTCGCTTCGGCGGCGACGAGTTCATGGTCCTGCTGCCCAACATCGTGCAGCGCGAAAGCGTCGAGGAAGTCGCGCACAAGCTGCTGAACAAGATCGAGGCGCCCCTGCATGCCGAGGGCCGGCCGCTGTCGATCAC
>DATFAY010000325.1:0-8808 GCA_035254085.1 Piscinibacter sp.
ACCTGGCTCAAGCCCAGGCCGAACACCAGCTTGCGCATGCTGCGCAGCTTGGGCAGGTTGAATTCGAGCCCGATGACGAACATCAGGAACACGACCCCGAACTCGGCCAGGTACTGCAGGCCGGGCGAGCCCTTGGCCAGGCCCATCGCGTTGGGGCCGATGACGATCCCCACCGCCAGGTAGCCGAGCATCGGCGGCAGCTTGACCAGGCGGCACAGCACGACGCCGGCGACCGCCGCGACCAGGTAGAGCAGGACGAGTTCGAGCGTGGAAGCCATGCAGCGCGAGGGGGTCCGGGCTGCCGCCGCCTGACGCCAAGCCGCAGGCGGCGGTGCCTACAATCGGTCCCATCCTAAAGGACACTGACGGCGCACCGTGCCAGCAAAACCAAATTTCGACGCGCAGCGTGCCCTGGAGCTGGCCCACCAGACCTTCGACATCGAGGCCAAGGCGCTGCTCGGGCTGAAGGCGCGCCAGGGCGAGAACTTCACGCGCGCCGTGGGCGCCATGCTGGAATGCCGCGGCCGGGTGGTCGTGATGGGCATGGGCAAGAGCGGCCACGTCGGGCGCAAGATCGCCGCCACGCTGGCGTCGACCGGCACGCCGGCGATGTTCGTTCACCCGGCGGAGGCCAGCCACGGCGACCTGGGCATGGTCACGCCGGGCGACGTGGTGCTGGCGATCTCCAATTCCGGCGAGGTCGACGAACTGGCGGCCATCCTGCCCGCGATCAAGCGCCTGGGCGTGACGGTGGTCGCCATGACCGGGCGCACCGAGTCGACCCTCGCGCAGCACGCCGACATCGTGCTCAGCAGCGCGGTCGACGAGGAAGCCTGCCCGCTGAACCTCGCGCCCACGGCGAGCACGACGGCGCAGATGGCGCTGGGCGATGCGCTGGCGGTGGCCCTGCTGGATGCGCGCGGGTTTCGCGAAGAGGACTTCGCGCGCTCGCACCCCGGCGGCGCGCTCGGGCGCAAGCTGCTCACCCATGTGCACGACGTGATGCGCGGCGGCGATGCCGTGCCCAAGGTGCCGCCGCACACGCCCTTCATCGAGATGATGCGCGAGATGACCCAGAAAGGGCTGGGTGCGACCGCGATCGTCGACGCGCAGGGCCATGTGCTGGGCATCTTCACCGACGGCGACCTGCGCCGCCTGCTGGAGCAGGGCCTGGACCTGCGCGGACTCACCGCCCGCGACGTGATGCATCCCAATCCGCGCCTGGTGCGTGCCGACGCGCTGGCGGTGGACGCGGCCAGCGTGATGGAGCAGTTCCGCATCACCAGCGTGCTGGTGGTCGATGCCCATGGCGTGCTCATCGGCGCGCTCAACTCCAACGACCTGATGCGCGCGAAGGTCATCTGATGGCGTCGGCGCCGCTGCAGCCCGCCCTCTCGTTCGCCCCCGAGCTGCTGCTGCGGGCCCAGGGCGTGCGCGCCGCGATCTTCGACGTCGACGGCGTGCTCACCGACGGACGCATCTACATCGGCGAGCGCGGCGAGGAGTTCAAGGCCTTCAGCACGCTGGACGGCCACGGCCTCAAGCTGCTGGCGCGCGGCGGCATCACGCCGGTGGTGATCACGGGCCGCGATTCGCCCGCGGTGCGGCGCCGCGTGGCCGACCTCGGCATCGCGCACGCCGTTTATGGGGCGGACGACAAGCTCGCCGCGGCCGCCGGGGTGCTGGCCGCGCTGCAGCTCGACTGGGACGCCGTGGCCGCGATGGGCGACGACTGGCCCGACCTGCCGCTGATGACCCGCGCCGCCTTCGCCTGCGCGCCCGCCAACGCGCATGTCGAGGCGCGCGCGGTGGCGCATCACGTGACCTGCGCCGAGGGCGGGCACGGCGCCGCGCGCGAGTGCTGCGACCTGCTGCTCACCGCGGCCGGCCGCTATGCCGAACTGCTGCGCGGGCACCTGCTGACGCTGGACCGCGCGCCGTGACGGCACCCGCGACGCTGGCCCCGCCCGCGGCGCCCGCAGCGGCGCACGGCGGCCTCTCATGGTGGTCGCGTCTGATCGAGCTCGCCTCGGCCTACCTGCCCTTGCTGCTGATGAGCGTGCTGGCGCTCGGAACCTGGTGGCTGGTGAAGAACACGCCCCTGCCCGAGGCCGAGCGGCCCTCCGGCCCGCTGCGGCACGTGCCCGACTACCAGATGTCGCACTTCCTGGTGCGGCGCTTCGGCGCCGATGGCACGATGCGCGCGCAGATCGAAGGCGATCTGATGCGCCACTACCCGGACACCGACACGCTGGAGATCGACAACGCCCGCATCCGCGCGGTCGCGCCCGACGGTCACGTGACCCGCGCCAGCGCGCGCACTGCCTTGTCCAACGGCGACGGCACCGAAGTGCAGCTGCAAGGCGGCGCCCACGTGGTGCGCCAGGGCCCCGCGGGCGAGGAGCCGGTGGAGTTTCGCGGCGATTTCCTGCACGCCTTCCTCGACACCGAGCGCGTGCAGTCGCACCTGCCGGTGACGATCACGCGCGGCCGTACCGAGATCCACGCCGACGCCATGACCTACGACAACCTCGCGCGCGTGGTCGAGCTCAAGGGCCGCGTCACCGCGACCTTCCCGCCGGTGGGTCCGGGAGCGGGCCGATGAACGCCGCCGCGGCGCCGCTCGTCTTCATCACCGGCGCGTCCAGCGGCATCGGCCAGGCGATGGCGGCGCGCTTCTATCGCGCCGGCTACCGGCTCGCGCTGGTGGCGCGGCGCGGGGCCGAACTGCGCCAGTGGACCGAGGCGCAGGGCATGGACCCGGGGCGCGTGGCGATCCATGCGGCCGACGTGCGCGACGTCGCGGCCATCACCGCCGCCGGCCGCGACTGCCTCGCGACCCAGGGCCTGCCCGACGTGGTGATCGCCAACGCCGGCATCAGCATCGGGATCGATACCGCGGTGCTCGAGGACCTGGAGGTCATGCGCGCGACCTACGAGACCAACAACATCGGCATGGCCGCCACGTTCCAGCCGTTCGTGCGCGCGATGTGCGAGCGGCGCAGCGGCCGGCTCGTGGGCATCGCCAGCGTCGCCGGCATCCGCGGATTGCCCGGCCACGGCGCCTACTGCTCGAGCAAGGCGGCCGTCATCAGTTATTGCGAGAGCCTGCGCGGCGAATGCCAGCCTTTCGGCGTGAAGGTCGTGACCGTCGTGCCGGGCTACGTCGACACGCCGCTCACCAGCCGCAACCGCTACGCGATGCCCTTCCTGATGTCCGCCGACGCCTTCGCGGACAAGGCCTTCGACGCGATCACGCGCGGCGCGCGCTTTCGTGTCATCCCGTGGCAGATGGGGGTCGTGGCACGGTTGCTGCGGCTCCTGCCCAACGCGATCTTCGACCGCCTGCTCGCCGGCCGGCCGCGCAAGCGCCGCCAAGGGCAGTGAAGGCGCAGCGCGCAGTCCGCGAATCGCCATGAAAAAAGCGGTGGGCCGAGGCACCACCGCTTCTTGGGGATCCTTGCGGAGGACGGCCGCGAGGGCCGTCGGCAAGAAGGCTCAGTAGCCGCCGCGGCCACCGCCGCCGCTGCCGTAGCCGCCGCCCGAGCGGCCACCACCGCCGCCGTAGCCGCCGCCACCGGAGCGGCCACCGCCGCCGCCACCATAGCCGCCGCCACCACCACCACCGTAGCCGCCGCCACCGGAGCGGCCGCCGCCACCGCCGCCGAAGCCACCGCGGCTGCCGCCGCCGCCGCCGAAGCCACCCGGACGCTCCTCGCGCGGGCGGGCCTCGTTGACGACCAGCGCGCGACCGTCGAGGGCCTGGCCGTTCATGCCGTTGATGGCGGATTGAGCTTCGGCGTCCGAACCCATTTCGACGAAGCCGAAGCCCTTCGAGCGGCCCGTGTCGCGGTCCATCATCACCTTGGCCGAGGCCACGGTGCCGAATTGCGCGAAGGCTTGTTGGAGATCGTCGTCGCGAACGCTGTAGGCAAGGTTGCCCACGTACAGTTTATTGCCCATCGAGAGCGCCTTTCGTTTCCTGAATACCCAGTCCTGTGGAGCTTCAACCTATCCTGAACCATTCAAGCAAAGGCGCTGCTACCTAACACGGGAATTTCCATTATCAAGTAAACGCGAAATCGTGCGCAAAGCCGCGCAACATAAAGTGTTGTTTTCGGGCAGAAGCTTGTGGTAGCCGGTAAAAGCCACAGCCCCGCTCCGGCGCCGGCGGTAAAAAGCACAGGCCTTCACCTCGTGCAAACCCTTAACTCCGACGCCGGCCGATATCATGCGCCGCAGTTTCCAGGGTTCCCGAGATACCCCCTTCGACATGCCCACGCACCGACCGCTTGACGCCTTGAACCTCGTGCTGGGCAGCGTGGAGGCGCTGCGCAATCTGCGCGCGCTGTACGTGCTTCTCACCACGTTCGCCGGCGCCGGGCTGCTGATGGCGATGGCGGAGAGCTCGCTCGCGGCCGGCGCGACCCGCTGGGGCCCCGTCCAGGCGGGTGCGGCGTTCTTCGTCGCCTTCTATGGCGGCAATGCGGCGGGCATCCTGGTGATGGACGAAGCGCGCGGCGGCCCGGTGCGCGAGCTGGGCGATGCGCTGCGCGCCTCGCTGCTCTGCGCACACCGGCTGCTGCTGGTGCTGGCCACGATGCTGCTCGGCGGCGCGGCGTTCGCCGCCGTGCTGCTGGGCCTGTTGTGGCTGTGCCGCGTGAGCGTGAGCGGCCCGGTGATCGGCCCCTTGCTCTTCGGGCTGGTGGTGCCCGTGGGGGTGGTGAGCGTGGGCATCGTGTCGCTGGCCATGGTCGCGGTCGTGGTGCCGCTGGCCGCGCCCTCGGTGTGGGCCGGCGCCGGCGTGTGGCCGACGGTGCGCCAGCTCGCCGGCTGGGTGCGTCATCGGCTGGTCGGCGTCGCGCTGCTGATGGCGGCGGTCAGCCTGCTCACCGGCGCCGTCGGGGCGCTCGTCACCTTCGTGGTCGTGACCGGCGGGCGCGTCATCGCGCAGCTCGGCGTGGTCATCGTCGGCGTCGACGTGCCGCCGCAGGAGCTGATGGCGGGCCTCTTCGGGCACGGGCTGCGCAGCCTCGGCGCGGCCGGCGCGCCGGCCGGCTCGACCGGCCACGCCGCGGCGGCGCTGGTCGGCGGGGGCGTGGTGTTCGCGCTGGCGCTCGTGTTGCCGGGCCTGGTCTACCTGCGCGGCACCTGCTCGGTGTACCTGGCGATGCAGGACCCGCCGCATTGAGATGGCGCGCATCGCCAGCCTGGTGCCCAGCCTCACCGAGCTCGTGATCGCCCTCGGCCTGGGCGACCATGTCGTGGCGCGCACCGGCTTTTGCGTCCACCCGGCCGACGCGGTGCGCCGCATTCCCAAGGTCGGCGGCACGAAGGACGTCGACCTGGAGAAGCTGCGCGCCGCGCGGCCCAGCCATGTGCTGGTCAATGTCGACGAGAACCGGCTCGAGACGATCGAGGCGATTCGCGCCTGGCCGGCTCGAGAGCGACCCGAGCTGATCGTCACGCATCCGCTTGCGCCGCGGGACAACCTCGCGCTGATCGACCAGCTGGTGCAGGCCTTCGGCGAACTGCCCGGCGTGCGTGCGAAAGCCGCTGCGCTGCGCGACGAATTCGAGCGGGAATTCCAGCTGACCCGCGCCGGCGAGCACGCGCCGCAGCAGGTGCTGTACCTCATCTGGCGCGAGCCGTGGATGACGGTCGCGCGCGACACCTACATCTCGCGCATGCTCGCCTGCGTGAACTGGCGCACCCTGCCCGAGGCCGTCGGCGGCCACCACGGCGCGGCGCGCTATCCGGTGCTGCGAGGCGACGAGCCCTGGCTGGCGCAAGTGCAACAGGTGCTGCTGAGTTCGGAGCCGTACCGCTTCACCGAGGCACACCTCGACTCGGCACGGCAGCTGTGCCCGCAGGCGCGAGCGCGACTGATCGACGGCGAACTCGTGAGCTGGTACGGGCCGCGCGCGGCAGCCGGCCTGCGCTACCTGCGCTCGATCGCGGGGTGAGATCGAGCCGCGTCTCGATCGGCGTTCACTACACTGCGTCGACGCACCAAGAAGATACCGAGGAGAGAGGACACCATGAAGAAACCCCTGATCGCCGCTGTCGCGGTGGTGGCGCTGGCCGGCATCGCCGTGGTCGGCGGTGCGGCGCTGACCGGCGCACAGGCGAAGAAGCGCCTGCAGGCGGCGCCACTGGCCTGGCAGGCGCAGTGGCCGATGATCAAGGTGCTGGAGCAGCACTACGACCGGGGGCTCTTCGGCGCCACCCACACGGTCACCTTGCAGTTCGGCTGCGAGGCGGCGAATCCCGGCGGTGCCGCAGCGCCGCTGTTGCTGACCTTGCGGCAGCGCGTGCAGCATGGCCCCTTGCCCGGCTTGGCCGGCATCGGGGCTGTCGCGGTCGACACCGAAGTGCTGCTGCCCGAGGCCGCTCGCAAGCAGCTGAGCGCGTTGATCGGCAACCAGGCGCCTTTCAGCGCGCACACCCTGGTCGGCTTCGACGGCGCCAGCGACACCCGTTTCGCGATGCCGCAGTTCAAGTCCACCGGCCCCGAAGGCCAGCAGCTGGCCTTCCAGGGCATCACCGGCTCGCTGCGCGACCGCGGCGGGGTGCTGCAGTACGAGTTCAGCATGCCGGGCTTCACGCTGGGCGTGCATGACGCGCGCATGGCGATGGAAATGCGGCTGGCCGGCGCGCGCATGCACGGCGAACTGGGCGGCGGCGCGATGTGGGCGCGCCCCGGCAAGGGCGAAGGCGACATGGCGGCCATGGAGATGAGCGTCACGCCGCAGGACGCATCGATGCCGCCGCTCAAGCTCGCGCTGCACGACCTGCACTTCAGCAGCGACAACCGGCTCGACAAGGCGCTGCTCGACGGCGTGGCGCGGTTCACGGCGCAAGGCACCGTCAACGACGTCAAGCTCGACAAGATCGAGCTGCAGGCGTCGGTCAAGCGCCTGCATGCGCCGAGCTACGAGAGGCTCATGCAGCGGCTGATGGACATGAGCGCGGCCACCTGCGACATGAAGCAGGCGATCTCGCCGCAGGTCATGCTGGCCGAGATGCAGCAGGACCTCGTCGCCTTGCTGCCCTACAACCCCGAATATGCGCTGGACAAGCTGGCGGTGGAGTCGGGGGGCCGGCGCGCCGAGCTGTCGTACGCGGTCGGCATGGAGGGCGTGACGCCGGAGGACGCCAAGCTGCCGCTGGCCGCGCTGCTCGGCGGCAAGGCGCACTTCCGCGGCCGCGCCCGGCTGCCGCTCGCCTGGGCGCAGGCCGCGATGCTGCGCTTCGGCGCGAACGCACAGGGGCCGGCCGATCCCGCGGCACAGGCCGACATGGCCGAGGTGATGCTCGCCAAGATGACCGGCGACGGCTTCGTGGTGCGCGACGGCGACATGCTCGCCACCGAGTTCAGTTTCGAGAAGGGCCAGATGCTGGTCAACGGCAAGCCGCTGGGCCGCCCGCCGGCGCAGTGAGCTGCGCATGGACCTGCTCAAGCCGCTGATCGCGTTGCTCGCCATCGTCAACCCGATCGGCGTGGTGCCGTTCTTCATTCATTTCACGCAGGACCTCACGCCCCAGGAGCGCCAGCGCACGATCCGGGTGAGCAGCTTCAGCGCGTTCCTCGTGATCGCGCTGTCGGCGGTGGCGGGCCTGAAGATCATCGAGTTCTTCGGCATCTCGCTCGCGTCGTTCCAGGTCGGCGGCGGCACGCTGCTGCTGATCTCGGCGATCCAGATGCTCAACGCGCAACCCGCCGAGGGCCGCCAGGAAGACGTGGCCGAGGGCGAGACCAAGCGCGACGCCGGCGCCAGCATCGCGGTGGTGCCGCTCACCATCCCGCTGCTCACCGGGCCGGCGACCATCTCGACGATGGTCATCTACGCCGACAAGACGCGCCACTGGTGGCAGCTGGCGGTGCTGGTCGGTTACGGCGTGGTGGTGGCGGCGGCGACCTTTCTCGCGTTTTCGGCGTCCAGCCGCATCGCCAAGGTGCTGGGCCGCACCGGCATCAACATCATGACGCGGCTGATGGGCTTGATCCTGGCCGCGCTGGCGGTGGAACTGCTGGCCGACGGGCTGACCAAGCTGTTCCCGATTCTGGCTGGCACCGGCCACTGAGCCGGCGCGCCGTCAGGTGCCCGACGGGCCGGCGACGAACAGCTGCTTGAGCTCGCGCGGCTGGGCGCGCAGGTACTGCGGGGGCGCCTCGACCTGCGCACCGAGCTCGGCCGCGGCGTGCCAGGGCCAGCGCGGGTCGTAGAGCATGGCGCGCGCCAGCGCCACCAGGTCCGCCTTGCCGCTGGCGACGATGCCCTCGGCCTGCGCCGCGGTGGTGATGAGTCCCACCGCCATCACCGGCAGCGCCGCGTCGGCGCGGATGCGCTCGGCGAACGGCACCTGGTAGCCGGGACCGAGCGGGATCTGCTGCAGCGGCGAAATGCCGCCGCTGGACACATCGACGAAGTCGGCGCCGCGGGCCTTGAGGGCCTGAGCGAAGGCGATGCTTTGCGACAGGTCCCAGCCGCCCTCGACCCAGTCGGTGGCCGACAGCCGCACGCCCACCGGCAGCCGCGGCGAGACGCCGCCGGTGGTGACATGGATCGCCGCGCAGCCGCGCGCCTTCAAGGCCTTCGACAGCGCGATGGTGCCCTCGATGTCCCAGCCGTCGGGCACCCAGTCGGTGGCCGAGATGCGCATCCACACCGGCCGCCCGGCGGGGAAGGCCTCGCGCACCGCGTCGAACACCTCGATCGGGAAGCGCATGCGGTTCTCGAGCGAGCCGCCGTAGGCGTCGTCGCGATGGTTCGCGATCGGCGACAGGAACTGGTGCAGCAGGTA
>DATFAY010000326.1:0-3001 GCA_035254085.1 Piscinibacter sp.
GCGGCGGTGGACGCCGAGCGGTGCAGGAAGGCCTTGGAGAGCTCGCGCAGCGGGTCGGCGTCGGCGGGCACGTCGTCGAGCAGCCAGCGCGTGACCAGCATGAAGTCGTCGTCGACGATGTAGCAGCCCGACATCTCGATCGACTTGATGAGCGCCAACGGCGGCTGCTCGCAGAACGATCCGTTGATCACCACCCGCGCGTTGTCGCGCTTGGGCCGCGCCACCGCGTCGGTGGCGGCGAGGTACTGGCGCACCAGCGTCGTGTGCTCCTCGGGCGGCAGCACCATGCCCGCGCGCAGCAGCAGGTAGACCTCGGAGGTCGGCGCCTGCCACGGCTTGCTCGCGCGGTAGGTGTAGAGCTCGCGGATCGCGGCGCGGTTGTCGTTGTAGATGCGGATCGAGGCGTTGAGCTCGTCGTCGGTGATCGGCGCGCCGCGCAGCCTGCCCAGGTCCTCGCGCAGCGCCTGCATCTCCTGCACGTAGAAGTTGCCGCCGATCGAGTCGACGTAGTTCTGCGGCACGTCGATGTAGCGGACGTACTTGTCCTTGAACAGGATCTGCCACATGCCCGAGAGGTTGCGGATCACGTCGCAGATCGAGGGGAACAGCATGCCGTCCATGCAGTCGAGCCGGCCGGTGAGGCCCAGCTCGATGGTCGAGCGCGGGATGCGGCAGATGTAGCTCTGGTAGTAGGCGTCGCCCTGGATCACTTCCAGCGCGTCGCCGCCGCCGAGGATGCCCACCGGCAGCATGCCCGCCGCATGGATCAGCTCGCGCGGCACGTACACCGGCATGTAGCCGATCGCCTTGCGGCCGGGCACCTCCGCCTTCCATTGCTTGACCGCGCCGAAGTCGAGGTCCTCGAACAGCTGCTGGCAGCGCTCGACGATCTGCTGCACCGGTGAGAGTGGGGTCATCGCAGGCTCCGTCAGTGGTGGGTCCAGAGGGCAGGGCGCTTGGCCAGGAAGGCGGCCAGGCCTTCGTTGGCGTCGTGGGTCTTCATCAGGCGATCGAGGTACAGGCGCTCGACCTCGCCCAGCCGGCGGCGCACGTCGGCCAGCATCTGGCCGCGCGCGGCGGCCAGCGCGCAGCGCAGCGCGGCCGCGCTCTTGTCCTTGAGGTGCTGCTCGAACCACGCGAGCGCCGCGGCCTCGGGGTCTTCGGCCAGCACCTGCACCAGGCCCATCACCGCGGCCTCGCTGGCCGGCATGCTGCGGCCGGTGAAGAGCAGTTCCTCGGCCACCGGCTGCGCCACGCGGTAGGGCAGCAGCACCGATGCCGCGGGTGCGAACACGCCGAGCTTGATCTCGGGTTGGCCGAACTGCGCGCCCGGCGCCGCGAAGATCGGCCCGCCCGCGAGCGCGAGCTCGAGCCCGCCGCCCAGGCACTGGCCGCGCACGGCCACCAGCACCAGCGCCGGGAACTCCAGCATCGCCAGGACCAGCGCGTGCAGCGAAGCCAGCATCTGCGCGCACTGCGCCGGCAGGTGTTCCTCCACGCTCGCGCCGAAGCTGAAGTGCGTGCCCTCGGCGTCGAGCAGCACGCCGCGCAACGCCGCGTGGTCACGATGCTGCGCGAGCGCGCCGTGCAGCGCGGCGATCATCTCGGCGTCGACCAGGTTGGCCTTGGGCCGCGCGAGCCGCAGGCGCAGCAGCGCGCCGTCGTGCTCCAGCCAGACCCGCGCGGGCGAAGGGGTGGCCATGGCTCAGCGCTTGTTCTTGTTGCTCTTGGGCTGGATCGAGTCGTGCAGCGGCCCGACCCAGCTGGTGCCCGCGGCCAGCTGCTGGCGCAACGAGACGAAGTCCGCCTCGCGGTCGTCCTTGGTGCCCTCGTTGAAGGCGGTGAAGCCCGCGCGCGCCTCGGTCATCATGTTCAGCGCCAGCCAGGCGCGCGAGCCTTCCTTGTTGCGGTTCCAGGTCTCCAGCTTGGGCTTGCGCAGCTCCTCGATGGTCTTGAGCGTGCACTCGGGGAAGGTGAGCAGGATCTTGGCGCACAGCTCCTCGACCTTCGCGTCGAGCAGCGACAGGTCCACGGTGCCGCGGGCCATCAGCGCCTTGGCCTCCTTGGCGGCGTCGCCGGTCTTGGGCTCGCCGTACAAGTTGCGCCCGTACTCGTCGAAGGCGCGCTGCGTCTCGACCAGCGGGTTGGCGACGAAGTGGCCGTCGACCTTGAGGGCGGGCACGATGTCGGTGAGGATGCCCATCTGGTAGGCCTTGTGCGCCGAGAACGGCTCGCACAGCACGCACGCGGCCATCGCGCGCTCGGCGCCCACCATCACCGGCAGGAAGTCGGTGGCGCCGCCGATCGGCGCCGAGCCGTGCTTCGGGCCGGCCTGCCCGAAGCGCGCGAGGTCCTGCGCGACCGAGAAGTCGCAGGCCATGCCGATTTCCTGGCCGCCGCCGATGCGCATGCCGTTGACGCGGCAGATCACCGGCTTGTCGGCCGCGAGCAGCGCCGACACCATGTCGTTGAACAGGCGCAGGTACTGGCGGTATTCCTGAGGCTGGCCGGCGTAGTACTCGGCGTACTCCTTGGTGTTGCCGCCGGTGCAGAAGGCCTTGTCGCCCGCGCCGGTGAAGACGATGCAGTTCACGTCGCGCGCATTCGATGCGGCGCGCAGCGCGAGGATCACGCCCTTCACCATGTCGGTGGTGTAGGAGTTGTACTGCGCCGGGTTGTCCAGCGTGATCCAGGCGTTGTACAGGCCCGCCACCACGCTGCCGTCGGGCTTGCGCGCCGGGCGCTTCTCGTAGCGCACGCCGGGCTTGGCCGTGTCGTCGACCAGGTCGTGGTTCTTGAACTCGAGCAAACGGTTGAGAGTCTCGGGGGCGTTCATCGGATCTCCTCGTTGGAATGCAGCCAGGCGGGCTCAGCTCGGGACCAGCACCACGCGCTTGCGGATGTCGCGCCGGTGCACCGCCTCGAACACGTGGTTGATCTCGTCGAGCGGGTGCGTCTCGACGAAGGGTGCGATCTGCACCTTGCCGTCGAGCACCAGGTC
>DATFAY010000327.1:0-3598 GCA_035254085.1 Piscinibacter sp.
AAAGCACAGGTCGAGGCGCAGATGCGCCTGGCCGAGATCGAACGCATCGTGGGAGAAGACCTGTGAAAGCATCGTCGTCCTTGACCGTCATCGCGCTGCTGTGCGCCGTCGGCGCCGGTGGCTACTGGCTGGGCGCGCGCAACCACGGCGTCGCGGCCGCTGCCCACACGAATGCCGGCACGCCGTCCGCGGACGCGCCCAAGCCGCGCAAGCTGCTGTATTACCGCAATCCCATGGGCCTGGCCGATACCTCGCCCACGCCCAAGAAAGACCCGATGGGCATGGACTACATCGCGGTCTACGAGGGCGAGGACGAGTCGGGCGGCGCGCCCCAAGGCTCGAACCAGATCCGCATCAGCACCGAGAAGGTCCAGAAGCTGGGCGTGCGCACCGAGGCCGCGAGCCTGCGCAGCCTGGGCAAGTCGGTGCGCGCCGCGGGCCGGGTCGAGCCCGACGAGCGGCGGGTGTACGCCGTCACGCCCAAGTTCGAGGGCTACGTCGAGCGGCTGATGGTCAACGTCACCGGCCAGCCGGTCGGCAAGGGACAGCCGCTGTTCGAGGTCTACAGCCCCGAGATGGTGTCCGCCCAGCGCGAATACGCGATCGCGGTGCAAGGGCTGCGCGCGATGAAGGACGCCGGCGGCGACGACGCCGGCATGAAGCAGCTGGCCGATGCGAGCCTGGCGCGGCTGCGCAACTGGGACCTCTCGCCGCAGGACCTGTCGGCGCTGGTGGCCACCGGCGAGGCGCGGCGCACGGTGACCTTCCGCTCGCCGGCCTCGGGCATCGTGACCGAGAAGAAGGCACTGCAGGGCATGCGCTTCATGCCGGGCGAGGCCCTGTACCAGGTGACGGACCTGTCCGCCGTCTGGGTGATCGCCGACGTGTTCGAGCAGGACATCGCGCTGGTCAAGCCCGGCGCGAAGGCGAGGGTGACGGTCGACGCCTATCCGGGCAAGCTGTTCGACGGCACCATCACCTACGTCTACCCGACGCTGAAGGCCGAGACCCGCTCGGTGCCGGTGCGCGTGGAGCTCGCCAACCCCGGGCTGCTGCTCAAGCCGGCGATGTTCGTGCAGGTCGACATGGCGGTGGGCGGCAAGGCACCGGTGCTCACGGTGCCCGACTCCGCCGTGATCGACAGCGGCACGCGCCGCATCGTGCTGGTGCAGGTCAAGGAAGGGCGCTTCGAGCCCCGTGAGGTGCAGACCGGGGCGCGCAGCGACAACTACGTCGAGGTGCGCAGCGGCGTGCGCGAGGGCGAGCAGGTGGTGGTCGCGGCCAACTTCCTGATCGATGCCGAGAGCAACCTCAAGGCCGCGATCGGCGGGCTGGGCGCGCCGGGTGCGGCACCCGCGGCGGCGGCATCGTCGTCGGCCGCGGTCGGGCACCGCGGGCAGGGCAAGGTCGAGGCGATCGACGCCCAGGCCGGCAGCGTCACGCTCAACCACGGCGCGATCGCCACGCTCGGGTGGCCGGCGATGACGATGGAGTTCAAGGTCGCGCATGCCGGCCTGCTGCAAGGCCTCAAGCCCGGCGCCCCGGTGGCGTTCGAGTTCGTCGAGCGGCAGCCGGGCGAATGGGTCATCACCTCGATCGAGCCCGCGGCGCAGCGCCGCGCCGGCCCGTAAGGAGGCATCGACATGCTGGCCAGGATCATCCAGTGGTCGGGCAAGAACCCGTTCCTCGTGCTGCTCGCCACGGTGTTCATCGTCGTCGGCGGCGTGCTGGCGGTGCTGAAGACGCCGCTGGACGCGCTGCCCGACCTGTCGGACGTGCAGGTCATCGTCTACACCGAGTACCCCGGCCAGGCGCCGCAGGTGGTGGAGGACCAGGTGACGTACCCGCTCACCACCGCGATGCTGGGCGTGCCCAAGTCGAAGGTGGTGCGCGGCTTCTCGTTCTTCGGCGCGTCCTTCGTCTACGTGATCTTCGAGGACGGCACCGACATCTACTGGGCGCGCACCCGCGTGCTCGAGTACCTCAACTTCGCCTCGGGCCGGCTGCCCAAGGGCGTGACGCCGGCGCTCGGCCCGGACGCCACCGGCGTCGGCTGGGTCTACCAGTACGCCTTGCTGGCCAAGAACAAGACGCTCGCCGAGTTGCGTTCGATCCAGGACTGGTACGTGCGCTACCAGCTCACCAAGGCACACGGCGTGGCCGAGGTCGCCTCGATCGGCGGCTTCGTGCAGACCTACCAGGTCACCGTCGACCCGATCAAGCTGCGCACCTACGGCATTCCGCTGGCGCGGGTGTCGCAGGTGATCCGCGACTCCAATCGCGACGTCGGCGGGCGCGTGGTCGAGATGGCCGAGACCGAGTACATGGTGCGCGGCAAGGGCTACCTGCGCGGCAAGGGCGACATCGAGATGCTGGTGGTCAAGAGCGACCGCGGCACGCCGGTGCTGATCCGCGACGTCGCGCGGGTCGAGCTCGCGCCCGACGAACGCCGCGGCCTGGCCGAGCTGAACGGCGAGGGCGAGGTGGTCTCCGGCATCGCGATGGCGCGCTACGGGCAGAACGCGCTGGAGGTGATCGGCAACCTCAAGGCCAAGGTGGCCGAGATCTCGGCCGGCTTGCCGCCGGGGGTGGCGGTCGAGCCGGTGTACGACCGCTCCGACCTCATCCACCGCGCCATCGCCACGCTGGAGCGCACGCTGACCGAGGAGAGCCTGATCGTCGCCGCGGTGTGCGTGATCTTCCTGCTGCACGTGCGCTCGGCGCTGGTGGCGATCCTCATGCTGCCGGTGGGCGTGCTGATCGCCTTCATCGCGATGCGCCTGCTGGGCATGAACTCCAACCTGATGAGCCTGGGCGGCATCGCGATCGCCATCGGCGCGATGGTCGACGCCGCGATCGTGATGATCGAGAACGCGCACAAGCACATCGAGCGGCTGCCACCGGAGCACGGCATGGCCGAGCGCGCGGAGGCCATGCTCGCCGCCTGCCGCGAGGTCGGGCCGGCGCTGTTCTTCTCGCTGCTCATCATCACGGTGTCGTTCCTGCCGGTGTTCACGCTGGAGTCGCAGGAAGGGCGACTGTTCTCGCCGCTGGCCTACACCAAGACCTTCTCGATGGCCGGTGCGGCGCTGCTGTCGGTGACGCTGGTGCCGGTGCTGATGATGCTGTTCATCCGCGGGCGCGTCATGCCCGAGGCGAAGAACCCGGTCAACCGCTTCCTGATCTGGATCTACCGTCCGATCATCGCGGGCGTGATGCGCTGGAAGAAGGCCACCATCGCCGCCGCGCTGGTCGTGATGGCGGTGTCGATGATTCCCGCGTCGCGCCTGGGCACCGAGTTCATGCCCACGCTCAACGAGGGCACCTTGCTGTACATGCCGGCCTCGCTGCCGGGCATGTCGATCACCAAGGCCGCCGAGGTGCTGCAGACGCAGGACAAGATCATCAAGAGCTTCCCCGAAGTGAGCTCGGTGTACGGCAAGGCCGGGCGCGCCAACACCGCCACCGACCCGGCGCCGGTGGAGATGTTCGAGACGGTCATCAACCTCAAGCCGCAGGACCAGTGGCGCGCCGGCATGACCACCGACAAGCTGATCGCCGAGATGGACCGCGCGCTGCAGTTCCCCGGCATCTCCAA
>DATFAY010000328.1:0-3493 GCA_035254085.1 Piscinibacter sp.
GCGCGCGCCCTGCAACGCGAACGCCTTGACGATGGAGGCGCCGATCCCGCTGCCGCCGCCGGTGACGAACACCGTGCGGCCCTTCAGGCTGGGGAATCGGGCCAGTGTGCTGGTGTCGATGGTGCGCATGGTCGGCACGTGAGGTCTCCTCGGATGTGATTGCAATACGCAGATCGAGCCATGCTTGTCTGTGTATATTTCCCATATCACTGTGCCTTGATACGATGCCGCGCGTCAAGCAACGGCGGCCGTTCGCGCGCGTCGCTCACCACCCATGATGAACTCCATCGCACGTGATCCAGGCCGCTTCGACGTGCCGCGCTGCGGCACCCCCGAGCCGGTGTGGCCCGCGGGCGCGTTGCTCGGCGAGGGCCTGTGCTGGTCACCGGATCGACAGTCGATGTACTGGGTCGACATCCATGGCCAGCGGCTGATGCGGCTGCATGTGCCCACCGGCCAGCGCGACGAATGGCGCTTGCCCGACACGATCAGCGCAGTGGCCGAACGCGCGGGCGGCCAGGCGTTGATCGTCGCGCTGCGCACCGGCGTCGCCTTCTTCGATCCCGACAGCGGCCGCGTGCAGATGCTGCACGAGCCCGAGCCGCAGCACGCGAACAACCGATTCAATGACGGCAAGTGCGACGCGATGGGGCGCTTCTGGGCGGGCACCATGGATCGCGACTGCGTCGCGCCCACCGGTTCGCTCTACCGCGTCGCGGCGAGCGGTGCCGGCACGACAATCGAATGCGCCTGGGCCGCTGAATTCCCGGTGTGCAATGGGCCCGCCTGGTCGCGCGATGGCGGCACGATCTGGCTCAACGACACCGCGCGCAATTACATCCACGCCGCCGATTTCGATGCGGCCAGCGGCCGCGTGTGCAACCCGCGGGTGTGGCTGCGCCTTCGCAAGGGCGACGGCTACCCCGACGGCATGACGACCGACCGCGACGGCCGGCTGTGGATCGCGCACTGGGCGGGTGGCTGCGTCACCTGCCACGCGCCGGACGACGGGCGCGAGCTCGCGCGCATCGCGCTGCCGGCCTCCAACGTCACCAACGTCGCTTTCGGCGGCGCCGACCTCACGACCCTGTACGTGAGCACCGCCGCCGGCGAGCTCACCGAGGCGCAACGCGCCGCGCAGCCGCTGGCGGGTGCCTTGTTCGCCGTGCCGACCGACGCGGTCGGTTGCGCGCCGCACCGCTTCGCGGGTTGAGGCGCGGCGGCCCAGCCATGTCGATATGCGTATCTCATCCGCCCAAGAGTTCATTGGATAGATATCGCCGATCCCCGTAGTCTCTCGCCCTGCTGCTCACGCACTCCCTTCCGAGCGGCATGCGACAGGAGACGACATGCGCGACGGCAAGAAGCTGCGCTCGGCCGAATGGTTCGGTACTGCCGACAAGAACGGCTTCATGTACCGCAGCTGGATGAAGAACCAGGGCATCCCGGACCACGAGTTCCAGGGCAAGCCCATCATCGGCATCTGCAACACCTGGTCGGAGCTGACGCCGTGCAACGCGCACTTCCGCCAGATCGCCGAACACGTCAAGCGCGGGGTGTACGAGGCCGGCGGCTTTCCGGTCGAGTTCCCGGTCTTCTCCAACGGCGAATCGAACCTGCGGCCCACCGCCATGCTCACGCGCAACCTGGCCGCGATGGACGTGGAAGAAGCGGTGCGAGGCAACCCGATCGACGCGGTGGTGCTGCTGGTGGGCTGCGACAAGACCACGCCGGCGCTGCTGATGGGCGCGGCCAGCTGCGACGTGCCGGCGATCGTGGTGACCGGCGGCCCCATGCTCAACGGCAAGCTCGAAGGCCGCGACATCGGCTCCGGCACCGCGGTGTGGCAGCTGCACGAGTCGCTCAAGGCGGGTGAGATCAACCTGCACCAGTTCCTGTCGGCCGAATCGGGCATGTCACGCTCGGCCGGCACCTGCAACACCATGGGCACGGCCTCGACGATGGCGTGCATGGCCGAGGCGCTGGGCACCTCGCTGCCGCACAACGCCGCCATTCCGGCCGTCGATTCGCGCCGCTACGTGCTGGCGCACATGTCGGGCATGCGCATCGTCGAGATGGCGCTCGAAGGGCTCACGCTGTCGAAGATCCTCACGCGTGCCGCGTTCGAGAACGCGATCCGCACCAACGCCGCCATCGGCGGGTCGACCAACGCGGTCATCCACCTGAAGGCGATCGCCGGGCGCATCGGCGTGCCGCTGGAGCTCGAGGACTGGACCCGCCTGGGGCGCAACACGCCGACCATCGTCGACCTCATGCCCTCGGGCCGCTTCCTCATGGAGGAGTTCTATTACGCGGGCGGGCTCCCCGCCGTGCTGCGCCGGCTCGGCGAGCACGGCCTGCTGCCCCACCCCGACGCCCTCACGGTCAACGGCCGCAGCCTGTGGGACAACGTGCGCGAGGCGCCCAACTACAACGACGAGGTGATCCGCCCGCTGGACAAGCCGCTGATCGCCGACGGCGGCATCCGCATCCTGCGCGGCAACCTCGCGCCGCGCGGCGCGGTGCTCAAGCCCTCGGCGGCCTCGCCCGAGTTGCTCAAGCACCGCGGGCGCGCGGTCGTCTTCGAGGACTTCGAGGACTACAAGGCCCGCATCGGCGACGAATCGCTCGAGGTCGATGCCAGCTCGGTGCTGGTGATGAAGAACTGCGGCCCCAAGGGCTATCCGGGCATGGCCGAGGTCGGCAACATGGGCCTGCCGCCCAAGCTGCTGCGCCAGGGCGTGAAGGACATGGTGCGCATCTCCGATGCGCGCATGAGCGGCACCGCCTACGGCACGGTGGTGCTGCATGTGGCCCCCGAGGCCGCCGCCGGCGGGCCACTGGCCGCCGTGCGCAACGGCGACTGGATCGAGCTCGACTGCGACGCGGGCCGGCTGCACCTGGACGTCTCCGACGCCGAGCTCGCCGATCGCCTGGCCACCACCCGCCTGCAGCCGGCGCGCTCGGACGGCGGCTACCAGCGCCTGTATGTCGACCACGTGCTGCAGGCCGACGAGGGCTGCGATCTCGACTTCCTGGTCGGCTGCCGCGGCGCGGCCGTCGCCCGGCACTCCCACTGAAGCATCGCCACACCATGCTGCTGATCCAGTTCAAGACAAGCGACGGCCGCCCGCGGGTCGGCCTGATCGACGCCGATGGAACGCACGTGCATCCACTGGCCGAGGCGCCCTCGGTGCGCGCGCTGGCGCAGATCGCCATCGCCGAGCAGGCTTCACTCGCCGGCGTGGTCGAGCGCGCGCGCCGCGATGCTCCGATCGACTACGCGCCATTGGCCGCCGAGGGCCGCCTGCTGCCGCCGCTCACGCACCCGGACGACGCGCACTGCCTCGTCACCGGCACCGGTCTCACGCACCTGGGCAGCGCGGCCTCGCGCGACGCCATGCACAAGAAGCTGGCCGAGAGCCAGTCGCTGAGCGACAGCATGAAGATGTTCCAGCTCGGCCTGCAAGGCGGCAAGCCGGGCGCCGGCGAG
>DATFAY010000329.1:0-7031 GCA_035254085.1 Piscinibacter sp.
GACCTGATGACCGTGTGCGTCGAGGCGGGCCTGGGCACCGAGGCGGCGCTGGTGCGCGTGGCCGACGACATGCAGTTCAAGAGCCCGGCGCTGTGCGAGGAACTGCGCCTGGTGAACCTGGAGCTGCGCGCCGGCGCGGACCGCGAGCGCGCGCTGCGCAACCTGGCGATACGCACGGGCGTGGACGAGGTCGACGGCTTCGTCACCATGATCAGCCAGGCCGAGCGCTTCGGCACCAGCATCGCGGCCTCGCTGCGCGTGCACTCCGACATGCTGCGCACCCGGCGCAAGCAGCGCGCCGAGGAAGCCGCCGCGAAGATCGGGCTGAAGCTGCTGTTCCCGCTGATCTTCTTCATCTTCCCGTCGCTGATGCTGGTGCTCATGGGCCCGGCGGTGATCCAGCTCTACCGCATCCTGCTGCCGGCGATGGGGACGATGCATTGATCGCCCGCGCCGTTGGCTAACCGCGGCGCGACGAGACCAGAATACCCCCCACGATCAACGCGAACGCGACCGCGTGGAACCAATGCGGCGCCTCGCCCAGTGCGGCGGCCGACATGAGCGCGGCGAACACCGGCGTCAGGTTGCCGAAGAAGGCGGCCAGCGCGGGGCCGGCCTGCACCACGCCCAGGCCCCAGCAGCGATAGGCGATGACGCTCGGCCCGACGGCCACGTACAGCAACGCGGCCACCACCCAGCCGTTCCAGCGGATGGGCGCGTGGCCGACGGCCGCCTCGACTCCGGCGGCCGCACCGGCCCACAGCAGGCCGAAGATCGTCTGCACGAGCAGGAAGGCGGCCCAGTCCCAGTCGGGGCGTGCGGCGCCGCTCATCGACTGCGGCGGGCGCGCCAGCAGCCAGCTGTAGAAGGCCCAGGCCACGACCGCGATCAGCACGTACAGGTCGCCGGCGACGAAGCGCACCTGCGCCAGGGCGGCCGGCTCGCCGCGCGCGATGACGAGCAGCACGCCGGCCAGCGACAGCACCGCGCCGGCGATCTGCCGCCGGGTCGGGTGCTCGCTGTGCAGGAGCGAGCCCACGACCAGCATCCACACCGGCGAGCTGGCAGCGATCAGGGTCACGTTGATCGGCGTGGTGGTGACCAGCGCCAGGTACTGCAGCGCGTTGTAGCTGCCCACGCCGAGCAGGCCGATCAGCAGCAGGTACTTCCAGCGCGCGGCGATGGCGCCCGGATCGCGAAACAGCTTCCAGCCGAGCGGCAGCAGGATCAGCCCGGCCAGCACCCAGCGCAGGAAGTTGAGCATCAGGGGCGGAACGCTGCCCACCGTCATGCGGCCGACGACCGCGTTGCCGGCCCACAGCAGGGGCGGCAAGGTCATCAGCCAGGCCGTGCGCGCGCTGATGCGGTTCATGAAGGCATCGCCGCCCCGCAGCGCCAGCACTGCTCGAACGGCCCGTCGATGCGCTCGTGGCAGGCCGGGCAGACCCAGTGGCGCGGGGTGGGGTGGCGCAGCTGCTGCAGCAGCGCGCGCGCCGGCTCGAGCTCGTCGTCTTCCATCACCCAGACTTCGGGCAGGCACTGGTCGGGCGGCACCTCGCCGGCGATGCTGCTGGCATAGGCACGCTGCACGCTGGCCTCGAAGCCGCCCTGGGTGAGCATGTCGGCCCACAGGGTGGCGATGGCCAGGTTGGGTGCGGTGGTCAGACGTCGCATGCGAGCAGCAAGGGAAAAGTGCTGGCACGATACCGGAGTTTTCGGAAAGGGCATGGCAATGGCAACGGCAACCGCAAGCGCGACGATGGTCAAGGCGATCCGCATCGCCGAATATGGCGGACCCGAGGTGATGCAGCTGGCGCAGGTGCCGGTGGGCGAGCCGGGTCCGGGGCAGATCCGCATCCGCCACCAGGCCTGCGGCCTCAACTTCATCGACGTGTACCAGCGCACCGGCCTGTACCAGAACCCGCTGCCGCTGCTGCTCGGCATGGAAGCCGCCGGCATCGTGGAGGCGGTGGGCGAGGGCGTCACGCACCTGGCGCCGGGCGACCGCGCCGCCTATGCGAGCAACCCGCCGGGCGCCTACAGCGAGGCGCGCGTGATGCCCGCCACCTGCGTGGTGAAACTGCCCGCCGAGATCGCCTTCGACACCGCGGCCGGCATGATGCTCAAGGGCCTCACCGCGCAGTACCTGCTGAAGAAGACGCTGCCGCAAGGCGGCCTGCAGCGCGGCGACTTCGTGCTCTTCCATGCGGCCGCCGGCGGCGTGGGCCTCATCGCCTCGCAATGGGCGCGCCACCTCGGGCTGCAGCTGATCGGCACGGCGGGCAGCGACGAGAAGTGCGAACTGGCCCGCGCGCACGGCGCGGCGCACGTCATCAACTACCGCACGCAGGATTTCGTCGCCGAGGTCAAGCGCGTCACCGGCGGCCGCGGCGTGAAGGCGGTCTACGACTCGATCGGCAAGGACACCTTCGAGCGCTCGCTCGACTGCCTGCAGCCCTTCGGCCTGATGGCGAGCTTCGGCAATGCGTCGGGGCCGGTGCCGCCGTTCGCCATCGGCACGCTCGGCCCCAAGGGTTCGCTGTACGTGACGCGCCAGACGCTGTTCACGCACATCGCCACACGCGAGAGCACCCAGGCGATGGCCGACGAGCTGTTCGAGGTGGTCAAGAGCGGCGCGGTGAAGATCCGCATCGACCAGCGCTACGCGCTCGCCGACGTGGCGCAGGCGCACCGCGATCTCGAGGCGCGCAAGACGACCGGATCGACGGTGCTGATGCCGTGATCGGACGCGGGCCGAGGCCGGCTCAGCGCTGGCCTTCGGTCAGCGTGTCGAGCTGGAAGCGCCCGCTGTCGTCGACCAGCCAGATCTCGATGAACTTCGCGCCGCCCAGGCGCGCCGGAGCCGGCAGCGGCGAGGCGCGGCGAATCATGTCCTTGACGGCGATGGTCACGTCCGGCGCGTGCGTGGGCACGCGGATGGTGTTGATGTCGCGCACGTTGCCGCTCGCGTCCAGGTCCATCTCGAGCACCAGCACCGCGTGCACCAGCGGCGGCAGCTTCCCCTTGTAGATCCGATCGGGGTAGGTGTTGTAGATGTGGCGCGCCGCGTCCACCTTGTAGGCCTTGACGGTCTGCGCCGTCGAGGCGGCGACGGGGCGCATGCCCTGCGCCTGGGCGGGCAGTGCAGCCAGGAGGCCGGTGCCGGCGACGAGCATGGCGGCCAGGGACGCGCGGGTGGACTTCATGGCACCCCTCCTGCGACGGTGAACGGGTCGGTTCACTCTGCCAGCGAAGGCGGCGTCGCGGGGGTGAAGAAATCACGGTGACGGGCCGCTGCCCGGCTCCCCGGCCCCACGTTGCGGCATTCCTGCCCGAACAGCGCTCACATCAGGCGGGTGTCGGCAGGCGCCCGGTCCGGCCTGTCGTGGGCGTTGTCGATGAAGCGCAGCGGCGCATTCACCAGCGCCTCCCGGTCGAGATCGTCCAGCGTCGGCACGTGCAGCGCATAGAAGCGGCCGCCGAGCTGCGGCAGGTCGCCGGTGGCGTACAGGCGCACGCCGCATCGCGAGCAGAAGCGGTAGGTGAGCCCCGCCTCGCTGCGTCCCGGCGGCACCCACTCGTAGCTGCTGAGAATGTCCTCGCCGGCCAGCAGCTGGAACGCGTCGCCGCGCACGAACAGAAACCATGCGCGCGCCTTGCTGCATAGCGAGCAGTTGCAGCGATTCGTCCCGGCAGAGAGATCGAACCGGGCCTCGTAGCGCACGGCCTGACAGTGGCAGCTGCCCCGATATGAGCGGTAGGTCATCGCATTCCTCGACTGGTTGCATTTCAGGAGCACTATTCTGAAACGAGCGATCCTGAAATGCAACTGGTTTAGAATCGGCATCATGAGAGACGATCACCGATCCACCTGCCCGATCAGCACCGGGCTGGAGATCGTGGGGGACCGCTGGACGCTGCTGGTCATCCGCGACCTGATGTTCGCGGGCAAGCGCCACTTCCGCGAGTTCCTTCAGTCCGAGGAGGCCATCTCGAGCAATGTGCTGGCCGACCGGCTCAACTCGCTGGTCGAGAACGGGCTGGTCACGCGCCGCGACGATCCGACGCACGCCCAGAAGGCCATCTACAGCCTGACCGAGAAGGGGCTCGATCTGCTGCCCGTGCTGATCGCCATGAGCGCCTGGACCCAGAAGCACCATCCGAGGACGCGCCGGGCGGAAGCGGTCGAACTCGTGGGCCTCGGGCCGAAGCCGCTCGAGCGCCTGAAGGCGCAGCTGCGGCAGGAGCACGGCATCCGGCAATGATGCCGGCGCCCACCCTCAGCTGCGCCGCACGCGCAGCAGTTCGTCCAGGATCAGCAGCCCCGCGCCGACGGTGATCGCGCTGTCGGCGACATTGAAGGCGGGGAAGTAGGCGTCGCGGTAGTGCACCTGGATGAAGTCGACCACGTAGCCGTGCAGCAGTCGGTCGATCAGGTTGCCCAGGGCGCCGCCCAGGATCAGCGCGAGCGCGAACGAGAACAGGCGCTGGCCGCCGTGGCGCCGCAGCATCCAGATGATGAAGGCGGTCGCCGCAAAGCCGAGCGCGACGAAGAACCAGCGCTGCCAGCCCGCCGCCGCCGCGAGGAACGAGAAGGCCGCGCCGGTGTTGTGCCAGTGCACGACGTTGAAGAACCATGTGACGCTGCGGCTTTCACCGAGCGCGAAGTCGCCGAGGATCAGCGTCTTGGTGAATTGATCGGCCAGGATCACGATGAAGGCGATGCCCAGCCACGGCAGCAGGCTCGCGCCCGCGGAAGACCTGTTCAGCGCCACGCTCATGCCGCCCTTCTTGCCTCGCCGGAGCCGAACAGGTTGCTCGTGCAACGCCCGCAGATCGTCGGGTGCTTCGGGTCGCGGCCGACGTCGTCGCGCCAGTGCCAGCAGCGCTCGCACTTGGTGGACGCCGACGGCGTCACGCGCACTGCCAGCTCGTCGCCGTTGACCAGCTGCGCCTGCGAGGTGATGGTGACGAACTTGAGGTCGTCGCCCAGCGAGGCCAGCGCCACGTAGTCGGCCGCGTTCGCGGTGATCGCGATCTCCGCCTGCAGCGAGGAGCCGATGCGGCCTTCGCTGCGCACCGCCTCGATGTCCTTGTTGACGAGGTCGCGCACCTGGCGGATGAAGCGCCATTTCTCCAGAAGCGCATGGTCTTCCCAGGCTTCGGTGTCGCTGAAGGTCTCGGTGAAGATGCTGGGCGAGACGCCCGGCGCGAACACCTTCCACGCCTCCTCGGCGGTGAAGCTGAGGAAGGGCGCCATCCAGCGCAGCATGGCGTGCGTGAGGTGCCACAGCGCGGTCTGCGCCGAGCGCCGCGCGTGCGAGCGCGGCGCGGTGGTGTACAGCCGGTCCTTGAGCACGTCGAGGTAGAAGGCGCCCAGGTCCTCGCTGCAGTAGACCTGCAGCTTGGCCACCACCGGGTGGAACTCGTAGACCTCGTAGTGCGCCAGCACCTCCTTCTGGAACTCGGCCGCGCGCGCGAGCGCATAGCGGTCGATCTCGAGCATGTCGGGCAGGGCCACGGCGTCGCGCGCCGGCTCGAAGTCCGAGGTGTTGGCGAGCATGAAGCGCAGCGTGTTGCGGATACGCCGGTAGGCATCCACCACGCGGGCGAGGATCTTGTCGTCGCCCGCGATGTCGCCGGAGTAGTCGCTCGCTGCCACCCACAGCCGGATGATCTCGGCGCCCAGCTTGCTCGAGACCTCCTGCGGCTCGATGCCGTTCTTCAGGCTCTTGCTCATCTTGCGGCCCTGGCTGTCCACGGTGAAGCCATGGGTCAGCAGGCCGCGGTAGGGCGCGCGGCCTTCGATCGCGCAGCAGATCAGGAGCGACGAGTGGAACCAGCCGCGGTGCTGGTCGTGGCCTTCGAGGTAGAGGTCCGCCTCCGGACCTTGCTCGTGGTGGCCGCCCGGGTGCGAGCCGCGCAGCACATGGAAGAAGGTCGAGCCGGAGTCGAACCACACGTCGAGGATGTCGTTGCTCTTGGCGTAGTCCTCGGCGTCCGCGCCCAGCCATTCGCGCGGGTCGAGCTTGGACCAGGCCTCGATGCCGCCGCGCTCCACCAGGTCGGCGGCACGATCGATGAAGGCGAGCGTGTCGGGATGCAGCTCGCCGGTCTCCTTGTGCAGGAAGAAGGGCAGCGGCACGCCCCAGTTGCGCTGCCGGCTGATGCACCAGTCGGGGCGGTTGGCGATCATGTCGCGCAGCCGCGCGCGGCCGTTCTCGGGGTAGAAGCTGGTCTCCTCGATCGCCTGCAACGCGGTCTCGCGCAGCGTGTGCTTCGCCTTGTCGACGGTGAACACGCCCTCGCCGCCGTCCATGCGGATGAACCACTGCGCCGCCGCGCGGTAGATCACCGGCGTCTTGTGGCGCCAGCAGTGCGGGTAGCTGTGCACCAGCTTGGAAGTGGCGAACAGCCGGCCCGCGTCGCGCATCGCGTCGATGATGAGCGGCGTCGCCTTCCAGATGTTCATCCCGCCGAACAGCGGCAGCGCGGCGTCGTAGCTGCCGTTGCCCTGCACCGGGTTGAGGATCTCGTCGACCGCCATGCCGTGTGCGCGACAGGAGTTGAAGTCGTCCAGGCCGTAGGCCGGCGACGAGTGCACGATGCCGGTGCCGTCCTCGGCGGTCGCATAGTCGGCCAGGTAGATGGGGCTCAGCCGGTCGTAGCCCGGGTGCACCGCGGCCAGCGGGTGGCGGAACTCGATGCCTGCCAGCGCCTCGCCCTTGACCGTGGCGAGCACCGTGCCCTGCAGGCCGTAGCGCTCGAGGCACTTCTCGACCAGCGCGTGCGCCAGCAGCAGCAGGCCGCGCTCGGTGTCGACCAGCGAGTAGTCGAGCGCGGGGTTGAGGTTGAGCGCCTGGTTGGCGGGCAGGGTCCAGGCGGTGGTGGTCCAGATGACCGCGAACGCGTCCTTGGCGAGCGCGGGCAGGCCGAAGGCGGCGGCGAGCTTCGCGGGCTCGGCGCACAGGAAGCCCACGTCCAGCGTCTGCGAGGTCTTGTCGGCGTACTCGATCTCGAACTCGGCCAGC
>DATFAY010000330.1:0-6616 GCA_035254085.1 Piscinibacter sp.
TCCGCGCCGCCCATTCGTTCCACCAGCTTTTCGCAGACGCTGCGACCGAGGAATCCGGAACCACCGAGGACGAGAATGTTGTTCATGATGCGGCCAGTCCTTTTGACGTTGGAAGAACGCTAGGGCAAGTCCTTGTCCGGCTCGGGCGCGTTGGGGTCGCGCGGGCCGATCGGTCGGCCCAGGCGCGGCCGCAGTGCCGGCGGCTCGCCGTTGAGCAGCGCGGCGTAGATGCTGGCGTTGGACAGCACCTTCTTCACGTAGTCGCGCGTCTCGTTGAAGGGGATGTTCTCGGCCCACACCGAGGGTTCCAGCCACGGGCCGTCGCGCCACTTGCGCGGCCGGTTCGGGCCGGCGTTGTAGGCGGCCGCGGCCATCGCCTGCGAGCCGTCGAAGGCGTCGAGCATGAGGCGCAGGTAGCCGGTGCCGATCTTCAAGTTGGTCTCGCGGTTCGTGATCAGTTCGGGCGAGTAGGGCGTGCCCATCTTGCGGGCGGTCCACTTGGCGGTCGACGGCATGATCTGCATCAGCCCCGAGGCGCCGACCGCCGAGCGCGCGTCCATCACGAAACGCGATTCCTGGCGGATCAGGCCATAAACGTACGCCGGGTCGACACCCGCCTCCTTGGCGCGCGTCAACAGCTGGTCGCGAAAGGGCGTGGGAAAGCGCTGCGCGATGTCGATGTCGTGGCGCGTGCGCTCGCTGGTGTTGATGCAGCGGTCCCAGACCTCGCGGTCGCAAGCAAGCTGGGCGGCAGCCAGCAGTTCGCGGTCGCTCATGCCGCGCAGGCTGTAGTTCCATTCGCGCACGCCCTCGTTGCGCAGTCCCAGCGCGATCAGCTGCAGCGAGCGTGCGAGACCGGCGTTGGACGCTGCGCCTGCCTGTTCCTCGGGCGTGAGCGGCAGCGGCTTGGGCGGCAGCGCGATCGTCTCGCCCAGCGCCTCGGCGGCCAGCGCGCCGTAAAAGGTGAGCTGGCCGGCGATGGACCCCAGCATCTCGCGCGCCTGCGCCTGCAGCGCTTCGCCGTCCTGCGACTGGCCGGCCAGGGCCTGCAGGGCGCGCGCCTTCCAGTAGATCCAGGTCGGCTCGCGCTGGTCGCGTGCGCTCATCGCGTCGATGGCCTGCACCACCTGCTGCCAGCGGCCCTTGCCCTCGTTGGCGCGCAGTGCGGCGCGCGCTTTCCAGGCCATCGTGTCCTCGGGCCAGTCGAGCTCGCGGTTGGGGTCGCGCGCGAAGATGCGCGCCGCGTGCTGGTAGTGGTCGATGGCGTCGGGCAGCAGCTTCATCGCCGCCTGCTTGGCCACGCTGGCCCAGGCCCACGAGGCGAGGTCCGGCGGCAAGGCGCTCTCCCATCGGCCGGCGAGGGCGCCGGCGGCAGCGTCGGGGTCGTTGGAGGCCATGCGCATCAGCGCCAGGGTGGCCAGCTCGGCGCTGGCGCGCCCGCCCACCGACGCCTTGCGCGTGAGGTAGCGGGCCGGGCTGTCGGCCAGGTCCTGCACGACGGTGGCCGTGCTCAGGCCGATCAGCGCAGCCGCCTGGCGCGCGGTGCGCGGACGTCCGGCATCCATGGCCAGGCGGGTCTTGCGCCAGATGTCCTCGGACGTGAGCTGCTTGGCGTCGACCAGCGTCGCCGCCAAGAGGGCGCAGCCGTCGTCGGGCTCGCGTTGCGCGAACCAGGCGGCGCGCGCGGCGTCGTGCACGTCCTTGCCGCCCAAGTGCTCGGTGAGCAGGGCGTAGCAGGTGACCTCGCGGTCGTCGTTCATGCGAAATCGCGGGAAGTCGGCGCTGAAATGGGCCCAGTCGCGGCGACGCCCGAGCTCGAGCAGCCAGTCGTTGCGCAGCCGGTCCTCGACGTAGGTGTCGGGCCAGCGGGCATAGAAGGCGTCGATCTCGGGTTGCGACACCTCGGCCAGCCGGTTGCTCAGTTCCCAGTAGTCGACCCACATCGCGAGCGGATGCTGGTTCGCGATCGCCAGCGCGCGGTCGGCCGCCAGCGCGTTGCGGTCCTTCTTGCGCAGGGCCTCGCGGGCGTCGACGATGGTGTCGTCACCGGTCTGCGCGTGCGCCACCGGGCGCGACGTGAACGCCCCGGCCAGCGCCAGCGCCATCAGCACGCCCCGGCCCCAGGGTGCGCGGGTGCGCCCATATACTGAACTGCAGGTCTTCAACCGCTTTCGCCTTCCTGAACTGTGTCGTCTGTGCCGAGCGCGCCCGATCCCACGCCCCGACAGCTGCTGCGCGAACGCATGCACCGGGTGCGCGACCGCTTCGTCAGCGAGTCGGGCGCCGCCGCGCAGCGAGCACTGGAGGGCCACTTGCGTGGCGTACTGGCCGAACTGGCGCCCGATTGCCTCGGGCTTTACTGGCCGCTTCGATCTGAATTTAACGCAGCGGTTGCGTGCACCGGTGACAGATCCGTCGATTCCCTTGATCTCGCGCTGCCATACGCGCAAAAGTCGCCGTGCGAAATGCACTATCGGGCCTGGGACGGACAGCCCCCGACGCTGCGCGACGAGTGTGGCATTCCGTGTGCCGGGGGGCCGCGCGTCGTGCCCGACGTGGTGCTGGTGCCGTGCCTGGCGTTCAGCGCCGCCGGCTTCCGGCTCGGCTACGGCGGCGGCTACTACGACCGGTGGCTGGCCGCCCACCCGCACGTGACGGCGGTCGGCGTCGCCTGGTCCGCCACCGAGCTCGACGAGGCCGAGCTGATGCCGCAGGCGCACGACCATCCCTTGATGCTGGTCGTCACCGAGCGCGGGGTGGTCGGCGGCTGAGCCGCGGGGCGGGCGGGTCAATCGGCTTCGCTCGGGCCTTCGTCGTCCGGCACCTCGCCGATTGCGCGGCGCGTCTGTGCGGCGCGTGACTCGACCCACTCGCAGAACTGGGCCACCTCCTCGCGGGCGCGGCTGGCGCGGGCAGTGATCAGCCAATAGGAGAACGGGCTGTGGATGCGGCCGGCGGCGCCGAAGGGCTCCACGAGGTCGCCGCGCTCGAGATGGTCGGCCACCAGCGCGACACGCGCGAGCGCCACTCCCTGGCCCGTGAGCGCGGCTTGAACCTGCTGGTACGTGAAGTTGAGGTACAGCCAGCGGCGCGGCTCCAGGCGGGGCTGGCCGTGCGCCGCCAGCCAGTGGCGCCAGCTGAGGAATTCCGCGCTCGGGCGGTGATCGTCCTCTTCGGCCAGGGTGTAGTGCACCAGGTCGGCGGCGCCCCGCAGTGGCGGCGACTCGCCGCGCGCGATCTGCTCGGCCAGGCGCGGGCTGATCACCGGCGTCAGCACCTCGCCGAACAGCCGCCGCGAACCCGGCGGCGCGGACTGCGGGCTGCAATAACGCAAGGCGAGATCGAGATCGGGCTCGTCCAGGTCGATCAAGCGGTCGATGGCCGACACCCGGATGTCGATGTCCGGGTGGCCGTGCTGGAACGCCTCCATCTGCGGCAGCAGCCACAGCGAGGCGAAAGAGGCGAAGGTCGTCAGGTGCACGACCCGCCGGCCGCGCGCCTGCCGGATCTGCCGCACGCCGGCATCGAGGCGGTCCAGCCACGGCGTGACCACGCGCAGCAGCGCGGTGCCGTGAACGGTGAGCTCCACGTGGCGGGTGCCGCGCTGGAACAAGGGCGCGCCGAGTTCGTCTTCGAGGCCCTTGATCTGGCGGCTCACGGCGGACTGCGTGAGGTGCAGTTCCTGCGCCGCCTCGCTGAAGCTGAGCCGTCGTGCCACGGCGTCGAATGCCCGGAGGTTGCCCAGCGACAAGGGCCTCTGGCGTGGCGTATTCATATCAATTGCGCATCAAACGGGGTCGGCGATTTCATTGGATTCGGCGTGCCTCTCCAACGATCATTGAGGAACGTTGCGGAAGTGCTGGTCCGCTCACAAGCAGGAGATTGATGATGAAATCGCAATTCTACGCGGATCGCCCATCGCGTCTTCCGCTGGCCTGGGGCCGCCCTCTGCGGCTCGCGGGCGCGGCCGGTGAGTTCACGGTGCTGAGCGGCCGGGTGTGGCTCACCCGGCAAGGCGATCTCGACGACCACGTGCTCGGGGCCGGCGAGCGCTTTGCCCTGCGGGCGGGCGACGTGGCCGTGGTCGAAGCCTGGCAACGCGGGCAGGATGCCTGCGTGGCCTGGCAGCCACGCGCTCAGCGGCGCGTGCTCGGCTTGGCCCGCGCGCCGGCTGCGGCCTGCGGCCCGGGCTGAGCGGTCCGCGCTCGCTTCGGTGCTGCCGGCCGCTTGCCGGCGCGAGCGCGCAGCGCCGCGTCGACCGCCAGGCGCGCCCAGGGCTGCATCAGCGCGGGCGACTCCATGGCCTCGGCCGGGACCGTGAAGTAGCCGAGCGTCACCTGCTTGCCCGCGGCCTCGTAGACGAACGGCCGGCAACCCGCCGCTTCGAAGCGCGCCCGGGTGTGCTCGTCGGCCTTGAGGTAGAGCTGGTCGAAGGCGATCAGCGCGACGAACAGGTCGTCGGCGTAGAGCCCGTGGCCGCCGAACATGCGCCGCGCCCGCACGCTGCCCAGCGGCTGCAGCAGCTCGATGCTGTGGGCGACAAGTTCGTCGTAGGCCATGGGGCATCTTGCACAATCGGACCTTCGGCAGCAACCGGCGCGTGCATGCATCCCGACACCGATCTCGAGGCCCTTCGTCGCAAGCTCATCACTGCCCGCCTGGCCTTGCCGGACCGGCTCGAGCGCGCCGTCCAGCTGCAAAGCGTGCTGCGGGTGTGGCTGGTCAGCCGCCCGGAGCAGACGATCGGGGGCTACTGGCCGATCAAGGGCGAGTTCGACCCGCTGCCGGCGCTGTACCGCTGGGCGGAGGCGGACGAGCGCCGGCGCATCGGCTTGCCGGTGCTCAACCGGGACGACGGCTCGCTCGCCTTCCATGTGTGGTACCCGGGCTGCCCGATGGAGCTCGATGCGCACGACATCCCCAAGCCCAAGGGAACCGAGGTGTTCCAGCCCCAACTGCTGCTGCTGCCTTGCGTCGGCTACGGGCCCGAAGGCGCGCGACTGGGCTACGGCGGGGGCTTCTACGACCGCACGATCGCGAGCCTGCATCCGCGGCCTGCGATCGTGGGGCTGTGCTACTCGAATGGCTTCTTGCCGCTGCTGCGAGCGCGGCCCGGCGACCTGCAGCTCGATGCGCTGCTCACCGACGACGGCGTCGCCTGGCAGCGCTGAGGCTGCTCAGTCGCTCGGCGCGAGGCCCAGCCGACGGCACAGCTCGAGCGTCAACGCCGACTGGTTCATCGTGTAGAAGTGGATGCCGGGCGCGCCCCCGGCGATGAGCCGCTCGCACAGCTCGGCCACGACATCGAGCCCGAAGGCGCGGATCGACGCCGCGTCGTCCATGAAGCCTTCCATCTTCAGCGCGACCCAGCGCGGGATCTCGATGCCGTCGCGCGCGGCGAACTGCGCGATCTTGGCGTAGTTGTGGAAGGGCATGATGCCCGGCACGACCGGCACCGTGGCGCCCAAGCGCCGGGTTTCCTCGACGAAATGGAAGTAGCAGTCGGGGTTGAAGAAGAACTGCGTGATGGCGGCGTCGGCCCCGGCGTTGACCTTGTCGACGTAGTGCTGCAGGTCGCGCTTCGCGTAGCGCTGCTCCGGGTGGTACTCGGGGTAGGCGGCGACCTCGATGCGCCAGTCGCGCCCCTGCGTCTCGCGGATGAACCGCACCAGCTCGGCCGCATAGCGGAACTCGCCCGCGGTGGCCGTGCCGCTGGGCAGGTCGCCGCGCAGGGCGACGATGCGCCGGATGTTCTGCGCGCGGTAGGTGGCCAAGGTCTCGGCCAACCCCTGCCGCGTCGAGCCGACGCACGACAGGTGCGGCGCCGCCTCGAAGCCGGCCTGGGCGATCGCGATCACGGTGCGCAGCGTCTTGTCGCGGGTGGCGCCGCCCGCGCCGTAGGTCACGCTGAAGAACTCGGGCTTCATCGTGCCGAGCTCCTGCACGACGGCCTTGAGCTTGTCGTCGCCCACCGGCGTGTTGGGCGGGAAGAACTCGAAGCTGATCGGAATTGATTTGTGGTTCATGGCTTGCGGCCTTTTGCCGGCTTCTCGTCCCGCGTGGCGTGGACGAAGAATTCATGATTGCCGTCGCCGCCGGCGATCGGGCTCGGGATGTAGTCGCGCACCCACAGTCCCGCGTCGCGGCAGGCCTGGCGCACGCGCGTCTGGACGAGCTGGAACGACGAGGCGTCCTTGACCAGGCCGCCCTTGCCGATGTACTCGGGCTGCAGCTCGAACTGCGGCTTCACCAGCAGCAGCAAGGTGCCGCCGGGACGCAGCAGCGGCGCGAGGGCCGGAATGACGAGGCTCAGCGAGATGAACGACAGATCACCGACGACGAGGTCGAAGCCGCCCGCGGGCATGGCATCACAGAGCACGTCGGCACTCAGGTGGCGCGCGTTGATGCTTTCCAGCGCATGCACCCGTTCGTCGTCGCGCATCTTCGGATGCAGCTGCCCGTGGCCGACATCGACGCCGACCACCCGGCTCGCGCCGCGCTGCAGCAGCGCGTCGGTGAAGCCACCCGTGCTTTGCCCGACGTCCAGGCAGGTCATGCCCGTGACGTCGATCTGGCACAGCTTGAGAGCGCCCTCGAGCTTCAGTCCACCGCGCCC
>DATFAY010000331.1:0-4455 GCA_035254085.1 Piscinibacter sp.
CCGGCGCGCCGCGCCGCGCGAGGTAGGCGGACGAGGCGTACAGGCCCAGCCGGGCGACGCCCACGCGCCGCGCGATCAGCGACAGGCGCAGGTCGCGGCCGACGCACAGCGCGAGGTCGGCCTCGTCGTCGATCAGGTCGATGCCGTCGTCGCTCATGCGCAGGTCGATCGTCACCTTCGGGTACAGCTCGCGAAAGCTCGCCAGCGCAGGCCCCAGCAGGCGCGCGCCGTACGAGGCCGGCGCCACCAGGCGCACGCTGCCGGCCGCCTCGGACGCGCTCAGGCTGCTCATCGCCTCCATCGCCCGGTACTGCTCGATGAGCTCGGTGCAGCGCTCGAGCACCTCGTGGCCGACGGCGGTGAGCGCGATGCGCCGCGAGCTGCGCTGCAGCAGGCGCACGCCAAGGTTCGTCTCCAGGTCCTGCACCGCGCGGGTCGCGGCGGACGAAGAGACGTCGAGCGCCTCCGCCGCCTTGGCGAAGCTTCCCTTTTCCACCACCGTCTTGAATATCTCGAGGGCCTTGAGGCGATCCATGGGCGTTCTCCGCGACAGATTCGATGCGAACGAACTCTAGGAACGCGCGCTGCCGCCATCCGCACAGCCGGATTACGAATTCGTAATCCACGCAGGCGGTGGAAAGTGCGAACATGCACGCCGCACGCAAGATTGCCCCTGCACCATGCGCCTCCTGGTCATCGAAGACGAACTCAAGCTCGCCGACTACCTGCACAAGGGCCTGTCGGAAAACGGCTATGTCGTCGACGTGGCGCACGACGGCATCGAGGGCCGGCGGCTGGCCACGCAAGGGCAGTACGACCTGCTGCTGCTGGACTTGATGCTGCCCGGGGTCGACGGCTTCGGCGTGCTCAAGGGCGTGCGCGCCTGCGGCAACACGCCGGTGCTCATGCTCACCGCGCGCGACAAGGTCGAGGACCGCGTGCGCGGCCTGCAGGAAGGCGCGGACGACTACCTGGTCAAGCCTTTCGCGTTCTCCGAACTGCTCGCGCGGGTGGGCGCGCTGCTGCGGCGCGGCGCCGGCGGCGCGGCCGTGCCGAGCACGCAGCTGCGCCTGGCCGACCTCGAGGTCGACCTGGTGAGCCGCCGCGCCTGGCGCGCCGAGAAGCGGCTGGACCTCACCGCCAAGGAATTCAGCCTGCTGTCGCTGCTGGTGCGCCGGCGCGGGCAGATCCTGTCGCGCACCACGCTGGCCGAGCAGGTGTGGGACATGAACTTCGACTCCGACACCAACGTGGTGGAGGTGGCGGTGCGCCGCCTGCGCGCCAAGCTCGACGACCCCTTCTCGCCCAAGCTGCTGCACACCGTGCGCGGCATGGGCTACGTGCTGGAGGAACGCTCGTGAAGGCGACGCCGGGCTGCATCCGCACCTACTCGATCGTCGGCCGCATCTGCCGGCACCTGCTGTGGAAGACGGTGCTCGGCATGGGGCTGCTGTGCGGCGGCATCTACTGCGCCACGGCGATGCTGCTCGATCGCGAGGCGCAGGCGCAGCTCTCGACCAAGGTCGGCTTCATGCAGGAGCTCATGCGCGCGGCGGCCGCGCACGGCGGCGAAGACGAAGTGGTGCGCAAGCTCGTCTACTACGCGCCGCGCCGGCCCGGCACCTACTTCGAGGCCTGGCGCGCCGACGGCTCGCTGCTGTACCGCGACGGTCCCGACATCGCGCGGCCGGCGCTGCACTGGCGCAGCATGGACTTCGACACCAGCCTGCCGCAGGGCATCGTCAAGGGCCGCTTCGCCGAGGACTGCAGCCAATACGCGCGCATGCTGGCGGGCCTGGCCGTGACGCTGGTGTTCGCCACGCTGGCGGGCGCGGCGCTGGTGGTGGCCGTGACCAACTGGCAGGTGCGGCGCGGGCTGCAGCCGCTGGTCACGCTCGCGCGCAAGACGCAGGCGATCGCGCCCGACCGGCTCGACGAGCGGCTGCACCTGGCCGAGCCGGTGGCCGAACTGCAGCCCTGGATCGACCAGTTCAACGCGCTCATGGACCGCTTGCAGCGCGCCTACGTGCAACTGGAAGGCTTCAACGCCGACGTGGCCCACGAGCTGCGCACGCCGCTGGCCAACGTGATGGGGCATACCGAGGTCGCGTTGTCGCGCGAGCGTTCCACCGAGGCGCTGCGCGAGACGCTCACCTCCAACCTCGAGGAGATGCAGCGGCTGGCGGCGCTGGTCAACGACATGCTGTTCCTCTCGCAGTCCGACCGCGGTGCGGTGGCGCGCCGCGGGCAGGCGGTGAGCCTGGCGGCGCTGGCGCAGCAGGTGGTGGAGTTCCACGAGGCGCCGCTCGCCGAGGCCGGCCTCACGGTGCAGATCGAAGGCGGCGTGTCGGCGGCGGTGGACGAACCCCTCTTCAAGCGCGCGCTGTCCAACCTGCTGGGCAACGCGATCCGCTTTGCCGAGCCCGGCTCGCGCATCGTGGTGCGCATCGCCAACGACGCGACCGATGACGAGGTGCGGGTCGAAGTGCAGAACGCCGGCCCGGCGATCGCGCCCCAGCACCTCGCGCGCATGTTCGACCGCTTCTTCCGCGTCGAGTCGGCGCGGCCGGACAGCCAGTCGCACCACGGCCTCGGGCTGGCCATCGTCGCCGCCATCGCACGCATGCATGCGGGCCGGCCGCTGGCCGAGTCCGACGGCCAGGGCACGCGCGTGGGCTTCACGCTGGCGGCGCAGTAGCGGCCGGCCTTTGCGTTGCGTCATGCGCCGCGGCGGCGCAACGCGCGACTGCGTCATCCATCACGCCGCCGTCGCGACGCGGCAACCGTCGCGTGATTTGAACCACGCGAGCGCGCCGCACGCGGCGGGCGGTGCTTGAAGCGCGCCGCGCGGCGGCGCATGCTGCGCTCATCCCAATGCAGTCGGAGGGCGCGTGATCAGCAGTGTCGCCAGCAACCTCGAGGCGATGAACGCAGTGCAGTACGTGCTGGCGTTCGTGTTCTTTGCCAGCTATGCATACGCGCTCGGGGAATTCGTCGGCACGCGCGGGCGCTGGGTCGCGCTCGCCGCAGCCCTGGCCAGCGGGGGCGGTTTCGCGGCACTCACCGACCCCTGGGAAGAGGGCGTGGTGCTGGTCGCGCTGGCGCTGGCCGCAATGGGCGTCTTCGTGGCCGTGGTGTGGACGCTCTGGGCGCTGGCCGTCTGGCGCGATGCGCGGCAGGTTCGGGCCGCGCGCCGCCCTGTAAGCTCGCACTTCCCCCGTGTTGCGAGTTCCCATGATGCGAAGCCTTCCACTGCTCCTGCTGCTCGGCCTGTGCGCCTGCTCGCGCGCCGAGCCCATCGGTGAAGTCGACACCGTCTTCAAGCTGATCGGGCCGGACCACAAGATCGTGGTCGACGCCTACGACGACCCCAAGGTCGGCGGCATCACCTGCTACGTGTCGCGCGCCAAGACCGGTGGCATCAAGGGCGCGATCGGCATCGCCGAGGACAAGTCCGAAGCCTCGATCGCCTGCCGGCAGGTCGGCCCCATCAGCTTCGCCAAGCCGCTGCCGGTGCAGGAAGAAGTCTTCAACGAGCGCCTGAGCGTGCTGTTCAAGAAGCTGCGCGTGGTGCGCATGGTCGACACCCGCCGCAACGCGCTGGTGTACCTCACCTATTCGGACCGCCTGATCGAAGGCTCGCCGCAGAACGCGGTCACCGCGGTCGCGGTCGACCACGCGACGCCCATCCCCGTGCGCTGACAGGGACTTCATGCACGTGGTCCTGCGACCGCGAGCGGCGGCGTAACGGACCCGGCCAGAGCCGCGGGTCTGCGCGCGCGGTTCGACACGAGCCAGCTCACGCCGCTACGCGAATAGGGCGCTGTCCGGCCAGGCGAATCAGCCCTCGCTCGGCAATCGAGCCGTGAATCGGGTGCCCGCGCCGGCGCTCGATTGGACGGCAATGTCGCCGCCGTGCGCGCGGGCGATCTGATGCGCGATGTACAGGCCCAGGCCCAGATGGGTGCTGTCGCTTCCTTCCTCCCGGCTGAGGGGGGCGAACACGCGCTTCATGAGTGCGGGCGGGATGGCCGGCCCGGTGTTGTGGACCTCGATCGTCACGGCGTCGGCCTCGCGGGTCGCGCGGACCTGCACGTCGCTGTCGTCGGCGCTGTGCTGGAAGGCATTGGCGATCAGGTTCGACAACAGCTGGGCGACGCGCTGCCCGTCGGCGTCGAGCATCAGGTTACCCTGGCACTCGACCGTGATGTGCCGGTTGGGATGGACCGATTGGAGCTCTCCCACGACCTGCCTTACCAGAGCGCCAACATCGCAGCGCGCGCGTCGCACGATCAGCAGGCCGCCCAGGCGCGCGCGGGTGAAGTCCCGCAGGTCCGCGAGCATTCCCGACAGCCGCTGCGACGCACGCTCGATGCGCTCGACGACCGCCCGTTCGCCGTCCGACAAAGTGGGGCTGATGGCCAGAACGCGGGCCGACGCCACGACCGCGTTGAG
>DATFAY010000332.1:0-3448 GCA_035254085.1 Piscinibacter sp.
GGCCAGGAGGCGTTCGAGATCGCCCACCAAGGCATCGGCTACGTGCCCGAGAACCGCGACATCTTCCCCAAGCTCACGGTGCACCAGAACCTGCTGCTGGGCCAGAAGCGCGGCAAGAAGAAGCCGCGCTGGACCTTCGACGACATGTATCGCATGTTCCCGCGCCTGAAGGAGCGCCAGCACACGGAGGCGGGCGTGATGTCCGGCGGCGAGCAGCAGATGCTCACGCTGTGCCGCACGCTGATGGGCGACCCGGACCTCATCATGATCGACGAGCCGACCGAGGGCCTCGCGCCCAAGATCGTCGAGCTGGTGGCCGAGTACCTCAAGACGCTCAAGGACCGCGGCGTCTCGGTGCTGCTGGTCGAACAGAAGCTCACCATCGCGCTGGAGATCTCCGAGCGCTGCTACGTGATGGGCCATGGCCGCATCGTGTTCGAGGGCACGCCGTCGGACCTTCGCGGCAACGCCTACATCCGCAAGGAGTGGCTGGAGGTCTGAGCGGCCTGGTCATCCCGGCGGACGCCGGGATGACGGCCACGAAGCTCTGTCGCGGCAGAGACAACCCTTCTCGCCTCGTGCGACCTAGAATCGCACGACCGTTCTATTTCGACGAGAGCACCGCTCTTTTCACCCACTCGATCAGCTGACGAGGTCCCCATGAGCGCCAACTACGAAGTCCGCGGCAACGTCGCCGTGATCACGCTGGACAACCCGCCCGTCAACGGCCTGGGGCACGACACCCGCAAAGGCATCACCGACGGCCTCGACAAGGCGCTCGACGACGCGGCCGTGAAGGCCATCGTCATCACGGGCGCGGGCAAGGCCTTCTCGGGCGGTGCCGACATCAAGGAATTCGGCTCGCCCAAGGCGCTGGCCGAACCCAACCTGCTGAGCGTGATCCTGGCGCTGGAGGCCAGCACCAAGCCGGTGGTCGCCGCGATCCACAGCGTGTGCATGGGCGGCGGCCTCGAACTCGCGCTCGGCTGCCATTACCGCGTCGCGCAGGCCGGCACCCAGGTCGCGCTGCCCGAGGTGAAGCTGGGCCTGCTGCCCGGCGCCGGCGGCACGCAGCGGCTGCCGCGCGTGATCGGCGTCGAGAACGCGCTCAACATGATCGTGAGCGGCGAGCCGGTGGCCAGCGAGATGCTCGCCAAGGCGCCCGGCCAGAAGCTGTTCGACAAGCTGGTCGACGCCAACGTCCTGGACGCGGCCATCGCGTTCGCGCAGGAGAAGGCCGACGTGCGCCCGCTGCCGCTGGTGCGCAACCTGAAGGCCGAGCACCCGAACGCGGACGGCTACTTCGGGTTCGCGCGCAACACGGTCGGCGCGATGAGCCGCAACTTCCCTGCGCCGCTCAAGTGCATCGATGCGGTGCAGGCGGCCGTGACGAAGAAGTTCGACGACGGCATGCGCTTCGAGCGCGAGCTGTTCACGGCGCTGATGTTCACGCCCGAATCGAAGGCGCTGCGCCACATGTTCATGGCCGAGCGCGCCACCAGCAAGATCCCCGACGTGCCGGCCGACACGCCCACCCGCGAGATCAGGAAGGTGGCCGTCATCGGTGCCGGCACCATGGGCGGCGGCATCTCTATGAACTTCCTGAATGCCGGCATCCCGGTCGTCATCCTCGAGATGAAGCAGGAAGCGCTGGACCGCGGCGTGGCCACCATCCGCAAGAACTACGAGGCGCAGGTCAAGAAGGGCAAGCTGAAGCAGGACAAGTACGAGCAGCGCATGGCGCTCTTGAGCACGACGCTGAACTACGCCGACCTCAAGGACGCCGACCTGGTGATCGAGGCGGTGTTCGAGGACATCGGCGTCAAGGAGACGGTGTTCAAGACGCTCGACGAGGTGATGAAGCCCGGCGCGATCCTCGCCTCCAACACCTCGACGCTGGACGTGAACAAGATCGCCTCGTTCACCAAGCGGCCGCAGGACGTGATCGGCATGCACTTCTTCAGCCCCGCCAACGTGATGAAGCTGCTGGAGGTGATCCGCGGCGAGAAGACGGCCAAGGACGTGCTGGCCACCGTGATGCAACTGGGCAAGAAGATCAGGAAGACCTGCGTGGTCTCGGGCGTGTGCGACGGCTTCATCGGCAACCGCATGATCGAGCAGTACTCGCGCCAGGCCGGCTTCCTGCTGGAAGAAGGCGCCTCGCCCGAGCAGGTGGACAAGGCGATCGAGAAGTTCGGCTTCGCGATGGGCCCGTTCCGCATGGGCGACCTCGCCGGCAACGACGTGGGCTGGTACATCCGCAAGCGCCGCTACCTCGAGAAGCCGCACATGCGCTACTCCAAGACCGCGGACCTGCTGTGCGAGATGGGCCGCTTCGGCCAGAAGACGGGCGCGGGCTGGTACGACTACCAGGCGGGCAAGCGCGACGCCATTCCCAGCCCGGTGGTCAACGAGATGATCGAGAAGCACCGCAAGGAGCTGGGCATCACGCCGCGCAAGATCAGCGACGACGAGATCGTGCATCGGCTGGTCTACGCGCTGGTCAACGAAGGCGCCAAGATCGTCGACGAAGGCATCGCCCTGCGCGCGTCGGACATCGACATGGTCTACCTCACCGGCTACGGCTTCCCGCTGCACCGCGGCGGCCCGATGAACTACGCCGACACCGTCGGCCTGTTCAACGTCGTGCAGGCGATGAAGCGCTTCGCCAAGAACCCGAACGACGACGCCAAGTTCTGGGAGCCGGCGCCGCTGCTGGCCAAGCTCGCCGCCGAAGGCAAGACCTTCTCCTGATTCCAAGGAAGGACACCGATCATGACCAACGCCGTCATCGTCTCCACCGCGCGCACGCCGCTGGCCAAGAGCTGGAAGGGTGCCTTCAACATGACCTACGGCCCCACGCTGGCCGCCCATTCGATCGAGCATGCGGTCAAGCGCGCGGGGATCGATCCTGCCGAGGTCGAGGACGTGATCCTCGGCGCCGCCGCCCTGGAGGGCACCACGGGCGGCAACGTCGCACGGGTGGCGGCGCTGCGTGCCGGCCTTCCGGTCACCACCACCGGCGTGTCGATCAACCGCTTCTGCTCCTCGGGCCTGCAGGCCATCGCGATGGCCGCGCAGCGCATCATCGTCGACCAGGTACCGGTCATGGTGGCCGGCGGCGTCGAGAGCATCTCCTGCGTGCAGAACGAAGCCAACCGCCACATGCGCGCCGACCCGGCGATGCTGGAGAAAAAGCCCGAGATCTACTGGACGATGCTGCAGACGGCGGAAACCGTCGCCAAGCGCTACAACATTTCCAAGGACGCGCAGGACGAATACGGCGTGCGCAGCCAGCAGCGCGCCGCCGCGGCGCTGGCGGCCGGCAAGTTCAACGACGAGATCGTGCCCATGACCACCGTCATGGGCGTGGCCGACAAGGCGACGGGGCGCTTGAGCCGCAAGGAAGTGACGATCGCCGCTGACGAGGGCATCCGCGCCGACACCA
>DATFAY010000333.1:0-3665 GCA_035254085.1 Piscinibacter sp.
CGAGCTGATCGCCATCGACGCCGGCACGCGAGCGGATGCGGCGCGCGAGGCCCACGAGGCACTGCGCGCGCTGGTGCCCAACCTGCCGCCGCTCACCACCGTGTTCGTGACGCACGCGCACTGGGACCACGTGGGCGGGCAGCGCTACTTTCGCGGCCTGAGCCCGGCGGTGCGCTTCGTCGGCCGCGCCAACTACGCCGAGGAACTGGCCCACGACGCCGGCGTCGAGCGCGCCGGCCTGCGGCCCTTCTTCGGGGAGGGCTTCCACCTCGAAGACGTGCTGGCCTACAAGCCCGACGTGACGATCGACCGGCCGACCGAGATGAACATCGGCGGCACCCGCTTCGCGCTGTTGCCCGCGCGCGGCGGCGAGACCGGCGACGCGATGCTGATCCACCTGCCGGAATCCGGCGTGGTGTTCGTCGGCGACGTCCTCATGCCCTACTTCGGCGCGCCCTTCGTCGAGGAAGGCAGCATCGACGGGATGCTGGCCGCCATCGACCAGCTGCACGCGCTCAAGCCGCGCCTGCTGCTGCACGGACACGAGCCGCTGACCCGGCTGTTCACCTCGACGGCCATGCTCGACGACCTGCGCGTGCAGCTCGCATGGCTGCGCGACGACGTGCTGCGCGACATGGCGCGCGGCAGCACGCGCGCGGCGCTGCAGCAGGCGAACCTGATGCCGCCTGCGCTGGCGGCCAGCCCGTCGTCGGTCCACCTGGCCTACCTGGTGATGCGCGAGAACCTGATCAACCGGGTGTTCGACCAGCACAGCGGCTATTGGCAGAACGGCCTGGAAGGCCTGGACGCACTCGGCGACGCGGACCACGGGGCAGCGCTGGTCGACTACTTCGGCCTGGACGAGTCGAAGATCGCGTCGGCAGCCGAGAAGATGATCGCCGACGGCCGCCACGAGCTGGCCGCCCGCACCGTGCGCTGGGCACAGGCCCGGCTGCCCCACAGCGAGCGGCTGCAGGCGGTGCAGCGGCTGGCGTATCTGAAGCTGATGGAGAAATTCCAGGACTTCAACCCGTTCAAGTTCATCGTCTACGCCGACCAGATCAAGCAGGCGACGCCGCAAATGGGAACCGCGCCGGCGGCGACCGGATCACAATAGCTTGCGGGCGCACCGCCCGCCCCCCGCCCCCCATACGTGAGGAGTTCGCCATGCGTCTCACCGCCCTCGCCTTCGTCGTCTGCCTCGCCGCGGCCGGTGCCGCGCAGGCCGGCACGGTCAACGTCTCGTTCGCGGCCAAGGACCGGTTCAGCGACGCCGGCAGCACCCCGTGGGACGAAAAGGCCAACCGCGAGGCCATCGCACAGTACCTTCAGACGCTGGGTCCGCGCTACCTGGCCGCCGACCAGAACCTGAAGGTGGAGATCCTCGACATCGACCTCGCCGGCGAGCCGCGCCCCCTGGCCCGGCACGGGCGCGAGCTGCGAGTCGTCAAGGGTCGCGCCGACTGGCCGCGCATCACCCTGCGCTACACGCTGGAGTCCAACGGCAAGGTGCTGCGCAGCGGCGAGGAGACGGTGTCCGACATGAGCTACACCTCCCACGTGCCCGAACCCCGGGCCAGCGAGCCGCTGCACTACGAGAAGCGCATGCTCTCGGAGTGGTTCCGCAAGCGCTTCACGCGGCCCGACTGAAGCGGCCGGGGGTGTCCCGGCGCATGCCGGCACACGCAAATGGCGGCATGATGCGGCCCTCGCCACTGCCCGGGGTGCTCGCATGAAATTCACGCTGCTCGCGGCGCTGCTCGCGCTGACCGCTTGTGCGGCGGCGCGAGCGCCGCTCGATGCCGCCGCACAGGCGGCCAAGGAGCCCGGTGCCGTCGTGACCGCCAGCGGCCTGGTGTACCGCTCGCTGCGCGAAGGCAACGGCGCCAGCCCGGCAGCGAGCGACACGGTGCGCGTGCATTACCGCGGCAGCTTCCCCGACGGCCGCGAGTTCGACAGCTCGTACAGCCGCCACGAGCCGGCCGAGTTCGCGCTCGATCGGGTCATCAAGTGCTGGACCGAGGGCGTGCAGCGCATGAAGGTGGGCGGCCGGGCCAAGCTCACCTGCCCGGCGTCGATCGCTTACGGCGAACGCGGGGCCGGCGGCGTGATCCCGCCCAACGCGACCCTGCAGTTCGAGGTCGAGCTGCTGGACATCACCGGTCACCGCGACGGGGCATCGACCCGATGAGCCTGCGTGTCGTGCGGCTCGGCACGCCGCGCCATCCCGACGAAGGACTTCGCATCGGCACGGTGCGCCGGCCGCCGCGCGGCGTACCCAAGGCGCAGTTCGCGGCGCGCGATTTCTACGATGTCTGGCTGCCCAACCTGTCGCCCAGCGCGGAGCTGGTCAAGCTCGCGCTGGACGCGGCGGCGCATGACGACGAGCGCGAGTGGAAGACCTTCGTGGCGCGCTTTCGCAAGGAGATGCAGGCGCCCGAGGCCAGCCACCTGCTGGACCTGCTGGCGGCACTGTCGCATCGAACCTCGCTGTCGATCGGCTGCTACTGCGAGGACGAATCGCGCTGCCACCGCTCGGTACTGCGCAGCCTGCTGCACGAGCGCGCAGCGGCGATCACCGAGTGACGGGCGAGCGCTCGCGTCACTCGTCGCGGTAGTCGACTCGCGAATCCTCGTCGACCAGCGTATTGCCGAGCCCCAGCAACTCGCGCGCACGCTGCAGCCCCTGCAGTTCGCGGCGCGAGCGGCGCTTGCGGCTCACATGCTCCTGGATCTCCCACACCAGGTCGATCAGTTCGCTCACCGACTGCGCGTTGCGCACCCGCACGAAGGTACGCGCGCTGAACAGCGGCGCGTCGATCCCCAGCGTGTCGATGAGCAGCTGGCGCACCTCCTGCAGCAGCCGCGCCTCGGCCTGATCGGGCAGGGGCAAGTCGATGTCCAGCGGCTTGGACGCCGGCGCCGTCGCCGGCATCGCGGGAACGGCGGGTTCCCGCGGCGGCGAGGCTGGCGGCGTCAGAAGCGCGGCCTCGGCCGGCGCAGCGACGGTCTCGCTGAGCACCGGCAGCGTGGGCGGGGCGGGCATCCTCGGCGCGGCCGGGATGGCGCCCGGCTTGCGTTTCGCCGGGCGCGGCGGCTCGGCCTCGGCGGGCATGGACTGCGCGGGCGGCGGTACTGGGGCGGCCACGGGCGGCGCCTCGACCGGCGGCGCCGGCGGCCGTTCGAGCGGCGGCGCCGGCAGTGGCTCGACGACCTCGGTGACGAGCGGCGCGTGCAAGGTCTGCACCGCTTCCTCGTCGTCGGGAACGATCAGCTCGACACTCGTCAAGGCGCCCTCGTCGGACACCTCCGGCTGCAGCGGGACCGGGGCCGACGTGCTCGGCGCCGGCGGCAGCTCGACCATCCCGAGGCGCAGCAGATCCTCGAAATGCTGCGTCGCCGCACCCGCCTGCTGCGCCAGGCTCAGCACTTCAGCCAAGGGGCGCCGGCCGTCGATCAGGAAAAGGATGGTGCGATGCCGCTGGCCGAGCTTGTGCGTGCGAGCACGCAGCTCTTCGTGTCCGAGCGGTGTCTTGAATGGGACAGTGGCCGTCATGACCGTGGATGGTGTCCCCCCAAGCTTACGATGCCGCCAGCGCCGGCGGGGCTCGATTCTGTTACGGAAGGGCGTACTTCACGCTCAGAGGCGCTTCGCTTCGGACGCC
>DATFAY010000334.1:0-8554 GCA_035254085.1 Piscinibacter sp.
GGCTCGGGCGGCGCGCTGGCGATCAGCGTCGGCGACCAGATGCTGATGCTGCAATACGCGATCTATTCGGTGATCTCGCCGGAAGGCTGCGCTTCCATCCTGTGGAAGACGGCGGCACGCGCCTCGGACGCGGCCGACGCGTTGGGCATCACGGCGCACCGCCTCAAGGCATTGGGGCTGATCGACAAGATCGTCAACGAGCCGGTCGGGGGGGCACACCGCGACCCGAAGCAAATGGCGGCCTACCTCAAGCGCGGCCTGAACGACGCGTTGCGCCAGGTCAGCGACCTGAAGCCCAAGGAACTGCTGCAGCGCCGCTACGAGCGACTGCAGTCCTACGGGCGATTCAACGACACCACCGAGCGTTGACCATGCCGCGCGTTGCGGTCGCCTACAGCGGCGGTCGCGACTCGACCGCGTTGCTGCACGCGACCTTGAAGGCGGCCGCCGGGCAGGGGGTCGAAGTGCTCGCGCTGCACGTGCACCACGGCCTGAGCGCCCACGCAGACGACTGGCTGCGCCACTGCGACACGCAGTGCCAGCGTTGGGCGCGCGGAGGCCTTCCGGTGCGGTTCGTGTCCGAACGCCTCGCGGGCCGGCCGGCCAAGGGCGAGAGCGTCGAAGCGTGGGCGCGGCAGGCGCGCTACGGCGCGCTGCGCTCGATGGCGCTGGCGCACGATGCGTCGCTCGTACTGCTGGCGCAGCATCGGCGCGATCAGGCCGAGACCTTCCTGCTGCAGGCGCTTCGCTCGGCAGGCGTGGCGGGCCTGTCGGGCATGCCGCGTGTCGTGCAGCGCGACGGGCTGACATGGATGCGCCCCTGGCTGGACATGCCGCGCGAAGCCATCGAGTCCTACCTCAAGCGTCATCGCCTGCGCCATGTCGAGGACGACAGCAACGCCGACACCCGGTACGCGCGCAATCGCCTGCGACACCTTGTCTGGCCGGCCATCGAATCGGCCTTTGCGCACGCGGAGGCGGGCTTCGCCGAAGCCGCGGCATGGGCGCAGGAGGCGACTGCCTGCCTGGAAGAGCTCGCGCGCGACGACCTCGCGGCGACACGGTCCGGCCACGGCCTGAGCGTGCGCGCGTGGCAGGCGTTCTCGCCCGCGCGGCGCAGCAACGTGCTGCGCGCCTGGCTGCGCGAGCAATGGGGGCGGCCCGCGGCGGGCAGCCTGGTTTCGCGCCTCGTGAACGAGCTGCCGCAGCCCGGCACGGCGACCTGGCTGGTCGAGGGCGGACATTTGCGCCGCTACCGCGGCGTGCTGCGCTTCGAGCCGACGCCGATCGACGCATCTGCCCCTGCGCGCGAGCAGATGTTGAGCGTGCGCAAGGTCGGCCTGCACGACCTTCCCGGATGGGGCGGGCAGTTGCGCGTATCGAAGGTGCGCGAGGGCGGCGTGCCCTTGGCCTGGCTCGCGCATCTGGAGCTCAGGCCCCGGCAGGGCGGCGAGCAATTCCAGGCGGGAATCGGCCGACCGCCGCGCAGCCTGAAGAAGCAGTTCCAGGCCGCCGCCGTGCCGGCCTGGGACCGCGACGGGCCGCTGGTCTACAGCGGCGGACAGCTTGTCTTCGTCCCGGGCCTGGGCATCGATGCGCGCGTCGTCGCCTTGCCGGGGCAGCCGCAGGTCGGCCTGGACTGGCTGCCGCTGCATGGCGTGCCGTCCTCGGGTTAGCCCGCAGTCGCGTGTCGGACGCCCGTTAGAATTCGCAGTTCACGTCCGCGGCGTGAACCGAATACCGAAGCACCGCGCCCACGAATATCAGCATGGCACTCATCGTTCACAAGTACGGCGGCACCTCCATGGGGTCGACCGAGCGCATCCGCAACGTCGCCAAGCGCGTCGCCAAATGGGCCCGCGCCGGCCACCAGATGATCGTCGTGCCGTCGGCGATGAGCGGCGAGACCAATCGCTTGCTGGCGCTGGCCAAGGAAGTGTCCCCCCCGACGACGACTCCGGAGCTGCAGCGCGAGCTGGACATGATCGCCTCGACCGGCGAGCAGGTCTCGGTGGGCCTGCTGGCGATCGCGCTTCAGGCCGAAGGCATGCAGGCGGTCAGCTACACCGGCTGGCAGGTGCCGATCAACACCGACAGCGCCTACACCAAGGCGCGCATCCAGAGCATCGAGGACAAGCGCGTGCGTGCCGACCTCGCGGCCGGCAGGATCGTCATCATCACCGGCTTCCAGGGCATCGACGAGCACGGCCACATCACCACGCTGGGCCGCGGCGGCTCGGACACCTCGGCGGTGGCGGTGGCCGCCGCGATGAAGGCGGACGAATGCCTCATCTACACCGACGTCGACGGGGTCTACACCACCGACCCGCGCATCGTCGCCGAGGCGCGCCGGCTGCACACGATCAGCTTCGAAGAGATGCTCGAGATGGCGAGCCTGGGCTCCAAGGTGCTGCAGATCCGCTCGGTCGAGTTCGCCGGGAAGTACCGCGTGCCGCTGCGGGTGCTGTCCAGCTTCACCCCCTGGGACATCGATATCCACGAGGAAGCCAAGTCGGGCACCCTGATCACTTTTGAGGAAGACGAGAAAATGGAACAAGCCGTTGTGTCCGGCATTGCCTTCAACCGCGACGAGGCCAAGGTCAGCCTGATCGGCGTGCCGGACCGCCCGGGCATCGCCTACGCCATCCTCGGGCCGGTGGCCGACGCCAACATCGACGTCGACGTGATCATCCAGAACATCGGACACGACGGCAAGACCGACTTCTCGTTCACCGTGCACCGCAACGACTATCAGCGCACGATGGACCTGCTCAAGAACGAGGTCGTCCCCAAGACGGGCGCCGACCAGGTGCTGGGCGACGCCAAGATCTGCAAGGTGAGCATCATCGGCATCGGCATGCGCTCGCACGTCGGTGTGGCCAGCAAGATGTTCAGCGCGCTCAGCCAGGAAGGCATCAACATCCAGATGATCACGACGAGCGAGATCAAGACCAGCGTCGTGATCGACGAGAAGTACATGGAGCTCGCTGTGCGGGCGCTGCACAAGGCGTTCGACCTCGAGCAGCCGGTGGGCTGAGGAGCGCGCGGCGAGCAGCGCGAAAGTCGAGGTTAGAATCGCGCCTGATTTCAACGGAGCTGTGACCGAGAGGCCGAAGGTGCTCCCCTGCTAAGGGAGTATGCGGGCAAAACCTGCATCGAGGGTTCGAATCCCTCCGGCTCCGCCAACACGAAAGCCACCCTCGGGTGGCTTTTTTGTTGCCTGCTCGCCTGGATCGGCGTGGGCTTGTCCGGTTCGAGCCTCGACTTGCGTATGTGCATCGGGGGAGGGCCGATGTCGCCGGCGAGAGCGGCGCGGCCCATGCACAACGACCGAGGATTGCAAGGACCATGCATTCACGCCAGGCGCCGCGGCGCATCGGGCTGATCGTGCCGAGCTCGAACACCACGCTGGAGGACGAGTTGCCGCAGCTGCTGCGGCGCCAGCGCACGGCCAGCGGCCACGGCTTCAGCTTGCACGCTGCACGCGTTCGCCTGCAGCAGCTCACCGCTGAGGCCTTGCAGCGCATGAACGAGTCGGCCGGCGACGCGGTCGAGCAGCTGTGCGATGCCCAGCTGGACGCCATCGTCCACGGCTGCCTGCCGGCCGCGATGATGGCCGGCGTCGTGCAAACGCAGCTCGCCCTGGCGCAGCGAGCGGCCTCGGCGCGCTCGACGGCGACCCTGGTGACCGCCGCGAGGGCGCTGCTCGAGGCGCTGCGGTCGCTGCAAGCGAAACGCATCACCATGATCACGCCTTATCGGCGCCAGCTCACTCAGCGTCTGGTGGCCAGCCTGCGCGAGCAGGGCATCGAGGTGGTGGAGAGCCGCTCGCTGGAACTGGTCGACAACGCCGCCGTCGGCCGGCTCGATCCGGCCAAGCTGCTCAAGCTGGCGTCGCAGCTGGACTTCTCGGGCTCGGATGCGCTGCTCATCTCGGCGTCGGCACAGATGCCGTCACTGCCGGTGATCGAGGAGGCCGAGCAACGCTTCGGCCTGCCGGTGCTCAGCGCCGTGACGGCGAGCGCCTTCGAGCTCCTGCGGCAGCTGCGCATCCCTGCACAGATCGACGGCGCGGGGGCGCTGCTGCGTCAGCCGGCGCCGTCGATCGGGATGCTGTGAGCGGTACCCCGCGCCCTTCGCCTACCAGCTCGCTTCCCGCTCCGGCGTAGCGCCGATCCGGTGGATCGACAGGTCGGCGCCGTCGTACTCCTCCTCGGGCGACAGCCGCAGGCCGGTGATTCCCTTCAGTGCGCCGTAGACCACGAAACCGCCGACGAGCGCCCAGCCGATGCCCATGAGCGTTCCAATGAGCTGCGCCACCAGGCTGACCCCGCCGGCACCGCCCAGCAAGGGCGAGCCGAACACGCCGCAGGCGATGCCGCCCCAGGCCCCGCACAGGCCGTGCAGCGGCCAGACGCCGAGCACGTCGTCGATCTTCCAGCGGTTCTGGGTCAGCGTGAACAAGGTGACGAAGATGGCGCCCGCCACCGCGCCCACCACGAGCGCGCCCGCCGGATGCATGACGTCCGATCCCGCGCACACGGCCACCAGTCCGGCCAGCGGGCCGTTGTAGGCGAAGCCCGGGTCGTTCTTGCCCAGGAGCACGGCGGCGAGCGTGCCGCCGACCATGGCCATCAAGGAGTTGACGGCGACCAGCCCGGAGATCTTGCTCACGCTTTGCGCGCTCATGACGTTGAATCCGAACCAGCCCACCGCCAGCACCCAGGCGCCGAGCGCGAGGAAGGGGATGCTCGACGGCGGATGGGCACTCATCGCGCCGTCCTTGCGGTAGCGGTTGCTGCGCGCGCCGAGCAGCAGCACGGCCGCCAAGCCGATCCAGCCGCCCACCGCGTGGACCACCACACTGCCGGCGAAGTCGTGGAACTCGGCGCCGGTGAGGCCTTGGATCCAGTGCTGGACGCCGAACTTGCCGCCCCAGGCGACGCCCTCGAACAGAGGGTAGAACACGCCCACGAGCAGCGCGGTCGCCATCAATTGCGGGCCGAAGCGGGCGCGCTCGGCGATGCCGCCCGACACGATGGCCGGGATGGCGGCGGCAAAGGTCAGCAGGAAGAAGAAGCGCACCAGTTCGTAGCCATTCTTGGCGGCCAGGGTCTGGGCGCCGCTGAAGAAGTCCGTGCCGTAGGCGACGGTGTAGCCCACGAAGAAATACGCGACCGTGGACACGGAGAAGTCCACCAGGATCTTCACCAGCGCATTGACCTGGTTCTTCTTGCGCACCGTCCCGAGTTCGAGGAAGGCAAAGCCGGCGTGCATCGCGAGCACCATGATGGCGCCCAAGAGAATGAACAAGGCGTCGGTGCCTTGCCGATACTGATCCATGAAGCGGTTCCCGAGGTGGTTTTCGTTCGCGCGCGCGGTGCCTGCACCACGGCGGTTTGAAGTCGCACCTCGAATGCACGTTCTATGCCGGATTTGGTGCGTCAAATTCGCACCAAACAGGAGATTTTGGGCCAGCTGACACCAGGTGGCCGGTTCAACTCGGGGCGCAGCGCACCATTGTGGAGACTCGCAAGTTCAGTGCGGGCGGCACTCGCGCCATGAGCCGGCCTCGATCTCGGCGGCCTCGAAGGGCGAGAGGTCGCAAGCCTCGACCCACAGCACCGAGGCCAGTTCTCGCCGAACCGGCTCGCTCAGGTCGGGCCTGAGGGTTTCCAGGTAGCGCGCGAAGAGGTCCTGCCACGGCCCTTGAGGCATGGTCGGCTGGGTCGGCCACGCGGTCATCGCCATGCCCCCACGGAGCGCACTGCGCAGCGATGCGGCGACTGGGCCGCTTGCTCATGTCGGTTCATGCGTCCTCCGGTGTCCTGGTCTCTCGAGCGTCATCGTAGGAAGGGCGTCCCGCGCCCACACTCGGCGGCCAGCGCGATCGCATGTCGGTGGCGGCCTACAGACCCGATGACGACATGGCAAACATCAAGCGGCCGCCAACTCGCGACCATTACCATGGTGCGACGATGCCGCCAGACCCGATCGCCACGACCTCCGCCACGACGCACCGGGCGCGCATCCCGCGGACGGTGTGGGTGCTGGGCATGGTCAGCCTGTTCATGGACATGTCGTCCGAACTGGTCCATGCGGTGCTGCCGATCTACCTGACCACGGTGCTCGGGCTGTCGGTGACGACGGTGGGATTGATCGAGGGCATCGCGGAGGCGACGGCCTCGATGATGAAGCTGATCTCGGGCACCTTGTCGGATCGCTTTGCCAGCCGCAAGCCGCTCACCCTGCTCGGCTACGGACTGGCCGCGCTGACCAAGCCGATCTTCCCGCTGGCCGAGACGGCGTTCGGGGTGGTGGTGGCGCGCTTCGTCGATCGCGTCGGCAAGGGCATCCGCGGGGCGCCGCGCGATGCCCTCGTGGCCGATGTCACCCCACCCGAGCAGCGCGACGCGGCTTACGGCCTGCGCCAGACGCTGGACACGCTGGGTGCGGTGCTCGGGCCCCTGCTCGCCATGGGTCTGCTGCTGTGGTGGGGGCACCGACTGCGCGACGTGCTGTGGGTGGCGACGGTGCCGGCCGTCGTCTGCGTCGCCCTGCTCGCATTCGGCCTCGAGGAACCGAAGCAGCATGCAGCCCGCACGCGCGAGGCGAGCCGCTTCCGTTGGGCCGCGCTGCGGGAGTTTCCGCCTGGCTTCGCGGCGTTGATCGTGGTGTCGGCCCTGTTCGCCGTGGCGCGGCTGTCCGAGGCGTTTCTGGTGCTGCGCGCGCAGGAACTGCACCTGCCGCTGCCGGCGATCCCGCTCGTGATGATCGTGATGAGCCTCGCGTATGCGTCGTCTTCCTATCCGGCGGGGCTGCTCGGCGCCCAAAGGGGCCGCCATGGCGGGCTGCTCGCCGGGATGGTCCTGCTCATCGGCGCCTACGCCGCGCTGGCGTGGTCGAGCCCGCTGGGGCTGTGGCTGGGCGCCGCCCTGTATGGCCTGCACATGGGCATGACCCAGGGCACGCTGGCGGCCGCAGTGGCCGAGTCGTCGCCCGCGGCGCTTCGTGCCACCGGCTTCGGCATCTTCCATTTCGTCACCGGCGTGTTCCAACTGGCCGGCGCCACCTTCGGCGGATGGCTGTGGACGACCCATGGCTCGTCGTGGGCCTTCGGCCTGGGCGCACTCGGCGCCGGCGCGGCGCTGGTGGCGATCGCCGGCTGGGCGGCGCTGTCGCGGCGCTGAGGCCACGGTGGTCGCCGCCTTGGGCGAAAATCGAAGGTTGCCGATCCTCGCGCCGCTGGCGCCCGACCTTTGAGCCAACTCCTTGCGACCGCCAGTCCCTGGCGCCTGTCCATCGCCCCGATGATGGACTGGACCGATCGCCATTGCCGCTACTTCCATCGCCTGCTCAGCAGCCGCACGCGGCTGTACACGGAGATGGTGACGACCGGCGCGCTCATCCACGGCGACGTGCCGAGGCACCTGGACTTCAACCTCGAGGAGCATCCGGTCGCCCTTCAGCTGGGCGGCAGCGAGCCCGACGAACTCGCGCAAGGCGCCCGCCTGGCCGCACGCTGGGGCTACGACGAGGTCAACCTCAACTGCGGCTGCCCCAGCGAGCGCGTCCAGCGCGGCGCATTCGGCGCGTGCCTCATGGCCGAGCCGCAGACGGTGGCCGACGGGGTGAAGGCGATGCGCGACGCGGTCGACATCCCGGTGACGGTGAAGCACCGCATCGGCATCGATCGCGACGAGAGCTATGCGTTCGTGCGCGATTTCGTCGGCGCGGTCGCCGAGGCGGGCTGCGAGGTCTTCATCGTCCACGCGCGCAACGCCTGGCTCAAGGGCCTCAGTCCGAAGGAGAACCGCGAGGTGCCGCCCCTGCGCTACGAGACCGTGCACCGGCTCAAGCGCGACTTTCCTGCGCTCACGATCTGCATCAACGGCGGCGTGAGCACCGAGGCGCAGATCGACGAGCAACTGCAGCAGCTCGACGGCGTGATGGTGGGCCGGGAGGCCTATCACAACCCCTGGTTGATGTCCGAGTGGGACAGCCGCTTCTTCGGCGAGCCGCCGCGGCGTCGCGAGCGTGCCGACGTCGAGCAGCAGATGGTCGAATACATGGAACGCTGCGGGAAGCGGGGGGAACCTTGGTCGCGGGTGGCGCGTCATATGCTCGGCTTGTGGAACGGCCTGCCGGGCGCGCGTCGGTGGCGCCAGGTGTGGTCGGACCACCGGCTCAAGGACCTGCCGGCAAGTGAGGTGGCCAAGCGGGCCACCAACGCACGCTGCCACGCGGACGCACGCGAGCCGGTGGCGTTGCGCTGAGCACGCTTGCGGGCTAACCCGCGGGTGCATTTGCGCAGCGCCGGCAAAGCGAGCGGCAAAGTTTGCCGGGCTCGGCTGCGCGCTCGTGCGATGGACGCCTGGGCGGCGCGGCTGCCCCTTGCGGCACGTGTGTTTTGCCACGGCGCGGGGCTGTAACAAGGCGTGGCACGACCCGTGCTCTATGCCCGCGGGGGCAAGGGGATATTGCGCCGGTCAACGACTGCTCGGACCTTGCCGGCCATGCGCTTTTCCTGGGGGAGTCGGGACCATCCCGATCT
>DATFAY010000335.1:0-3194 GCA_035254085.1 Piscinibacter sp.
GCGGCGCCTTCGCGGCCGACAAGATGAGCAAGGACGACTTCAAGGCGGCCAAGGACAAGATCGAGGCCGACTACAAGGCGGCCAAGGACGCCTGCAAGGACCAGAAGGGCAATGCCAAGGACGTCTGCGAGAAAGAGGCCAAGGCCAAGGAGAAGGTCGCCCGCGCCGAGCTCGACTACAACAACAGCGGCAAGGAAAGCGACCGGGTGAAGATGGAGAAGGTCAAGGCCGAGCAGGACTACGCCGTCGCGAAGGAGAAGTGCGAGGACAAGAAGGGCGCGGAAGAGCGCGCCTGCAAGAAGGAAGCGAAGGCGGCCGAGGACAAGGCCAAGGCCGACATCAAGATGGAGAAGGCGCAGGCCCAGTCGGCTTCCAAGGCCGCCTCGGCCAGCTGACGCAAGCCAGTGGGGGCGATCAGACCCCCAGCAGCTCCACCTCGAACATGAGCGTGGCATTGGGCGGGATCACCCCGCCCGCGCCGCGCGCGCCGTAGCCCAGCTGCGGCGGAATCACCAGCGTGCGCTTGCCGCCGACCTTCATGCCCTGCACGCCTTCGTCCCAGCCGCGGATCACCTGCCCGCGGCCGAGGCCGAACACGAACGGGTCGTTGCGGTCCTTGCTGCTGTCGAACTTGGCGCCCTGCGTGCCGTCGTTGAAGAGCCAGCCGGTGTAGTGCACCGTGACCTGCTGCCCGCTGCGGGCCTCGTCGCCGCTGCCGACGACGGTGTCTTCGTATTGCAGGCCGGATGAAGTGGTGATCATGAGGGTCCTCTCTCGAAGGGATGGCGCCGGCGCGATGTGCTGACTGGGCGGCGCGGACGGCTGCGCATCATGCCACCGGACGGACCCAGCGTTCACGCCATGCCGCAACGGCCTCGGCGAGCCATGAGGCTGCGTCCGTGGCCGCACAGGCCAGTCCCAGCACGGCGCCAGCTTGCCGCAAGGCCGCCAGCGAGTCGCTCAGGTCGAGCGGCTGCGCGCCGTTCTGCTTGGACAGCTTCTCGCCGTCGGCAGCGCGCACCAGCGGCGTGTGCAGGTACTGCGGCGTCGGCAGGCCCAGCAGCCGCTGCAGGTGGATCTGTCGCGGCGTGTTGTCGGCCAGGTCCTCGCCGCGCACCACGTGCGACACGCCCTGCTGCGCATCGTCGACCACCACCGCCAGCTGGTAGGCCCACAGGCCGTCTGCGCGTTCGAGCACGAAGTCGCCGACCAGCCGCGTCACGTTCTGCTCCTGCGGGCCGAGCCGCCGGTCGGTCCAGGCAATGCAGGTGTCGCCGCCCTGCGCATCGAGCGTGCGCACGCGGGTGGCCCGCGCCGGCCTGCCGTTCAGGCCGTTGCGGCAGGTGCCGGGATAGACCAGCTCGGCGTTGCGCGGCAGTGCCTGCCCCTGCGCCAGCAGGGCGAGTTCGATCTCACGCCGGGAGCAGCCGCAGGGGTAGGCGAGGTCGGCTGCCAGGAGGCGCTGCACGGCGTCCTCGTAGAAGCTGTCGCGCCGCGACTGCCACAGCGGCGGCGCGTCCGGCACGAGGCCGCAGGCGGCGAGCTGCCCCAGGATGACCTGGTCGGCGCCGGGAACGCAGCGCGGCGTGTCGATGTCCTCGATGCGCACCAGCCAGCGCCCGCCGTGGGCGCGCGCGTCCAGCCAGGAGGCCAGCGCGGCGACCAGCGAGCCCGCGTGCAGCGCGCCGGTGGGCGAGGGCGCGAAGCGGCCCACGTAGCCGGCGCCGGGAAGGTCCGAGCGGTGCATGCGCGGCCTCTCACTCCCCGTGCGACAACAGGACCCCGCTGTGGCGTTCGATCAGCGCGCGGCGCGTCGTCGGGCTGGCGAGCTGGTCCAGCCACCAGCGCAGCGCGTGGCCCGCCGGCGCGCCGTTGTGGCTGCGCCAGGCATATCCCAGGCGCGCGCGCAGCGGCGGCCGGCGCGTCTCCTTGACCACCAGCCGGCCCGCGGCGATGTGCTCGCGCGCGATCGGCTCCGGCAGATAGCCGCAGCCCAGGCAGCGCAGCTGGGCCTCGAGCTTGGCGTGCGTGCTGGCGACGGTGAGCACGTCCTGACCCGGCAGCAGGTTCACGGTGCGCGGCGCGTGGCGCTGCGCCGAATCGGCCACCGCGACGGCCCGATGCCGCAGCAGCTCGGTTTCGCCGATCGGTGCATCGGCCAGGGCCAGCGGATGGTGCGGCGCGACCGCGAACACGAAGGGCATCTCCCCGAGCGGCTGCACCTCGAAGCCGGACATCGCGCTGCTTTCGGGCCCGAGCCCGACGCCGATCGCCAGGTCCGCCTGGCCGCTCACCAGCGCTTCCCAGGTGCCCGCGAGCACCTCGGTGCGCAGGCGCAGCCGGGTGCCGGGCCCTGCCGCCGGGTCGACCTCGGGGCAAGGCCGCAGCGCGTAGAACGCCTCGCACAGCTCGAACATCGTGAGCGACGACAGCACGCCGTCGACCGCGATCGTCAGCTGTGTCTCCCAGCCGGTGGCCACGCGCTTGACACGGTGCGCGACGGCCTCGATCTGCTCGAGCAGCCGGCGGCCCTCGACGAGCAGCTCCTCGCCGGCGGCGGTGAGCTTGGCCTGGCGCGAGCGCCGGTCGAACAGCAGCACGTCGAGCGCGTCCTCGAGCTGGCGGACGTTGTAGGTGAGCGCCGAGGGGACCTTGCCGAGTTCGCGCGCGGCCGCGGCGAAGCTGCCGGTGCGCGCGATCACGTCCATCATCGCGAGCGCCTCGGGCGTGAGCACATTGCGCGAGGGCGTCATGGCAGGGGCCGGTCCAGGCGAGGGCTGGGTCTCATGCTTTCATCTTATTTGAATGCACGCTTCAAGGCGCGCAGCGCGAGCCCAAGCCCATCACGGCCTACAGTCTGCTCCACACCAGGAGGCCACGATGATCACCCTTCGCAAGTCGTCCGAGCGCGGTCATGCCGACCACGGCTGGCTCGACAGCTTTCACAGCTTCTCGTTCGCGGACTACCACGACCCGCGGCACATGGGCTTCGGCAACCTGCGCGTCATCAACGAGGACCGCATCGCGCCGGGCACCGGCTTCGGCACCCACGGCCACCGCGACATGGAGATCGTGAGCTACGTGCTCGAAGGCGCGCTCGCGCACAAGGACAACATGGGCAACGGCGCGAGCATCGTGCCCGGCGACGTGCAGCGCATGAGCGCGGGGCGGGGCGTGATGCACAGCGAGTTCAA
>DATFAY010000336.1:0-3601 GCA_035254085.1 Piscinibacter sp.
GCGCCTCACGGTGCTCGAGGCCCGGCCGCTGCAGAGCAAGCCGGGCGTGGGCCTGGTGAAGAGCCGCCACGAGGTGCTGAACCAGGAGGATCAGGTCGTCATGCAGATGGAGGGCTACGGCATGTTCGGCCGCCGCCCCGCCTCGGCCTGAACGACGGATTCAGGCGCGCGCGCGGCGCCGCCTGAGCAAGGCGTTCAGCCCGATCGCACCGAAGGTCGCGGTGCCGATGCCGCCCAGCGTGAAGCCGCCGAACTTGAGCGTGTAGTCGCCGGTGCCCAGGATCAGCGTGATCGCCGCCACGATGAGGTTGGCGTTGTCGCCGAAGTCCACCTTGTTCTCGACCCAGATCTTGGCGCCTGCCACGGCGATGAGGCCGAACACCACGATGCTGATGCCGCCCAGCACCGCCACCGGGATGGTCTGGATGAGCGCGCCGAACTTGGGGCTGAAGCCCAGCAGGATCGCGATGGCCGCGGCCAGCACGAACATCGCCGTCGAGTAGATCTTGGTCGCCGCCATCACGCCGATGTTCTCGGCGTAGGTGGTGACGCCGGTGCCGCCGCTGGCGCCGCTCACGATGGTGGCCAGGCCGTCGCCGATGAAGGCGCGACCCATGTACGGATCGAGGTTGCGCCCGGTCATCGCGCTCACCGCCTTGATGTGGCCGAGGTTCTCGGCGACGAGGATCACCGCCACCGGCGCGATCATGAGCACGGCCTGCGCGGAGAACTGCGGCGAGGTGAAGTTGGGCCAGCCGAACCAGGCGGCGTTCGCCACCCGCGCGAAGTCGATCGGCTTGCCCAGGCCCAGGCCGTTGGTGAGCACCGCGTAGACCACGCTCGCGACGATGAGGCCGACCAGGATCAGCAAGCGCTGCGTCATGCCGCGCGTATAGACGGCGACCAGGCCCACGCTCACGAAGGTGACGGCCTGCATCCAGGCGTCGAAGCCGGTGGGGGCCATGTTCTTCACCGGCACGCTGGCGAGGTTGAGGCCGATCACCGCCACCACCGCGCCGGTGACGACCGGCGGCATCACGGTCTCGATCCAGGCCGTGCCGATCAGCGTGACCAGCAGGCCGATGAGCGCGACCGCGACGCCGCAGGCGATGATGCCGCCCAGCGCGACGCCGACGTTGAGGTTGGCACCGCCGCCGGTGAAGCCGGTGGCCGCGATGACGACGCCGATGAAGGCGAAGCTCGAACCCAGGTAGCTCGGCACCTGGCCGCCCACCACGGCGAAGAAGATCAGCGTGCCGATGCCGCTCATCAGGATGGCCACGTTGGGGTCGAAGCCCATCAGGATCGGCGCGAGCACGGTCGCGCCGAACATCGCGATGACGTGCTGCACGCCCAGCGCCGCGGTTTGCGGCCAGGGCAGGCGCTCGTCGGGTGCGATCACGCGGCCGGGTTGCGCGTCGATCACGCGCCAGGCGGGAAACAGACTCATGGATGCTCCTCGGGACTTGGTGTTGTTCGCGGCGGTTGCGCGCGTGAGCGCCGGCATGGGTGAGCCGGGCGACCGAGTTTAGGGGCCGTGCCGAGGAAGCGGAAGAATGGTTCGCCCGCGCGAGGACCGCGCAGCGAGCGGCGCGCAGGACGCGCGCGGCTGAATCGGAAAGAAAAAGAAGGGGAGCGGGACAGGGAGCCGGGGACTCGCTCTCTCCTACCCCGGGGTGCCCGCTCCCCTGGACGTCAATCGATCAGTGAGTGCTTCTTCACTTGACGTCGATAGCGCCGGAGCGCTGAAACAGGCACAGCTGCGCCGGGGCGCGGCTGGATTGCAGGACCTGGAAATTGCGGGCCGGCCGGACCGGCGCGGCGGGGATCGATCGCGGCTCGGCGACGGGGCGCTTCAGGATCGACGGCGCACGGGGGACGAAGGTGCTGGACATGGGATCTCCGAATCAACCTGCGGTGAACTCGCTGGGGGCGAACGAAGGAACGCGCGGCAGCTTCAGCGCGCTCGCCGCGCGCTGCACCCACTCACCCAGGTCGATGCGCGACGGCAGGCGCGTGCCTGCCGGCTGCGCCAGGCGCAGCAGCGAGGAGGCACCGCCGCGGCAGCTGGGAGCCGCACGGCGGGGCTGGCGGGGGCCCGTGGTCGGGCGCAGACGTGGGGTGAGCGGCATACAACGACATCCTGGTTTTCGGCGCGGCTGCAGGACCCTGAAACCGCATGTGCCTTGACCAGCGCAGCTTCCATGCCAAGCGAAAGCATGCTCCGACGCCCGCCAGCCGCCTTGAGCACGGACAAATTGCGTCTGAGGCAGGGTTGACCCGTACCGAAGCCTGACGAAATGGTGAGACGGTGTTACGCCGCCTGACCGGATGTGTCAAAGCAGATGGCGCAGCGCCGCTTGCGCCACCGCGGCATCGCCCAGCACGCGCGTGTGGCTGAGTCCCCGCGTGGCGCGCAGGGCCGCGCGGGGCAGCGCCTTCGCGATGCGATCGGCCACGGCCAGCGGCGCGACCCGATCGCCTTCGTCGTGGACGATGAGGGTCGGCTGCGTCACCCGGCGGCCCAGCCACTCGGGCTCGAACTCTTGCAGCGGCACGCCCTCCACCGTTTCGATGTGCTCGCGCATGCGCTGCGGCACGCTGTCGGCCAGTCCGAAGCTCCCGGCGAACCAGCGCAGGAACAGCGCCGGCGGGGCCGAGGGCGCGAGCAGCACCAAACGCCCGAGCGGCAGGCCGCGCGCGGCCGTGTGCAGCGCGGCCAGCGCGCCCAGGGAGTGCGCGACCACGGCGTGCAGCGGCCCGAGCCGGGAGGCCGCGCCGTACAGTGCCCGCGCGAACTGCGGCAGGGTGGAGCGCCAGCCGCCGCTGCGGCCATGGCCGGGGAAGTCCAGCAGCACCGGGTCGAAGCCCGCCTCGGCCAGCGCGTCGCCCAGGCGGCGCATCTGCAGCCCGCTGCCGGCCCAGCCGTGCACCAGCAGCACCACCGGCCGGCCGGGCGGCAGGTCGGCGCGCCGGTAGCTCGCCAAGCGCACGCCCTCGAACGGCCACTGCGTCACGGCCCAGGGCGCGGGCACCGGCCGCCGCATGGCGACCTTCCAGGGCAGCGGGGTGAAGAACAGGCGCAGCGCGGCACGGGTGCCCCATGCCGGTGCCAGCGAGTCGACGGCGCGCAGCGCCGCGCCCAGCGCCTGCGCGGCGCGGCTGCCGGCGTAGAAGGCGGCCGCGGGGTTGACGGGCTCGGTCGAGAGGCGGGTCATGCGTCGCGGCCTCTCACAGGCCAAAGTCGGCATTGCGGCGCGGCAGGGCGCAGCACAGCCGCCACAGCGACCACCCCGCACGGCCGACGGCAGCCGCGGCGACGAGGAGAAGAACGATCCACATGGCGGTTTCCTTTCTTCGCACGATCGTGCGAAATTGGGTCGACGTGACGGGTTGGTCGACGGGACGGGATCTCATGGCGTGGTGGGCCGATCGATCGAAAGCAGGTGCCGGCTCAATGCGCCGGCTGCAAGGAGCGGATCAAGCGCTCGTAAGCGGCCCACGCCCGATCGGCGGCGCGCGGGTCGCGCAGGAAGCGGGCGTCGCGCATGAGCGCGACGAACAGGCCGTCCATCTCGAAGACGAGCTGGTCGGCGTCGGT
>DATFAY010000337.1:0-3675 GCA_035254085.1 Piscinibacter sp.
CACCGCCACCGACCCGGCGCCGGTGGAGATGTTCGAGACGGTCATCAACCTCAAGCCGCAGGACCAGTGGCGCGCCGGCATGACCACCGACAAGCTGATCGCCGAGATGGACCGCGCGCTGCAGTTCCCCGGCATCTCCAATGCCTGGACCATGCCGATCAAGGCGCGCATCGACATGCTGTCCACCGGCATTCGCACGCCCATCGGCGTCAAGGTCTTCGGCAAGGACCTGGTCGAGATGGAGCGCCTGGCCAAGGAGATCGAGACGGTGGTGAAAACGGTGCCCGGCACGACCTCCGCGTTCGCCGAGCGCATCACCGGCGGCTCCTACCTCGACATCGAGCCGGACCGCGAGCAGCTCGCGCGCTACGGCCTGGCCGTGGGCGACCTGCAGGAGGTCATCGGCACGGCGCTGGGCGGCGAGATGGTGACCACCACCGTCGAAGGCCGCGAGCGCTTCGGCGTGACAGTGCGCTACCCGCGCGAGCTGCGCGGCAACCCCGAGCAGATCGAACGCGAGGTGCTGGTGCCGACGATGGACGGCGGCATGGTGCCTCTCGGGCAGGTGGCCCACGTGCACGTGGTGCGCGGCACGCCGGGCATCCGCACCGAGAACGCGCTGCTGTCGGCCTACATCTTCATCGACATCCGCGACCGCGACATCGGCTCCTACGTGGCCGAGGCGCGCAAGGCGGTCGCCGCGCAGGTGAAGTTCCCGCCGGGCTACTACGCCACCTGGAGCGGCCAGTTCGAGTACATGGAACGCGCGGTCGAGAAGATGAAGATCGTGGTGCCGGTGACGCTGCTCACCATCTTCTTGCTGCTGTACCTCAACTTCCGGCGCCTCACCGAGACCCTGATCGTCATGCTCTCGGTGCCCTTCGCGCTGGTGGGCGGCGTGTGGCTGATGTGGCTGCTGGGCTACAACCTGTCGGTCGCGGTGGCGGTGGGCTTCATCGCGCTGGCGGGCGTGGCGGCCGAGACCGGCGTGGTCATGTTGATCTACCTGGACAACGCCTGGAACGAGGCGAGGGCGCGCTGCGACGAGCAAGGCCGCCTGCCCGGCACCGCCGACCTCTACGCCGCCGTGATGGAAGGCGCGGTCGAGCGCGTGCGGCCCAAGATGATGACGGTGGTGGCCATCATGGCCGGCCTGCTGCCCATCATGTGGGGCACCGGCACCGGCTCGGAGGTGATGAGCCGCATCGCCGCGCCGATGGTGGGCGGCATGGTGTCGTCGACCGTGTTGACGCTCGCCGTCATCCCCGCCCTGTACGCGCTCGTGAAGCAATGGCAGCTGCGCCGCCCGGCGGCGGTCGCCGAGCCCGGCGCGCCCGATGGCGCCCCCGCCGCGGCGCAGGCGCAAACGCAGACGCCGTGAACAAGGTCTTCTTTCTCAACCCTTTCAAGTCGTGAGGATCGACATCATGCAAACCGTTCTCCGTCTCCTGGCCGCCGCCGGCGTGTCCTTGGTCTTCTCGGCAGCGTCGCAGGCCGCGCCTGCCGCCGCCGACCCCCATGCATCGCACCAGATGCAGGCCATGAACCATGCGATGGCTTCGAACAACAGCCTCACCGAGGGCGAGGTGCGCAAGGTGGACAAGGAGCAGGCCAAGCTCACGCTGCGCCACGGCCCGATCCGCAACCTCGACATGCCCGGCATGACGATGATCTTCAAGGTCGCCGACCCCAAGCTGCTCAGCCGCGTGAAGGAGGGCGACAAGGTGCGGTTCGTCGCCGACCGCGTGAACGGCGTGCTCACGGTGACGTCGATCGAGCCGGTCGCGGCGCAATAGGCGGCCGCGCCTGGCCTACGCGGCGGCGTAGACCGACAGGTCGCCGCGAATGCCCAGGCGGCGCATCAAGGCCGCGGGGTCGATGCCTTCGCGGGCATGGTGGGCCTGCACCGTCGTGCGGGCCTGCGCCATGGCCGCGGCGTCGGCCCATTCGACGATCGTCACCACGTTGAACTCGCTCGTGCCTTCCGCTTGAGTGAGCACGAGGTTCTGCTTGCAGCCGGGCTGCGCGCCCAGCAGGCGATGGATCTCGCGCACCCGCTCCAGAAAGGCAGGCAACGATGCGGGCGGGACGGCGAACTTGTCGACACGGAAGAGGGACGTGCTCATGTGAGGCCTTCGTGGCATCGCGACACTGCGACGCCGCGGACTCTAAAACCTCAAGTAAAGTCGAGGTCAAGGGGGCACCATGAAAAGTCCTTTGGAAGCGGCCGGGATTGCGACCGTGCTCAGCGCCGGCGAAGTGGCACGGCGCAGCGGCGTCGCGGTGTCGACGCTGCATTTCTACGAAGCCAAGGGCCTGATCCAGGCCGAGCGCAGCGCCGGCAACCAGCGCCGCTATGCCCGCGACGTGCTGCGGCGGGTGGCGTTCATCCGCGTCGCGCAGCGCGTGGGCATCTCCCTGGCGGACATCGCCGCGGCGCTAGCCACCTTGCCGGCGGGCCGCACGCCCGATCGCGCCGACTGGGCCCGCCTGTCCGCCGGCTGGCGCGCCGATCTCGACGAGCGCATCGCGCAACTGCGCAAGCTGCGCGACGCGCTCGACGACTGCATCGGCTGCGGCTGCCTGTCGATCGACCGCTGCCGGCTGCGTAATCCGCTGGACGCCCTCGCGGCGCAGGGACCGGGAGCACGGCGGCTGCTGGTCAGCGGATGAAGCGCCCGCCCGGCCCGATGATGAGCAGGTCGACGAAGTTCGATCCGTGGTGGTTGGTGGGGCTGAAGTTGAGCTGGTAGCCGCCCAGGTCCACCTTGCCCATGGACTCGATGGCCACGGGCAGCGTCTGCGCCGTGACCGTGCGGCCCGCGCGCTTGAGCGTCTCGAGCATCACGCGCATGTTGAGATAGCCGAAGAAGTGGTCGAAGTCGATCGGCAGCTTGGCCCGGCTCATCGCGGCCGCGAAGTCCTTGGTGATCGGCGTCGTGGCCTGCATGGGGTAGGGCGTGATCTGCGTGAAGGCGAGGCCCCGCGCGTCGTCGCCCAGCGCCACGAGCAATTGCTTGTTGTTGGCGATCGAGGGCGCATACACCGGCGCCCCGATGTACGCGCGCGCCGCGCGGGTGAACGGCAGCAGCGCCGCTCCGAAGGCCATGAAGATGACCGCCTGCGGGTTGGCGGCGGCGAGCGTCTGGCACACATGGACCGAATCGTTGCCCGGGATGTCCAGCGGCGCCTTGGCCACCAGCGTGCACGACTGTTCCTTGCACACCTCCTCGACCACCGGCAGCATCAGCTGGCCGAACGGGGTGTTGTGGTACGCGAGCGCGATGCGCGTGCGCGCCATGGTCGCGAGGTTACGCACCATCTGCACCACCTCGTCGCGATAGCTCGCGGTCGCGGTGAAGAAGTACGGATGCTGCCGCGCCCGCAGCGCCGGCGCGCCCGTGTAGGCCGTGACCAGCGGCACCTTCTTCTCCGCCAGCAGCGGCAGCACCGCGGCGACGTTGGCCGTGCTGGCATAGCCGAACAGCGAGGTGACGTGCTCCTGGTCGATCAGCGTGTTGGTGTTCTCGACGCAGCGCTTGGGATCGTAGGCGTCGTCCAGCGTGACCAGCCGCACCTTGCGCCCACCCACGCCGCCCTTGCGGTTGAACTCCTCGAGCGCCAGCTGTTGCCCCTTGAGCGGCCCGTTCATCGTGGCCGCCAGCGGCCCGCTCA
>DATFAY010000338.1:0-15133 GCA_035254085.1 Piscinibacter sp.
TCCGACAGCGCGCGCAATGCCGTGAGCGGCTGGCCGATCTCGTGCGAGACGCTGGCCGACATCTGCCCGAGCGCCGCCAGCTTGCCCGCCTGCACCAGCTCCTGCTGCGCGCGGCGCAGCACCGCTTCGGCGTGCCGGCGCTCGACGATCTCGTGCTGCAGCTCGCTGTTGGAGGCCTGCAATTCGGCGGTGCGCTGCTGCACCTTCAATTCGAGCTCGTCGTGCGCGCGCTGCAGCGCGGCGCGCGCGGCCAGCTTCTGCGCCATCACGCGCCGGCGCTGCAGCTGGTAGAGCAGGAAGAGGCCCATGAACGCCGTGACTGCGCCGGCGCTCCAGGCGGCCAGGCGCGCGGTGCGCCAGACATCGGACACGTCGGACAAGCTCAGCAGCCGCCAGTTGAAGCGCGGAATCGGCCGCTCGTGCAGCACGAAGGGCGCGCTGCGCCGCTTCGGCGTCTCGGCCAGCCGCACCAGCTGCGCGCCGTGTTCGAGCGGGCCCTCGACCGTGAGGCCCAGCGGCTCGATGGGCCGCCCGGCATAGACGCCCAGCGCGGCGAGCCGCTGCCGCTCGGCCGGCGCGAGCGAGGCCAGCGCCTTGAACTTCCAGCGCGGGTCCGAGGAGATGATGATCACGCCGCGCTCGTCGACCACCAGCGGCTTTTCGCTGTCGGCACGCACGGCGGAGTCGATCCAGGTGGCTTCCATCGGGTCGAGGCTGATGCGCACGACCACCACGCCGAGCACGCGCGCGTCGCGCACCAGCGGCTGGGCGAAGGTGTACTCCGGTGCGCCGCGCTCGGCATTGGCGCTGAAGAAGCGCGCCGGCTCGCCGCGCATCGCGTCGGCGAAGAAGGGCCGCGACGCGAGCTCCCGGCCGAGCACCGTGTCGGGCCGGTACCAGTCGCTGGCCGCCACCACTCGGCCGCCGGAGTCCACGACGAAGCTCGCCAGCGCGCCGGCCTCGACGGTGAAGCGCGTCAGTTTTCGATTGACGGCGTCGCGCAGGGCGTCCGCGGCCGGCGCACTCAGCAGCGCGGCGACGTCCTGGTCGATCTCGATCAGGCCGGGCAGGTAGGCATGCTTGCCGAGCTCGTTCTCGAGCACCGCGGCGTAGAGATCGAGCTGGCGCGCGGCGGCGTCGTCCAGCCGTGCATAGCCGTTGCCCTCGCTCCAGCCGTAGGCCGCCCAGGCGGCAGCGCCGGACAACCCCAGCAGTGCGAGCCACACCGCCGTCGGGCCGGCCAGGCGGGTGAGAAGAGACTTGCGCCGCGCGTGCAATCGGAGTCCTGCAAGAAGGGCCGGGCCGGTCGAAGCGGGGCCCGGAAAGGCTGCGGCCATTGCACCACATCGGCGATGGGGCGCAGCCCTCGCGCCGCAGGCGCATGCGCATGCGTGTGGAAGTCGACACGTCGCCGCCGCACCCGCGTGTCGACTTCCACACACGCCGATGCCCGCGCCCGCGCTTCGCGCCGTGCCTGTCCTCGACGGGCGCGGCGCACCCGGCGCGCGCTCGACCTTGGCACGCCAAGTGCAATGGCTTGCGGTGGATCGACGCTGCCGCTTCGCGCTTGCCGAAAACCCGCCCCATGCGGGCCACGGATGAATGCTAAGCAAGCAGCGCGCTGCGCGGTGGTGAGTCTTCGCATGCGCCCCATGCGCCTTGCTCATGTCCGCAGCGTCTCGCGGTCCGCACACAACGAGCACTCGGAGTCAGCATGCGTCTTCGCCACATCGAAGTCTTTCAGGCCGTGATGGAAACCGGCAGCATGAGCGCGGCCGCGCGGCTCATCCACCTCACGCAGTCCGCGGTGAGCCGCTCGGTGGCGAACGCGGAGCTTCACCTGGGCTACCCGCTGTTCCACCGCGCGGGCGGGCGGCTGGTGCCGACCACCGAAGGGCTGGCGCTGTTCGAGGAGAGCTCGGCCATCTTCGAGCGGCTGGAGTCGCTCAAGCGCATGGCCAGCCGGCTCAAGATGGGCGAGCAGGGCATCGTGCGCATCGCGGCGGTCCCAGCGGCCTGCCACCGGCTGCTGCCCGACGCGCTCGCGCGCTTCCATCACATCAACCCGCAGGTGACGGTCGAGGTGCACACGGTGCACAAGAAGCAGATCGCCGGCGAGCTGGTGTCGCGCGCGGCGGACCTGGGCATCGACTACGACACCATCAGCCACCCCGGCGTGCAGGCGCGCACGCTGGGCAGCGGGCCGCTGTACGCGATGCTGCCGGGGCGCCACGCCAAGGCGGTGGCCGACGGGCTCGGCGCCGCGCAGCTGATCGAGATGCTGTCGACCCAGTCGGTGATCGCGCTCGACGGCGAGGATCCGCTGTACACCGCCTTCCTGCGCTACTGCGAGGCACAGGGCTTCCAGCCCAAGGGGCAGATCCTCGTGCACAACTCGCAGCTCGCCGAGGAGCTGGTGGCGCGCGAGCTGGGCTGGACGGTGGTGGACTTTCGCACCGCGTCGCTGCGTCGCAAGGATGTGGTGGTCACGCCGCTGCAGCCGCTGGTCGAGTGCACGATGAATGCCTTCTTCGCGCGCAACCATTCGCCCACGCTGCTGGCGCGGCGCATGGCCGACACCATCCGCGCGGTGCTGCGCGAAGGCGCCTGAGCTTCGGCGGCCGGGCGGGCCGCGAGGGCGGGCGGCGGCGGTACGGGCACACCGATTGCCGGCCGCACGCAGGTGGCGCGCGCCGGCGCGGGCGCAGCGCTTGCTGCCAGCGGGCAGCGGCGCGACGCCTGCCGCGCCCGACCCGACCAGGAGCACCGCTTGGAGTTCGCCTACCCTCGCCCGCAGCTGCAGCGCCCGCGCTGGACCTCGCTCAACGGCCGCTGGCGCTTCCGCTACGACGACGCACGCGAGTTCACGCAGCCGGGGCAGATCACGTCGTGGCCGATGCAGATCGAGGTGCCCTTCGCGCCGGAGTCGCGCGCCAGCGGTATCGGCGACCCGGGCTTTCACGCGGCTTGCTGGTACGAGCGCGAGTTCGATTGCGAGCCCGGCGGCGACCGCGTGATCCTGCGTTTCGGCGCGGTCGACTACGCGGCGCGCGCATGGGTCAACGGCCGGCTCGCCGCGACCCATGAAGGCGGACACACGCCGTTCTGGGCCGACATCACGCATCTGCTGCGCACCGAGGGCCCGCAGACGCTGACCGTGTTGGTCGAGGATGACCCGCACGACCTCGCCAAGCCGCGCGGCAAGCAGGACTGGCAACGCGAGCCGCACTCGATCTGGTATCCGCGCACCACCGGCATCTGGCAGACCGTGTGGATCGAGCGGCTGGGCCGCACCTACATCGACAAGATCCGCTGGACGCCGCAGGTCGAGGGCTACGCGATCGGCTTCGAGGCGCGCGTGCTGGGCGATGCGCAGGACGACCTCTGGATCGACGTGGCGCTGCGCCATGGCGAGCGGCTGCTGGCGCGCGACCGCTACCAGGTGGTCGACCGCGAGGTGGACCGCTTCATCGTGCTGTCCGACCCCGGCATCGACGACTTCCGCAACGAGCTGCTGTGGAGCCCCGAGCGGCCCACGCTGATCGACGCCACCATCAAGCTCGTGCGCGGCGCCGGCGAGGTGCTGGACGAATTCGAGTCCTACACCGCGCTGCGCTCGGTGAACATCCTGCGCGACCGCTTCATGCTCAACGGCCGGCCCTACATGCTGCGCATGGTGCTGGACCAGGGCTACTGGCCCGACACGCTCATGACCGCGCCGGGCGACGAGGCGTTGCGCCGCGACGTGGAGCTGGCCAAGGCGATGGGCTTCAACGGCGTGCGCAAGCACCAGAAGCTGGAGGACCCGCGCTACCTCTACTGGGCCGACAAGCTCGGCCTGGTGGTGTGGGCCGAGATGCCCTCGGCCTACCGCTTCACCCGCACCGCCATCCGCCGCACGGTGCGCGAATGGACCGAGGCCATCGAGCGCGACTACAGCCACCCGTGCGTGATCGTGTGGGTGCCGTTCAACGAAAGCTGGGGCGTGCCCGAGCTGACCGCGATCGGCAAGCAGCGGCATGCCGTGGAGGCGCTGTACCACCTCACGAAGACGCTGGACGCGACCCGCCCCGTGATCGGCAACGACGGCTGGGAGTCGAGCGCCACCGACATCATCGGCATCCACGACTACGACGCCAACACCGAGCACATGCGCCAGCGCTACGGCGTCGAGATCAAGCCCGAGCAGCTGTTCGATCGGCGCCGCCCGGGCGGGCGCATCCTCACGCTGGACGGCTATCCGCATCGCGGCCAACCCATCATGCTCACCGAATTCGGCGGCATCGCCTTCGCCAAGCAGGCTCAGGCCGGCGCGGCGCCCACCTGGGGCTACACGGTAGCAGCCGACGAGGAGACCTTCGCGCGCATGTACGCGCAGCTGATGGACACCGTGATCCACACGCCGCTGTTCAGCGGCTTTTGCTACACGCAGTTCACGGACACCTTCCAGGAGGCCAACGGCCTGCTCTGCGCCGACCGCACGCCGAAGATCCCGATCGAGGAGATCGCACGGGTCACGCGCATCTCGCGCACCCACATCCCGGGAGGCGTGTAGTGCACCGCCTTGAACTCACCAAGCCGGACGGCCGCCGCCTCACGCTGTATTCGCGGCGCCCGCTGGACCCTGCGCTGCGCGCGCCCAGCCCGTTCGCCGAGCCGCTGAACGCCGGCGCGCACCTGCGCTGGCATCCGCTGCGCGGCGAGTGGGTCACCTACGCGGCCTACCGCCAAGCCCGCACCTTCCTGCCGCCGCCCGAATACAACCCGCTCGCGCCGACCACCGACTGGACCCGGCCGACCGAGGTGCCCGCCGGCGACTGGGACGTGGCGGTGTTCGACAACCGCTTCCCGTCGCTGGGCGGCGCGCCGGTCGCGCCGCCGTCGCTCATCGTGCCGACCGCGCCGGCCACCGGCCACTGCGAGGTGGTGGTCTTCACGCAGGACCCGCGTTCGTCACTCGCGGCGCTGCCGCTGGACCACGTCGAGCTGCTGCTGCAGGTGTGGGGCGAGCGCACGACGCGCCTGGCCGCGCGCGGCGACATCGCCTACGTGCTGCCGTTCGAGAACCGCGGCGCCGAGGTCGGCGTCACGCTGCACCATCCGCATGGCCAGATCTATGCCTATCCGGTCGTGCCGCCGGTGCCCGCGCGCATGCAGCAGCAGGCCCTGCAGCACCACGAACGGCACGGCCGCGGGCTGCTCGCCGACCTGATCCACGAGGAACGCCGCGTGCGGTTGCGCCTGCTCTACGAGGGGCCGCACGCGGTGGCCTTCGTCCCGGTGTGCGCACGCTATCCGTACGAGGCCTGGGTTGCGCCGATCGAGCCGGTGTCGCACCTGGACCGGCTGGGCGAGGCGCAGCGCCGCGACCTCGCGCGGGCGCTGAAGACGGTGCTGATGAAGTACGACGCGCTGTGGCGGCGGCCGCTGCCCTACCTGATGGCGTGGTACCAGGCGCCCACCGACGGGCGCGCGCACCCCGAGTCGCACCTGCACGCCGAGTTCTACCCGCCCTACCGCACGCCGGATCGCCTGAAGTACCTCGCCGGCACCGAGCTTGCGGCCGGGTTCTTCGCGATGGACGCCCTGCCGGAGGACAAGGCGCGCGAACTGCAACAGGTGGAGGTGCATGTCGAATGAACCCCGCTGCCATCGACGTTCACGCCGCGCCGCGTGACTTCGCCGCCGTCTTCGGCGGCGCACCGAGCGCGATCGGGCAGGCGCCCGGGCGCGTCAATCTGCTGGGCGAGCACACCGACTACAACGACGGCTTCGTGCTGCCGATCGCCATCGCGCAGCACACCCGGGTGTCGATGCGGCCGAGCGCGCGCGATCGCTTCACGCTGCACACGGCGCTGCTCGCGCAGACGGTGGACTTCGAGCTCGACGCCGCGCCGGCGGAGCAGTTCGCCCGCTATGTGTACGGCTGCCTGGTGGAGGCCCGCGACGCGGGCATCGCCGTGCCACCGCTGGACATTCACGTGGAATCGACCGTGCCCATGGGCGTGGGACTGTCCTCGAGCGCCGCGTTGGAAGTGGCCACCCTGCGGGCGCTGCGCGAGCTGACCCATGCGCCGCTCGACGACGTGCGCATCGCGCAGCTGGCGCAGCAAGCCGAGATGCGGCATGCCGGCGTGCGCTGCGGGATCATGGACCAGATGGCCGCCAGCCTGGCCGACACCACGCATGCCTTGCTGCTCGACACCCGCACACTGCAGCGCAGGCTGGTGCCGCTGCCTCGCGCCAGCGCAGTGCTGGTGCTCGACTCCGGCATCGCGCGCACGCTTGCCGGCAGCGGCTACAACCAGCGTCGCGCCGAATGCGAGGAGGCCGCCCGACTGCTTGGCGTGAAGGCGTTGCGCGACGTCGCCGATGTCGCGGCCATCGACCGGCTGCCCGAGCCGCTGCGCCGGCGGGCGCGGCATGTCGTGACCGAGAACGCGCGCGTGCTGCGCGCGGCGGCCTGCACCGATGCCGCCGCCTTCGGCTTGCTGATGAACGCGTCGCACGCCAGCCTGCGCGACGACTACGCCGTCTCGGTGCCGGCGCTGGACCGCCTGGTCGAGCTGCTGCAGAGTCACCCGCAGGTGTTCGGCGCGCGGCTCACCGGAGCGGGCTTCGGCGGCGCGTGCGTGGCGCTGTGTGCGCCGCAGGCGCTGCATCGTGTGGCCGACGACGTGCTGCGCGCCTTCACCGATGCGGGCGGCAAAGGCCGTCTGCTGGTGCCGCCGCCCGCGACCGGCGCGCGGGGCTGACCACTGCTGCTCACGCCACCAGCGGCAGCCCGTCGCCGCCCTCGATGTCCTGCGAGCCGTCTTCCGGCGCGGGCAGCACGTCGGGCTCGATGTCGGTGAAGTAGCGCGCAAGCGCATCCTCCAGCGAGGGCATCAGGCTGCCGCGCTCGCTCGCGAGCGTCGACTGGCGCGGCCGGGGCGCACGCTGCGCCAGCGTGTCGCCCGGCACCGCGTCCACCAGCGCGACATCGAGCCGTGCCGCCTCGGCGGCCTGCATGGCGAACTGGGCCCAGCTGACGCTGCCGCGGTTGGCGAGGTGCCACAGGCCGTGCTCGCAGTCCACCAGCAGGTCCAGCGCCACCATCACCAGATCGGGCACGTAGGTCGGCGAGACGACCTGGTCGGTGGCCGCCGCCCAGCGCTCGCCGCGCCGCAGCGCGTCGAGCGCGCGCGCGACCGCGTTGTGCCTGTCCCAGGGGCCGAAGAACGCCGCGGTGCGGATCACCAGCGCGTCGGGCGCATGCGCGAGCACCCGCCGCTCGGCCTCGCGCTTGGAGTGGCCGTAGGCGTTGAGCGGCGACGGCGCATCGCTCTCGACGTAGGGCGCGCGCTTGTCGCCGTCGAACACCAGGTCGCTCGAGAAGGTGAGCAGGCGCACGCCATGCCGCCCGCAGACCTGCGCCAGCGTGGAGGGGCCCAGCGCGTTCTCGCGCCATTGCCGCGTCTGCTGCTCGGCCTGGTCGACGTCGACGAAGCCGGCGGCGTTGACCACCGCCCACGGCTGCCAGCGCAGCAGCGCGCCCTCGACCGCGCGCGGGTCGGCGATGTCCATCTCGGCGCGGCCGAGCAGGCGGTACGGCAGGCCGCGCAGGTGGGCCAGGCGCGCGAAGGCGCGGCCCAGCGTGCCGGTCGCTCCCGCGATCAGCAACGGGCGCCCGCGCATCGCCAGCGCCTGCACGTCGCCGTGCGGCGGATACAGCAGGCGCAACCCGCGCTGCCACCAGCCGTGGCCGGCGAGCGCCGGATGGTCGGGGGTCTTGCCGTTGCCCAGCTGGCGCGCCAGCGTGGCGAGCGCGGTCGCCCGCGGCGCCGGGCCGCGCACATCCCACAGGCCAGGCTCGTAGTGGCCGTCCTCCCGCGTGACGAGGCTGTTCCAGTCGACCGTGCCGAAGGCGGCCCAGGCGGTGACGGCCGCCACGTGCGCGCCTTCGCCACGCAGCGTCAGCGCCGCCTGCCAGGCCTCGTGCAGCCAGCGCAGCTGCTCGTCGCGGGTGCAGCCCAGGTGCGCCTCGGTGATCGCCACCGGCCGCCGGTAGCGCGCGCTGGCCTCGCGCAGCCGCGCCTCGAAGCCGCCGGGCAGGCCGCCGTGCACGCGCACCGTCTCGACGTCGACATAGCGGTGGCGCCGATTGCCGCCGTGCCATCGGCGCGGGTACAGCGCCAGCCGGTCGTCGAGGAAGCGCTCGCTGGTGACGTACACGTTCAGCCCGACCACGTCGGGCATGCACGGCTCGTCGACCAGCGCCATCAGCTCCTCTTGCGAGGCGCCGTGCCGCCGCAGGTAGCGCCACAGCGGATGGCGCCGGTCGACCTCGCCGGCCAGCAGGTCGAAGGCCAGCCAGCGCCGCTCGTTCTCGAAGTCCGCCTGGTACTGGAGCCGCGGCACCGCCTGCGTGAAGCCGAGATCGTCGGTCTGCACGAGCTGCGCGGCCGGCTGCACGGCGCGGATGGCGCGCATCGCGAGCACCGTCGCCTGCACCTGGTGCAGCAGCGCCCGCACGAACGTCCGGTCGTCGCGCCCGTGCGGGTACCACAGGCCGTAAAGGCCCGAGAAGCGCGCAGTGGTGAGGGGCTCGTTGATGGGCGTGAAGTCGCGCAGATCGGGGTGTCGCTCGGCGACGGCGCGCGCGTAGTCGGCGAGCAGCCGGGGGAAGGCGGGATCGAGCAGGTCGGTGTAGCGCGGCCCGCTGCCGTGGTGCAGCAGCCCGACGATGGGCGTCACGCCCAGCGACCGCAGACGCGCCAGCCGCGCGTCGCTCCAGGCCCAGTCGCAGTCGCCGGGCGCATGCGGCGCCGTGCGTTCCCACAGCAGCGGAAAGCGCATGCGCCGGATGCCCAGGCTCGCCAGGCGGTCGACGTCCTCCAGGCGCTGCGCGAAGCCGGTTTCCTCGAGTTGGTCGCGCCAGCGTGCGCCGATGCGGTTGACGGTGCACTCGGCACCGCCCCACAGCTCGAGCGGCGTCATTCGCTCGCCACGGCGACGCGCACGGGCGGCCGCGACGCTGCCTCGAGCCTCGATTCGGCAGGCCCCTCATGGCGCTGGCGCAGGCGCTTGAAGGTGGCGAGCGCCTGCCCGACCACCTGGTCCATGTTGTAGTACTTGTAGGTCGCCAGGCGGCCGACGAAGGTCACGTTCTCCAGGGCCTCCGCGTCGCTTTCGTAGCGACGGTACAGCGCGGCATTCTCGGGTCGCGGCACCGGGTAGTACGGGTCGCCCTCGGCGCACGGGTACTCGTACACCAGCGATGTGCTCGGGTGCATCTGCCCCGTCAGGTGCTTGAATTCGGTGATGCGGGTGTAGGCGTACTCGTTCGGAAAATTGATCGTGCCGACCGCCTGGTGGCGCTCCTGCGGCAGGTTGACGTGCTCGAAGCGCAGGCTGCGGTACGGCAGCTTGCCGTACTTGAAGTTGAAGAAGGCGTCGATCGGGCCGGTGTAGATCATGTGCTGCCAGGGCAGCAGGTCGACCACCTCGCGGTAGTCGGTGTTGAGCATGAGCTTGATGTTCGGATGGTCGAGCATGCGCTCGAACATGCGCGTGTAGCCGTGCAGCGGCATCGCCTGGTAGGTGTCGGCGAAATAGCGGTCGTCGCGGTTGGTGCGCGTGGGCACGCGCGCCGTCACGCTCGCGTCGAGCTCGGACGGGTCGAGCGCCCACTGCTTGCGCGTGTAGCCGCGGAAGAACTTGTTGTACAGGTCGCGCCCGACCTTGCTGACGACCACGTCCTCGGAGGTGGCGATGCGCTCGCGCTTCTCGGCCACGGACTCGAGCCACCGCTCCATCTCGAAGGAACTCAGCGCCAGCCCGTACAGGCGATTGACGGTGTCGAGGTTGATCGGCAGCGGCACCAGTTGCCCCTCGACGCTCGCCAGCACCCGGTGCTGGTATGGCCGCCAGTCGGTGAACTGCGACAGGTACTCGAAGATCTCCGCCGAGTTGGTGTGGAAGATGTGCGGGCCGTAGGGGTGGACCAGCACGCCGTGGTCGTCGTAGCGGTCGTGCGCATTGCCGCCGATGTGCGCGCGCTTGTCGACCAGCAGCACCCGCAGCCCCGAGACGCGCGCGAGACGCTCGGCCAACACGCTGCCGGCGAATCCCGCGCCGACGATCAGGTAGTCGAAGCCCTGCTGGCCCGGCACCGCGGCCGACGCGGCCGTCTTCAGGCTGTGGCTGCCTTTGTCCATGCGATCTCCGTGTGCTCTTCCTGCACACGGCAAGCGGTGTTCCCGCGAGGCGCGCACGCGCGGCAGCCGGCCCCGGCGACGCCAGCCGATCGCGCGCGATCGAAGGAGGAATTACCCGGCGCTGTAGCTCTGCCGGCAAGGCGCGCCGCGTGCGCCGCCGCGGCTCACAGCTTCTCGCTCTCGCCGGCTTTGGGCTGCCATTTCATGAGGCCACGCTCGATGGCCGCCACCAGCGCGTCCAGCAGCAGTGCGAACACTGTGAGCACCAGGATGCCCGCCATCACGGTGTTGATGTCGAAGCTGCCCTCGGCCTGCAGGATGAGGTAGCCCACGCCCTGCGCCGAGCCGAGGTACTCGCCCACCACCGCGCCGACGAAGGCCAGTCCGACGCTGGTGTGCAGCGAGCTGAACACCCAGCTGGTGGCGCTGGGCAGGTAGACGTGCCGCAGCAGCTGGCGCGGGCTCGCGCCCAGCATGCGCGCGCTGGCGAGCACCACCGGGCTCACCTCCTTCACGCCCTGGTAGACGTTGAAGAAAACGATGAAGAAGACGAGCGTCACGCCCAGCGCCACCTTGCTCGCCACGCCCAGGCCGAACCACACCGCGAAGATCGGCGCCAGGATCACGCGCGGCATCGAGTTGAGTGCCTTGATGTAGGGGTCGAAGATCGCGGCCGCCAGCGGGCTCAGCGCCAGCCACAGCCCGCAGCCCAGGCCGAGCGCCGTGCCGATGCCGAATGCGAGCACCGTCTCGAGCAGCGTGATCCACAGGTGCCGGTAGATGTCGGCGTCGGCAACGAACCAGGCCCAGATGCGGCCGAAGATCTTGAGCGGCTCCCCGAAGAAGAACGCAGCCTGCGAGTCGTCGCTGAAAACGACGTTGGGCAACAGCCCGGGCTTGGTGAGAAGGTGCCAGACGAGAAAGACCACCACCAGCACGACGAGCTGCCAGGCGCGCAAGGTCTTGCGGCTGGGCTGGATGAGCTTCCACATCGCCGTCATGCCGCCAATTGCTGCCGGTAGCCCTTGAGGACTTCCTCGCGCAGCACGTCCCAGATCGCCTTGTGCAGATCGACGAAGCGCGCGGTGGCGCGCACCTCGGCCACGTCGCGCGGGCGCTCGAGGTCGATGTGGAATTCGCCGATCGGATGCGAGGCCGGCCCCGCCGACAGCACGACCACGCGGTCGCTCATCGCGATCGCCTCGTCGAGGTCGTGGGTGATGAACAGCACCGCCTTCTTCTTGCTCGCCCACAGGGCCAGCACCTCGTTTTCCATCAGCTGGCGGGTCTGCACGTCCAGCGCCGAGAAGGGCTCGTCCATGAGGATGATGTCGGGGTCCAGGACGAGGGTCTGCGCCAGCGCCACCCGCTTGCGCATGCCGCCCGAGAGCTGGTGCGGGTAGCGGTCGCCGAAGCCGCCCAGGCCCACGCGCTTGAGCCATTCGTCGGCCTGCGCGGCCGCATCGGCCTTGCCGCGAAACTGCAGCCCGGCCATCACGTTCTGCGCCGCAGTGCGCCAGGGCATGAGGCTCTCGGCCTGGAACATGTAGCCGGCACGCTCGTTGATGCTCTCCAGCGGCCGCCCGAAGACGCTCACGGTGCCGCTGCTCGGCGCGAGCAGCCCGGCCGCCATGTTGAGCAGCGTGCTCTTGCCGCAGCCCGTGGGCCCGACCACCGACACGAACTCGCCGGCACCGACGGTGAGCGAGACGTCGCGCACCGCCGTGTAGCGCTGCGAAGGATCGTCGCGCGAGACGAAGGTGCAGCTGATGCCGTCGAAGGAAAGCGCAGCGGCTGCGTCAGTCATGCCTTCGGGTACTTCGCGTTCGCGCGCTTCACGAACTCGTTGGTGTAGACCGCCGCGAGATCGAACTTCACGCCCTTGAGCGCGGGGTCGATGCTCTGCAGCGCGCGCGCCGCGGTGGCCGCGCCGGCGTCCGGGATCATGCCGTCGGGCGACAGCGCGCCCTTGCTGGCGAGGAAGGCGTCGACGTACACGGCCCGGTCGCCCAGCAGGTAGCTCTCGGGCACCGCCTTGATGATGTCGCCCGCGCCCGCCGCCTGGATCCACTTGTCGGCGCGCACCATCGCGTTGGCCAGCGCCTGCACCGTGCCCGGGTTCTTGTCGATGAAGGCCTGCGGCGCGTACAGGCAGCCCGCGGGCATCGGCCCGCCGAAGACCTTGTCGGCCTCGGCCACGACGCGGGTGTCGGAGACGATCTTGAGGTCGCCGCTGCGCTGCAGCAGTGTGACCACCGGGTCGAGGTTGCTGATCGCGTCGATCTGGCCCGAGCGCATCGCCGCCACCGCGCCGTTGCCCGCGCCCACGCCGATGATCGACACGTCGCTCGGCTTGAGCCCGGCCTTGGCGAGCACGAAGTTCGCCATCACGTTGGTCGACGAGCCCGGCGCGGTGACGCCGATCTTCTTGCCCTTGAGGTCGGCCACGCTCTTGAAGTTCGGCATGGTCTTCGGATTGATGCCGAGCACGATCTGCGGCGCGCGCCCCTGCAGCACGAAGGCGCGCAGGTGCTGGCCCTTGGCCTGCATGTTGAGCGTGTGCTCGAAGGCGCCGGAAACGACGTCGGCGCTGCCGCCCACCACCGCGCGCAGGGCCTGCGAGCCGCCGGCGAAGTCGACGATCGTCGGCTCCAGGCCCTCGGCCTTGAAGTAGCCCAGGCTCTCCGCGATCGTGAGGGGCAGGTAGTACAGCAGGTTCTTGCCGCCCACCGCGATCGTGAGCTTGGGCTTCTCGATCGCCTGCGCGCGCACGAGCGCCGGCAGGGCGAGGCTGGCGGCGCCACAGAGGACAAGGCTGCGTCGTTGCATGGTCATCTCCGGTCAGGGGAGTCCGACTGTACCCAAGCAGCGCGGCACGCTCGATGGGGCAAGTCCCGACGCTCGCGCGCGCCGCGTTCGCCGCTCGCGCAAGGCTTCGTCATCGCGACCCCTAGAATGCCCCGCAATGAAGATGCTCCGTGTGCTCGCGCTGCTGCTCGCGTGCGGCTGGTCGCTCGACGCCCCGGCCGCGACCGAGGCCCCCGTCCCCGCCGAGGCCGCGAGCGCCGCGGCGCCCGTGTCGCTGTCGGCGCGCAAGGTCTACGAGCAGGCGCGCTCGCAGCTGCTGCAGATCCGCACCGTGCTCAAGGGACGCGCCAGCCAGACCTCGGTGGGCTCGGGCTTCATCGTCTCGAAGGAAGGCCACATCATCACCAACTTCCACGTGGTGAGCGAGGTGGCGCTGGAGCCGGCCACGCACGACCTCGTGTACGTCACCGCCGACGGGCGCGAGGCGCGGCTGGACATCCTCATGCTCGACGTGCTGCACGACCTGGCCCTGCTCAAGCCGGCCGCGCCGCGCAGCGGCACCAAGGACGACGCGCCGGCCTGGCAGGCGCTCGCCTTCCGCCCGGACAAGCTGCCGCTGGCGCAGGGCGAGCGCATGTACTCGCTCGGCAATCCGCTGGACGTGGGCTTCGCGGTGATCGAAGGCAACTACAACGGGCTGGTCGAGCGCAGCTTCTATCCGCAGATCTTCTTTTCCGGCGCCTTGAGCGCGGGCATGAGCGGCGGGCCGGCGCTCGACCAGGAAGGGCGCGTGCTCGGCGTCAACGTGGCGCGCCGCGTCGACGGCGAGCAGGTGAGCTTCCTGGTGCCGGCGAGCTTCGCGGCGGCGCTGCTCGAGCGCGGCCGCAGCGCCACGCCGATGAAGGGCCCGGCCGACAAGGAGATCACGCGCCAGCTGATGGCGCACCAGGCTGCGCTCACCGAGCGCTTCATCGCGCAAGGCTGGAAAAGCGCGACCCACCCGCGCTACCGCGTGCCCGTGCCGCCCGACCGCTTCATGCGCTGCTGGGGCTCGACCGAGCAGTCGCGCACCGGCGGCCTCGACTTCGAGCGCTCGGACTGCGTGATGGACACGCGCATCTTCGTCGGCAAGTTCACCACCGGCGCCATCAGCGTGCGCCACGAAAGCTACGACGGCGGCAAGCTGGGCACCCTGCGTTTCGCCCAGCGCTACTCCGCAAGCTTTCGCAACGAGAGCTTTCGCCGCCTGCCGGGCGAGCACATGACCAAGCCGCAGTGCCACGAGGACTTCGTGCAGCGCGACGGCCTGCCGATGCGCGCGGTGGTCTGCATGCGCGCCTACAAGAAGCTGCCGCAGCTGTACGACGTATCGGTCCTGGTGGCGACGCTGGACCAGAACCGCGGCGGCGTGCAGGGCCGCTTCGACGCGCAGGGGGTGAGCTTTCCCAACGCGATGAAGCTGACCCAGCACTACCTCGACGCCTACGGCCTGCTCAAGCACGAGGCAGCCCAATGAACATCGCTCTGCTCGAGGTGCTCGATCGCGACGGCCACGTCAAGCACTACCTGCCGGTCGCCGCCTGGCCGGTGAGCGCCGGCCGCGCGCTCGACAACGACCTGGTGCTCGACGATCCGCATGTCGCGGCGCATCACTTCCACATCGCCGCCGACGAGGCCGGCGTGTTCGTGCAGGTCGGCGATACCGTCAACGGTCTGCGCACCGGTGGGCGCCGGCTGGCCAGCGGCGAGCGCGTGCCGGTGGGCGATCAACCGATGCGGCTGGAGGTCGGCGACTCGCACCTGTGCCTGCGCCTGGCGGGCCATGCGCTGGCGCCCGAGGTGCCCCTGCGCACCCCGCGCAGCCTGTGGCATGCGCTGTGGCCGCTCGGGCTCGCGGGCCTGCTGGTGCTCGCGGCAGCGCTCTTCACCACCTGGCTCGAGACCGATCCCGACGACTTCACCCGCGCCCTCGGCTCCGGCCTGGTGACCATGACCGCGGCCGCGCTGACGTGGTGCGCCGGCTGGTCGCTGCTGTCGAAGATCTTCACCCGGCGCAGCCATTTCCTGTGGCACCTGCGGGTGCTGCTGTGGGGCGTGCTGGCGATCGACCTGGTGGGCGCCGCGGC
>DATFAY010000339.1:0-2408 GCA_035254085.1 Piscinibacter sp.
GGGGAGGCGAATAATCGCGGCCCCATCGACTCATTCGACCAGGAGCGAGCCATGTCACTACGCATCAACGACCTTGCACCGAACTTCACCGCCAAGACGACGCAGGGCACGATCGACTTCCACCAGTGGATCGGCGACAGCTGGGCCGTGCTGTTCTCGCATCCCAAGGACTTCACGCCGGTGTGCACCACCGAGCTGGGGTACATGGCGAAGATCGAACCCGAGTTCAAGAAGCGCAACACCAAGATCATCGGGCTGAGCGTCGACCCGGTGGACAGCCACGACCGCTGGGCCAAGGACATCGAGGAGACCCAGGGCACGCTGCCCAGGTACCCGATGATCGGCGACACCGATCTCGCGGTCTCCAAGCTGTACAACATGCTGCCGGCCGACGAGCCGGGCAGCGCCGAGGGCCGCACCGCCGCCACCAACGCGACCGTGCGCTCGGTGTTCGTGATCGGTCCGGACAAGCGCATCAAGCTGATGCTCACCTACCCCATGACCACCGGCCGCAACTTCGACGAGATCCTGCGCGTGCTCGACTCCATCCAGCTGACGCAGGCGCACAAGGTCGCCACGCCCGCCAACTGGAAGCCGGGCGAGGACGTCATCATTTCCGGCTCGGTGAACGACGAAGACGCCAAGAAGCTGTTCCCGCAAGGCTGGAAGGCGCCCAAGCCCTACCTGCGCATCACCAAGCAGCCGGGGCGCTGATGCGCTGATCGCACCAAACCCCTGCGCGCGCGATCTGGCGGCAAATGCCGCCGCTTATCCGCGCGGTGCGGCGCGGCGCCGGCCTCTACCCTGCTGACCAGCCCCGGCACAGGGGCCGGCAGGGAGCCGTCGCCTTTTGCACCGGGGGTGCTGTTTGTGAACCAACTGAAGATCTCGACGCGGTTGCTGCTGCTCGTCGGCACCTTGTCGGCCCTGCTCGTCGCCATCGGCGCCATCGGGTTGACGGGCATCGCCCAGTCCAACGACGCGCTGCTGTCGGTGTACCAGGAACGCACCGTGCCCATGGGGCAGATCGCCGAGATCGAGTCGCGCCTGCTGCGCAACCGCCTCGCGATCGCGGTGACGCTCGTGACGCCCACGCCCGAGGACATCGCCCGGAACACGGCCGAGATCGAGGCCAACATCGCGGCCATCTCGACGCTTTGGGAGAGCTACCTGCCGGCCGTGCACGACAGCGCCGAGCGGCAGCTCGCCACGCAGTTCGCCCAGGCCCGCGGCAGGTTCGTTGCCGAAGCCCTCAAGCCGGCCGTCGCCGCCTTGCGCGCGAACGACACCAAGGAGGCGCAGCGCCTGGTGGTGGAGGCGGTGCGCCCCCTCTACCTGCCGGTGGGCCAAGGCATCAGGGCCCTCGAGCAGTGGCAGCTCGACCGGGGCCGCGAGGCCTACGCCAGCGCCATGTCGCGCTACACCGTGATCCGCTGGGTGGCGGCCGGATCGATCGCGGCGGGGCTGCTCTTCGCCCTCGCGTTCGGGCTCGTGCTGATGTGCGGCATCACGGGCTCGCTGCGCCATGCGGTCGACGTGTCCGACGCAATGACGCGCGGCGACCTGACGCAGGCCATTCGCGTCGACGGCCGCGACGAGGTCGCACAAGTGCTGAAGGCGATGGCCGCGATGAAGGACAACCTCGCGCACCTCGTGTCGGCGGTGCGCGCCAACTCCGAGCAAGTGGCGAGCGCGTCGTCGCAGATCGCGCAGGGCAACAGCGACCTCAGCTCGCGCACCGAGGAACAGGCCAGCGCGCTGGAGCAGACCGCCGCGTCGATGGAGCAGCTGTCCAGCACGGTGAAGCTCAATGCCGACAACGCGCGCCAGGCGAATCAGCTGGCGCAGGCCGCGTCGAACGTGGCGGTGAGCGGCGGCGACGTGGTCGGCCGGGTGGTCGACACCATGCGCGGCATCAACGACAGCTCCAGGCGCATCGCCGACATCGTGGGCGTGATCGACAGCATCGCCTTCCAGACCAACATCCTGGCGCTCAACGCCGCGGTCGAGGCGGCACGCGCCGGCGACCAGGGTCGCGGCTTTGCGGTGGTCGCCGCCGAGGTGCGCAACCTCGCGCAGCGCAGCGCCGAATCGGCACGCGAGATCAAGTCGCTGATCTCGGACAGCGTCGAGCGCGTCGAGCAAGGCAGCGCGCTGGCCGATCGCGCCGGCAGCACCATGCACGAGGTGGTCACCTCGATCAAGCGGGTCAACGACATCGTGGCGGAGATCAGCGCCGCCAGCGCGCAGCAAAGCGCGGGCGTGTCGCAAGTCGGCGAGGCGGTCGTGCAGATGGACCAGACCACGCAGCAGAACGCGGCACTGGTCGAGGAGGCCGCCGCGGCCGCCGAGAGCCTGAAGTCCCAGGCCGGGCAGCTCGTGGAGGCGGTCGCGGTGTTCAAGCTGCC
>DATFAY010000340.1:0-2279 GCA_035254085.1 Piscinibacter sp.
TCGCTCTCGAACACGTCGACGGCTGCCATGCCGGGGCGGCCGCGGTTCAGCGCGGAGACCAGCGCGCCTTCCTCGATCAGTTCGGCGCGCGAGGTGTTGACCAGCAGCGCGGTCGGCTTCATCAGCGCCAGCGACTCGTGCTTGACCACGCCGCGCGTCGCCTCGCTCAGGCGCAGGTGCAGGCTCAGCACGTCGCTGGTGGCGAAGAACTCCTCGCAGCCGGCGGCGGCGGCGAAACCATCGGCCACGGCCTTGGCACGCGCGGACTCGCTGCCCCACACGAGCACCTTCATGCCGAAGGCACGGCCGTAGCCTGCGATCATCTGGCCGATCTTGCCGTAGCCCCAGATGCCCAGCGTCTTGTCGCGCAGGACCATGCCCAAGCCGAAATTGGCAGGCATCGACGCTGCCTTGAGTCCTGACTGCTGCCAGGCTCCGTGCTTCAGGTTGCCGATGTACTGCGGCAGCCGGCGCATGGCCGCCATGATCAGCGCCCAGGTGAGCTCGGCCGGCGCCACCGGCGAGCCCACGCCCTCGGCCACGGCGATGCCCATGCGGGTGCAGGTCTCGACGTCGATGTGCGCCCCGACGCGGCCTGTCTGGGCGATCAGCTTCAGGCGCGGCAGCTTCTCGAGCAGCTGCTTGGGAAAGTGGGTGCGTTCGCGGATGAGCACCAGCACGTCGGCATCGCGCAGGCGCACCGAGAGTTGCCCGATGCCCTTGACGGTGTTGGTGAAGACCTTGGCGTTGAGGGATTCCAGCTTGCTCGCGCACTTCAGCTTGCGCACGGCGTCCTGGTAGTCGTCGAGGATGATGATGTTCACGTTCGGCGTAATGCGTGGCGACGCGTGGACCTATTGTGCCCGCTCGGCAAGGCGGCGCTCGCCGCAGTAGCATCGCGGCTTCTCATAGCGTGCACAAGGCTTCCAAGGAGACCCCATGAGCATCTCGATGCATTCGGCCAGCGTTCCCGTGTTCGTTCGCACCCTGGGCAACCTGCTGACCTGGCTGGACAAGGCGGAGGCGCACGCGGGCGCCAAGAAGTTCGACGTCAACGTGCTGCTCGGCACGCGCCTGGCGCCCGACATGCTGCCCTTCGTCAAGCAGATCCAGATCGCCAGCGACGCGGCCAAGTTCGGCGCCGCGCGGCTGGCCGGGGTCGAGGCGCCGAAGTTCGAAGACACCGAGTCCACCCTCGCCGAGTTGCGCGAGCGGATCAGGAAGACCATCGACTACGTGAAGTCGATTCCCGCGGCGCAGATCGACGGCAGCGACGACCGCGACATCACCGTGCCGCGCCGCGACGGCGCGCTCACGCTCAAGGGCGAGTTCTATCTCAAGCACTACGTGCTGCCGAACTTCTTCTTCCACGTCACGACCGCGTATGCGCTGCTGCGCCACAACGGGGTCGACCTGGGCAAGAGCGACTACCTCGGCCCCTTGCAGTGAGGGCGAAGTGAACCTGCCCATCCACGATCTCCCGCTGTTCCTGGCGGCGGGGTTGCTGCTCAACCTCACGCCGGGTCCGGACATGCTGTTCGTGGCCGGCAGCAGCGCAGCGCACGGCCGGCGCGCCGGCGTGCTGGCGGCGCTCGGTGTGGGCGTCGGCTGCCTCGTGCACATGACGCTCGCCGCGATCGGCTTGTCGGCGCTGCTCGCCACTTCGGCGCTGGCGTTCGAGGTCGTCAAGTGGGCCGGCGCGATGTACCTCGTGTGGATCGGCGTGGCCATGCTGCGGCGACACGCCGGTCCGGCGCCCGCCGGGGCGACGGCGCGCGTTGCCGATCCGCACCGTGTCTTCTGGCAGGGCGTGTTGACCAACGCGCTCAACCCGAAGGTCGCGCTCTTCTTCCTCGCCTTCCTGCCGCAGTTCATCACTCCGGGCGCCGAGGGCCAGCCTGCCGCGTTCGTCGCGCTGGGCACGCTGTTCGACCTTGGCGGCACGGCGGTCAACATCGGCGTGGCGTGGCTGGCCAGCGGACTGCGCGCGACATGGAGCGCTTCCGCCCGCGGTGCGCGCCTGGGCACGTTGGCGCAGCGCGCGGCGGGCGTCCTGTTCGTGGGGCTCGGCGTCAAGCTCGCGCTCGGCTCGCGCTGAGCGGGGCGTTTGCGCGCGACGCATGCGCTGAGCGCACGGCCAACGTCGTTCCTCGGCTACGCTTCGCCCACCTCGTGCTGGGAGACTCCCGATGAAGTGGCTGCGTCGCTTTGCGATCCTGATCCTGCTGCTGGCCGTGGCGCTGGCCGGCGCGGCATGGTTCTATACGCGGCAGGCGCTG
>DATFAY010000341.1:0-2019 GCA_035254085.1 Piscinibacter sp.
CGGCGCCACGTCGTCCTTGTCCGTCTTGGCGACCTTGGTCTTGTCGGCGTCCCGGGTGCGGCTGTCGCCCTGTGCCGGGGCTGCGGCATCCGACGCGGCGGCCTTGTCCCTGACCATGGCGTGCGTTCCACGCGAGGCGGCGCGTCCTGCGTCGCGCCGTGCCACGGCGCGCGGACTGCGTGCGTCGGGGGCAGCGGGCTCGCCATCCGGGCCGTTGGCAGCATCGGCTGCATCCGCATCCGCATCCGGATGCGCACTCTCGCGTGAGGCGGTCTCGCGGCGCTGCACGGGTTTGTCCGCGCCGTCGGCGCGCGCGCCGCTCTCGCGCTGCGCCGACAGCAGCTTGGCAAAGGGCTTGTCCTCGCCGGACGACGCCGCTGCGCCGCTGGTCGAAGGCGGCGGCGCGTCGATCGGGGTCAGCGGCGAGACGGTGGGCATGCCGTTGATCTGCATGGTGCGTGTCCTTCGGATCAGGCGGCGCGCGGCAGGCCGAGCGTGACGGTGCCGGCGCCCTGGCCCCAGGCCAGGCGCGCGCCGAACTCGTCGCTCTGCTTCTGTTCGTTGCGGTCGGCCGTCAGCCGCAGCTCCTGGCGCCGCTTCTCGATCAATTTGCGCACCGAGGCCACGCGCATCTCGTGCTCGGCCAGCCTGGCGCGTGCACCCTCGACCTGGCCGGCGGCGTGCTCGGCGACCCGCTGCTGCTGCTCGACGGCCTGCGTCAGCCGGTCCATGAAGCCGCGATAGCAGTGCAGCAGCTCGATGCGGCCTTCGGTCCTGAATTGCGCGCTCCAGCGCTGCTCGTATTCGCGGCGGTACACCAGCAGCTGGTCGGCCTGGGCGGTGGCGTTCTGGTGCGCCTGCAGGGTGCGCTGGGCTTCGGCCCAGGCCTCGTCGCGTTCGCGCTCGGCCTGGGCGAGCAGGGCCAACAGCGGTTGCAGAGCGTTCATGTCGGTGGTCCTTGGTCTGGGTCTGTCGGTGTTCGGTTCAGCCCTGCATCAGCAGGCGCAACTGGTTCACGCTGGCGTCCAGCGTCGAGCGCTCGTGCATGTCTTGCTGCAGCAGGCCGCTCATCGGCCCGTGCAGCCGCACGGCGGTGTCGAGCTCGGCGTCGTGCCCGGGCGCGTAGGCGCCCAGCTGGATCAGGTCGCGCGCCTTGCTGTGCTTGGCGTGCAGCTGGCGGAAACGCCGTGCTGCGTCGAGGTGACTGCCTTCGGCCACGTTGGTCATCACGCGCGAGACGGATTTCTCGACGTCGATCGCCGGATAGTGGCCCGCCTCGGCGAGCTCGCGCGAGAGCACGATGTGGCCGTCCAGGATGCCGCGCGCCGCATCGGCGATCGGGTCCTGCTGGTCGTCGCCTTCGCTCAGCACGGTGTAGAAGGCGGTGATCGAGCCGCCGCCCTCGGCGCCGTTGCCGCTGCGCTCCACCAGTTGCGGCAGCTTGGCGAAGCAGCTCGGCGGATAGCCCTTGGTGGCCGGCGGCTCGCCGATTGCCAGCGCGATCTCGCGCTGCGCCATCGCGTAGCGGGTGAGCGAGTCCATCAGCAGCAGCACGTGCAGGCCGCGGTCGCGGAAATGCTCGGCGATCGCGGTGGCGTAGTTGGCGCCTTGCATGCGCGTGAGCGGCGGCGCGTCGGCGGGCGCGGCCACCACCACCGAGCGGCGCAGGCCTTCCGCGCCGAGGATGTCCTCGATGAATTCCTTCACTTCGCGGCCGCGCTCCCCGATCAGGCCGACCACGATCACGTCGGCCTCGGTGTAGCGCGCCATCATGCCCAGCAGCACCGACTTGCCCACGCCGGTGCCGGCGAACAGGCCGATGCGCTGGCCGCGGCCGACGGTGAGCATGGCGTTGATCGCGCGCACGCCGGTGTCCAGCGGGCGGCGCACCGGGTCGCGGTCCATCGCGTTGATCGGGCGGCGCACCAGCGGCTCGTTGTGCACGTTCTCGATCGGGCCCTTGCGGTCGATCGGGTGGCCGGTCGAATCGACGACGCGGCCCAGCAGCCCGTCGCCCAC
>DATFAY010000342.1:0-8357 GCA_035254085.1 Piscinibacter sp.
CTTGTCCAGCCGGTTGGCCAGGAACATGAGCTTCCAGGGATAGGCCGACGAGAAGCCCGGATGCCGGATGATGAAGATGCCCGACTCGCGATAGCTCGGCGCCCCGGCCGCGCGGATGCCGTAGAGATTGAGGTAGTCGAGGTCGCGGAAGGTGTAGGTGTCGCTGTCTTGCGCCACCTGAATGCGGTCGAAGATGCCGCCGCGCACGAAGCCCGAGCCCTTGAAGCTTTCGCTGCCGTTGGAGGCGATGAAGACCGCGTGCTCGCCCGGCGCGAGGCGGCTCATGAGGCTCGCGTACTCGGCATCGCCCAGCACGCTGCGGCCCACCGCAGGGGCGGCGAGGTCGCCGAAGAACATGTCGATCACCGGCTGGTCGCCGCGTTGACCGACGTCCTCGGGTTGCACGGTCAGCCGCTGCACGGCGCCGTCGTCGACCAGTTGCTTCCACGGCAGCGCGCCTTTGCCTGGCGCGAACTTCGCCTGTGCCCGCAGCGTGGGCTGCAGGATGCCGACCTGCTCGGCGATCGCGCGCGCGCTGCGCAGGATCACCTGGTTCTCGGACATCACCGTGACGGTGGCCCCGCTGATCGCGTCGAGCCCGATGGCACCGTCCCCCGCATGCGACTTGCCGATCTCGATGCGCGAGCCGACCGACTTGCCCACGTACTGGCCGATGAAGTGCGTGAGTTGCGACTCCGGAATGCCCAGCAGCAGGATCGGCTCGGAGTGCCGCAGCACCTTGCTGCCCGTGATCACGCCGCGCGTGTCCATGCCGATCAGCGTGACGATCGGCTTGCCCGAATACCCGGGCATGTCGACGATGTCGGTCGACAGGAAGACGTAGCCGAGCAGCTTGCGCTGCGCGTCGCGGCCGCGGTAGGCCTCGGCATAGGGCGGCCGGCCCTTGCGCGGCGAGAAGCTGTCCGCCCCGGGCAGCACGTCGGTGCATGCCACGTGGGCGCACAGGTCGGGGTCGGTGGCGAGCTCCGCCGGCAGCGGAGCCTCGTACGAGTGCCCCTCGATCGAGGCCCTTGCCGAGACAACCAGCATGCAGGCGGCGACGAAGATCGCCAACCGCGTGAACAACCGCGTCATCTGCAAACTGGTACTCGTTTCATGCGATCAGGAGCCCCGCGCAAAACGCGACGCATCAAGCAGACGCCGCGGATCCGGCTTAGCCGGTCCGCTGGAGGCGCCCCCTTGAGGGGGAGCGCCGAAGGCGCTTCGGGGGTGGTCCAATTCAGGCTTCCACCAGCATCCGCGAGCGCATCTCCAGGTGGAGCGCGTGGCAGAAGTTGGTGCAGTAACACCAGTACACACCGGGCTTGTCAGCCTTGAAGGTGACCGACTTGGTCTCCTGCGGGTTGACGATGAAGTTGATGTTGTACTTGGGGATCGCGAAGCCGTGCGTCAGGTCTTCGACCTTGTCGAGGTTGGTGAGGATGATGGTGACTTCGTCGCCCTTCTTCACCTTGAACTCGCGCAGGCTGAACGCCGGCGCCTGCGAGGTCATGTAGACGGTGACCTTCTTGCCCTTGCGCTCGACACGCGACTCCTTCGGGTCCTTCACGGCGTTCGGGAAGTCGGCGAGGTTGTAGACCTGCCGGGTCTTCACGATGTCGCGGCGGACGATGATCGAGTCGTGCGGCTCCGAGTACACCGAGTGGTCGGCGACGAGCTTCATCTTGTCGCCGCTGATGTCGATCAGCTGCGCGGTCTCCGGATGCAGCGGCCCCACGGGCAGGAAGCGATCCTTGGAGAACTTGTTGTCCGAGATGAAGAACTTGCCGTCGGCTTCCTTGGTTTCGCCCATCGAGGTGAAACCATGGCCCGGCTGGTAGTGCACGTCGATGCGGTCGACCACCGGCACGGCCGTCTTGTCGCCCTTGAACGACTTGATCGCCGCCTCGAGGTTCCACTTGACGATCTGGCTGTCGAGGAAGAGCGTGGTGTAGGCGTTGCCGCGGTTGTCGAAGCCGGTGTGCAGCGGGCCCAGGCCAATCTCGGGTTCGGCGACGACCGCGTCGCGCGGCTCCTTGAGCTCGCCGTCGAACCACTTGAGCACCAGGGCATGCTCGATCAGCGTGGCCGTGGGCGAGAGCTTGCCCGAGCACGCGTAGTACTTGCCGTCGGGGCTCGCGTTCACGCCGTGCGGGTTCTTCGGGATCGGCACGTAGCAGGTCAGCGCGGTCTTGGGATCCTTGTTGGCCTCGCGCGTGCCGTCGACCACCGGCACCTTGGAGCTTCCGATCGTGAAGGTCTTGCCGGCCTTCACCGCGGCCTCGATGCGGGCGATGTTGAAGAACAGGCAGGCGTCGCGCTCGATCGCCATCATGTCCTCGTAGTGCGCGCCGCCCTCGAGGTTGTACTGGTTCGAGCAGGCGAGCTTGCCGTCGTACGAGGTCGCCACCAGGTCCAGGTTGCCGTCGATCTTGACCTGCCAGCGCGGCTGCATGGTCTCGGCATCGACGCAGGTGAAGAGGCAGAAGTACTTCTTCGGATCGTCCAGGTCGCGGCCGTCGTTCGGTTGCGGGATGTGGAACTCGTTGCCGCAGAAGACCCGCGTGGTGTGGTTGATCTTCTCGTCCACCGGGTCGCGCTTGTCCGGGAAGACGCCGTGGAAGCCCTGCACGTTGGGCAGCTCGGTGATCTTGTCGCACTCCATCGTGTCCATGCGCACGCGCGCCAGGCGGCTGTGGATCTTGTCGTTGACGAAGATCCACTTGCCGTCGTACGTGCCGTCGGTGTACGAGGGATGCACGTGGTGGGTGTCGCCCGTGAAGTACTTGAGGCTGCCGTCGGGGTTGGTGCCGATGATCTGCTTGGACTCGTTGGTGATGCCCCAGCCGACCAGGCAGTCGATGTTGAACACCGGGATGCGCTTCAGGCTGCGCCCCGACGGGATGCCGTAGATGCGCACTTCACCCGAGTGGCCGCCGCTCGAGAACGAGTAGTAGGTGTCGAGCTGGCCGGGCGGGACCTCGTACTTGCTGTAGTCGACCGCACCCTGCGCCGGCGCTGCGGACGCACCGGCCGCGGCCGTCGGGGCGGCGGGCTTGTCGTCCTTGCAACCGGCCAGCCCGACCGACAGCCCGACGCCGGCCAGTCCGGCCACGGCGGTGCTGTTGAGGAAACTGCGGCGTGCGGGATCTCGAGGAATCGTGGCGTTCGGGGTATCTTTGCGGTGGCTCATATGCAGGGCTTAGGTAAAAGGTGCGCTACCGTATCAAATGGACTTTCCGGGCGATTGACGAACATCAATGCAAGAGGGCTCGGCTGAAATACAAGAAAATCGTCGACAAAAGTATGTCGGCCACGGGCTGGACGTTGCAGTTTCCAGACACCGAGGTATCGAGACATTCCGAAATCACGGGGCCGGATCGACGACGGCGATCGGTCACCGCATGAGGGCCTGGAAGGGCCCGTTCGAGCGCACTCAAACCAGGGCGGACCGACCTCCCAGCGCGCTGAATGCAGAGGTCTGGCGGTCGCGCAAGGCGCCGTCAGCTTCGCGGGTGATGAAGTAGGCCGCCAGGCCCAGGCGCTCGGCCAGGGCCGGGCCGCGATCCGGTCCGAGCACGATCAGCGCCGTGGCAAAGGCATCGGCCACCGCGCACAGCGGCGCGACCACCGTCACCGACGTCAGCCGGTGCGCGATCGGCCGGCCGGTCGACGGGTCCATCTCGTGGCAGTAGCGGCGACCGTTGCGCTCGAAGAAGATCCGGTAGTCGCCCGAGGTCGCCATCGAAAGGTCGCGCAAGGGCACCACCCAGCGCGCTTCCTGCGGCCAGGCATTCGGCTGCTCGACGCCGACCTGCCAGGGCCGCCCGTCGTGCCGGTTGCCGCGCGCGCGCACCTCGCCGCCAGCCTCGATCACGTAGTCGCCGATGCCCAGCGCCTCCAACGCCTGCGCGGCGCGATCCACGCCGTGGCCCTTGGCGATGCCGGACAGGTCGCTCATCAAGCCCGGATGGGTCTTCGTGATGCGGCGCTCGCCGGCGTCGATGTGCAAGCCGCGATAACCCATGCGCTCGCGCAACATCGCCACCTCCGGCGCCGGCACGACGCGGTGCAGCTTGTCGGGGCCGAAACCCCAGGCGTTGACCAGGCCGCCCGCCGTCACGTCGAAGGCGCCGCCGGACGCGTCGCTGACCATCCGGGCAGTGGAGAAGACTTCCAGCGTGTCCGCCGAGACGGCGAAGGGCTCCTCGCCGGCTTGGCGGTTCAGGCGCGACAACTCCGAGTCGCGCCGGAATGCCGACATGCGCTGCTCCACGCCTTCCAGCGCGGCGGCGGCCGCACGGCGTGCGGCCTCGAGCAAGCCGGCATCCGGACGCGCAGCGGCGAACCGGACGTGGTAGGTCGTGCCCATCGCCTGGCCGCTGAACGCTTGCAGTTCGGACGCGGACGTGCGCGGCGCTCTTTGCGCGTCGCACCCCACCAACAGCGCGGCGCAGGCGCCCAATCCGGCACGCAGTACCGTTCGCCTGTCGTCATGGACGGACATATTCATTCTTTCGGCTCACGAAAATCGCCTCACTGATATTCCCAGAAGCTGAGGGAAGGATGGGTCGATTATCTCGTTCGCCTCACAGTCAAATTCAAGACAACACCAAGCCGAGCCGGCAAAATATATTCACCCGCCGGCCTCGAATTCGGTCGATCCACATATCGAAATTCGCTTCCTCGGGGGGGTCCTTCCAGTCCCGAGGAAACTGCGCCCTGCGGGCCGCGCGATCACGGCCTGGGCGCGAATTCCCGACAACGTGATTGGGACAGCACTTCGGCCGTGGGGTTTTGATCGGCCTCAAGGCCGCCCGGTCCGACCTGGTGCAGTCATGGCCCGGCGCAGCCGTGTCCGGTCGCGCCGCGAACAGCGTCGGGCGCAGCCGCTCAGCGCGCGCGACGCGATGGCGAGCCGCGGCCCAGCATCGCGTTGTAGTCGTCCTGTGCCTGGCGCAGGCACGCGTTCATGGCCTGCCGGTCGCGTTCGCGGCGGCAGGCGGTCTTGGCCTCGGCCAGCGCACCGATCGCCTCCTTGCGGGCGTCCGCCTCGCTTTCGGGCGACTGCGGGCCGCCGCTGCGCAAGTCGACCGTCGTCTCGATGACGATCGGCGGCGGCGTCTGGGGCGGTTCGACCGGCGCTCCCGGCGGCGGCAGCACAGGCGGCGGTTCCTGGACCTGGGTCGGCGACTGTGCAAACGACACCGGCGCGGCAGCGAGCGCGGCAACCGCTGCGGCCAGGGCGATCAGGGAGGTCGTCTTCATCGCACATCCTTCGCGGTGAGCCCGTGGGCATCACCTCGAACGGGCAAGCGACATGCCCAGTGAGCCGCGCAGAGCCGCTAGCCGGCCTGCCGAAACGCCATCACCGCCTGGTTGCGCAGCGTGCGCAGCAGCGACAGTTCCTTCTCGCCGAGTTCGATGGCGCCCGGCTGCGTCTTGTCCGCGTAGATCATCGCGAACGGCGCGCCCTTGAGCATCAACGGCAGGACCAGGAAGGCCGGCGCGTCGATCGACTGCCGGTACCAGGCGGGCAGGCGCGACGCGATGTTGGGAACCGTGGCATCGCTGATCAGCGTGTCCGCACCTTTCAGGCAGACCGCCGCGAACAGGTCGCTCGGCGTCTTGAGCGCGATCCTTAAACTGGCGCTCGCCTTCTCGACCCCTTCGCCCAGCCCGAAGCGGCCGGTCAAGGTATCGGTGCGGGGATCGCGCAGGCAGAAGACGATGCGCCGAAAGCCGAGCGCGCGATACATCGTCTCCAGGATCATCCGCAGCACCTCGTTGAGGCGGAAGTCCTCGACCATCGAGTTCGTGATGTCCTGGATGCCGGCCGCCATCAGTTCGGCCGCATTGACTGTCGCGCCCGCGCCGGGCGGCTCCGGCGGCTGCGGCAAGGTGGCGTGAAGTTCGAGCGAAGAGAGGCTGTCCGGCCCTTCCGGGCCTTCTTGGTTCGCGGGCGCCGGCTCGACATGGGCGCGCAGCAGCCGGGTGGCCGGCGAGTTCGGCGCAACGTGCAGGTTCATCGCCTGCGCCATCTGCGACAGCTTGCCGCGTGCATCGACCGCAGCGCTTTCGATCGCCTTGGCGCTGATGCCGAGGACGCCGGCGTACCGCTCGGCCAGCGCGGCCACGGCCCTGCCCGCTTCGGCCGGCTCGGTGCGCAGCAGGGTGTCGGTGATCTCGTTGGCCACTTGCGCGAGGCGTTGCATGCGCTCGCCCGGTCGCGACACCGCATCGCCCTGGGGCTTGCGCATGCAGCGCTGAAGCGCCTCGGGCAGGCCCCACGACCGTGCCACGCCAAGCCCCAGGTCCTGGAAGCTCAGGCCGAGCACGCTGATCGAGGCGGCCTCCTCCGCTGCGGGACTCAACGGACGCCCGCTCTTGGCGTGATCGTCGAGCAGGTCGCGGACCTGGCGCGCCTCCTCGGGGAAATAGAACTGCGTCAACAGCCGGCCGAGGTTCTGGAACATCGCGCCGATGAAGGCTTCTTCGCTTTCGCGCGACGCCGGGCACAGTTCGCTCGCGACCGAGCCTGCCATCAGCGAACGCAGGAACTCCTCCTTCAGCTGGCTTGCGTGCGCCTTGTCGTGCATGTGCTCGAGCAGCACCAGGCTCAAGGCCATGTTGCGGATCCCGGCGAATCCCACCAGCGCCACCGCGCGCGAGACCGTGCTGATCGAGCCGCCGCCCGCGTGCGTGAAGTGCGCGGTGTTGACCATGCGCAGCAGCTTGTTGGTGAGTGCCACGTCCTTCAGGATCTCGTTGGACAGGCTGCCCAGGCTCTCCTTCTCCGAGTTGGCGACCCGCTGGATGCGCCCGACCGAATCGGACATGGCCGGGAAGTCGCTCTTGTGCCGCATGCGGCGCAGCAGGAATTCGAGCGTGCCGCTGTTGTTGGCGACCATCGCATTGATGCCGGCGGCGCCCGTCGCCGGCGCCAGCCAGTCCTGCAGCGCTTCGCGGAAGGTGCCCGCGCTGGCGTGACGCCGCGCCGCATCGCGCGCCAGCGCGCGCAGCACGATCGCACGCAAGGCATCGTCGACCTCGCCGGGCAGGTCGTCGGGCAGTTGGATGTCCTCGTGGGCCGCGCGGTAGATGGCGCGGTACGGATCCTTCTCGGCCATGAGTGGCCGGCCGTACAGCGCCTCGGCCAGCACCAGCCCGGCCGAGAACACGTCCATGGCGGGCGTGGGGGGCGCGCCGTGCGCCGCCTCGGGCGACATGTAGCCCGGCGTGCCGACGACCTTCTGGCTGCTGGGCGCATCCTTCACGCGCACCGCGATGCCGAAGTCCATGACGCGGGCGCGCCCGGCGCCGTCGACGAGGATGTTGGAAGGCTTGAGGTCGCGGTGCACCACGCCTGCGGCGTGCGCCTCCTGCAGTGCATCGAGCACGCCGAGCATCAGTTGGGCGGCCTCGCGCGGCGGCAGCGCGCCCCGCGCGCGCAGGTGCTCTGCCAGCGTGCGTCCCGGCACGTATTCGAACACCAGGTAGGGCTGCTCGCCGTGCACGTCCGCTTCGAACACCGGCACGATATGCGGATGCGTGAGCCGGCTCACGCTGCGTGCCTCGTGCAGCCAATGATTGACCGCGGCCGCGTCGGCGCCGGCCGCCGGTCGCATCAGCTTGACGGCGACTTCGCGTTCGAGCCGCGGATCGAAACCCAGCCACACCGTGGCCTGCGCCCCCTTGCCGAGGATGCGCCTCAGCTCGAAGCGGCCGAGTTGAGAAGGGCGGGCGGCGATGGTCGAAGCGACAGAAGCCATGGAGGTCAGCGCCCCTCCTCGGCGCCGGCGATCGAGGGCCCTGCGGTGGCCTCGTCCTTCTGCTTGGCGACCGTGGCGACGCGGCGTCCGGTGCTCAAGGCCACGCGAGCGGCCTGCAAGGCCTCCTGCAGATCGCGCCCGCCGATCTCCAGCGCACGCGCGTAGCGCTGCGCCACCACGCCCAGGCCGTGGGCGATGCGGGTGGCGGGCAGCAGCGTCGCCGCATCGACCGCGTCGTTGGCGGCGCTGGCGGCGGTGCGCAGCACGTCGGCATCGCTCTCGGGCGTGCGCGCGACGCGATCGCGTGGCAGCCGATGGATCATGTGCTGGACGTCCTCGCCCAGCCCCCAATGGCGCGCGACCGCGGCGCCCAGCGCCTCGATGTCCACGCCGAGCACGGCATAGGAGGCACCGGCTTCGGTCATGCCGGGCTGCGCCGGCGTGCCCGGCTCCGCGTTTGCCGGCGCGGGCACCGGCCGCATCAGCTGCCAGACCTGCTCGGCCTCGTCGGGGAAGTGGTACTGCACCAGCAAGCGACCCAGGTTCTGCAGCACGGCGACCAGGTAGATCACCTCCGGGTCGTAG
>DATFAY010000343.1:0-2125 GCA_035254085.1 Piscinibacter sp.
GCCGCCTTGCAGCCCCTGGCCGAGCTGCTGCGCCATCACCTGGCCGAGCGCGACACCCGCGCCCAGCCCCATCGCGTCGCCGGCGATGCCGCCTTTGCCCGCGCCCTCGGCGAACTTGGGCATCGATTGCGCGGTCTGGTACTGCATGAACTTGCCCATGTCGTTGCCGACCATGCCCATGCCGATCTTCTGGTCGAGGATCTTCTGCAGCTCTTCGGGCAGCGAGATGTTCTGCAGCGTCACGCCTTCGAGCGCGAGGCCGAGCTTGGCGAAGGCCGGTGCGGTGGCGAGCTTCAACTGGGTCGCGAACTCGACCTGATTCGCCGCCAGGTCGAGAAAGGCCAGGCCGCTGCCGGCCACCGCGTCGGAGATGTGCTGCAGCATCAGCGCGCGCAGCTGGCCGTCGAGGTCGGCCACGGTGTAGCGATCGCGCGTGCCGGAGATCTCGGTGTAGAACAGCTTCGCGTCGGCGATGCGGTAGCTGTAGTTGCCGAAGGCGCGCAGCCGCACTGCGCCAAAGTCCTTGTCGCGGATCGTCACCGGCTGGCTGGTGCCCCAGCGCTGGTCGATCTGCTGGCGCGTGCTGAAGAAGTAGACGTCGCTCTTGAACGGGCTCTGGAACAGCTTGTCCCAGTTCTGCAGGTAGGTGAGGATCGGCAGCGTGTTGGTGTTGAGCGTGTAGCGCCCCGGGCCGAACACGTCGGCGATCTTGCCTTCGTTGACGAACACCGCCATCTGCGACTCGCGCACCGTCAGCGAGCCGCCGTACTGGATCTCGCGGTCGGCCATCGGAAAGCGCCAGGCGAGCGTGCCGTCGCCCGACTCCATCCACTCCAGAATGTCGATGAACTGCTTCTTGATGAAATCCATCAATCCCATGGCGCAATCCCTTCCAAGTGCCCCCGTGGCGGGGTGCGGCGAATAATACGACGCAGCATTCGAGTCGATACCCCCGGAGGTGTGAGGTGAGCGCGAATCCAACGCTGAGCTTGGCCGTCGTCGGCGCGGGCCCGGTCGGCCTGGCCCTGGCCCTGCATGCCGCACGGGCGCTGCCCGACGCACGCGTGACCGTCTTCGACGCGCGTCCGGCCGAGCAGGACGTGTCCGGCGACCCGCGCATCCTGGCGCTGTCGCTGGGCAGCGTGCAGTTGCTGCAGCGCATCGACGCCTGGGATGCGGCCGCGGCGCAGCGCATCCTGGAGGTGCACGTATCGCAGCAGCCGCCGACCCTTCCGGCCGTGCTCGCGAGCGTCATGCCCGAGCCCGAGGTGCGCATCCGCGCCATCGAGGAAGCGGTGCCCATGCTGGGCGCGGTGATGAGCTATGGCGCGGTCGTCGCGCCCCTGCAAAGGGCCTGGCAGGACGCGGTCGCGCGCGAGCCCGGACGCCTGGTCGCGCGTTTCGGCACGCCGGTGCGCGGCGTGAAGGCGCAGGCGCACGGGGTCGAGCTGGATGCCGGCATCGCCGAGTCGTTCGACCTCGCCGTCGTCGCCGAGGGCGGAGTGTTCTCGGACCAGGTCCGCAAGGCGGTGACCCACGACTACCGGCAGACCGCCTGGGTCGGCACCGTCGCGCTGGCCCAGCCGCGCCCGGGCGTCGCCTACGAGCGGTTCACACGCCACGGACCGGCCGCGCTGCTGCCGCTGAAAGACGGCCGCGCCGGCCTGGTGTGGTGCGTCGACCGCGACGACGACCCGGTGGCCGCGCTCGACGAGGCGCAGCGCCTGGCGGTGCTCAACACCGTCTTCCATGCGGAAGTCGGCCCGCTGGTGCAGATGTCGCCGCTCAAGGCCTTCGCACTCGGCCTCAACGCCGAGCGCAGCCTGACGCAGGGCCGCACCGTGCGCATCGGCAACGCGGCGCAGACGCTGCATCCGGTGGCGGGCCAGGGCCTGAACCTCGGCCTTCGCGATGCCTTCGAGCTGGTGCGTGCGCTGTCGAAATCGAAGGATGTCGATGCCGTCCTGCGTCGCCTCGAATGGAGGCGCGGGCCCGACCGCTGGACGATGATCGCCGCCACCGACTTCCTCGCGAGCAGCTTCACCTGGCACCTGCCCGGCGCCGGCGCGGCGCGCGGACTGGGCATCGCCGCGGTGCAGCTGCTCAAGCCGGTCAAGTCGGCGAT
>DATFAY010000344.1:0-2734 GCA_035254085.1 Piscinibacter sp.
CGCGATGGGACAATCGCGCCATGCCAGCCACGCCCCGCCCGCCCTTGATCCTCGGTTCGACCTCGCGCTACCGGCGCGAGCTGCTCGAGCGCCTGCGGCTGCCGTTCGAGGTTCGCTCGCCGCAGGTGGACGAGACGCCGCAGCCTGCCGAACGGCCCGCCGACCTGGCGCAGCGCCTGGCGCTGGCCAAGGCGCGTGCAGTCGCCGCCGAGGCGCCCGACGCCATCGTGATCGGCTCCGACCAGGTCGCCGACCTGGGCGGGCAGGCGATCGGCAAGCCCGGCACCCACGAGCGGGCGGTTCAGCAGCTGCGTTCGATGAGCGGCCAGCGCGTGGTCTTTCACACGGCGGTTGCGGTGGTCCGCGCGGCCACGGGGTTCGAGGCCTGCGCGCTGGCGCCGGTGACGGTGCACTTTCGCGAACTGCTCGACGCGGACATCGAGCGTTATCTGCGGCTGGAGCAGCCCTACGACTGCGCCGGCAGCGCGAAATGCGAGACGCTGGGCATCACGCTGCTCGAAGCCATCGAATCCGACGACCCCACCGCGCTCGTCGGGCTGCCGCTGATCAGGACGGCCCAATTGCTGCGCCGAGCCGGACTGGACCCGCTGGCCGCATGAAGCCCGACGAGCGGCCCGGCGCCCTCTATCTCGTGCCCAACACGCTGGACTTCGGCGTCGCCGGCGACGCGGTGGCGCGCCTGGACGACGTCCTCCCGATGGGGTCGATCCGCGTCGCCGCCCGGCTCGCGTTCTGGGTGGCGGAAAACGCCAAGACGACCCGGGCCTTCCTCAAGCGGGTGGACGCCCTGGCACCCCTGCAGCAGCCGCTGCAAGCCGTTCAGATCGTCGAACTGCCGCGACCGGCCAAGGGCGCGAAACCCGGGCTGCCGGCACCGGACCTGACCCCCTTGCTGACGCCTGCACTGCAAGGCCACGACATGGGGTTGATCTCCGAAGCGGGCTTGCCGGCGATCGCCGACCCCGGCGCGGCGCTGGTGCAGGCGGCGCACCGCCAGGGCCTGCGCGTGGTGCCGCTGGCCGGCACGAGCTCGCTGCTGCTGGCGCTGGCGGCCAGCGGCCTGAACGGCCAGAGCTTCGCCTTCGTCGGCTACCTGCCGGTGGACGCTGTCGAGCGCAGCGCCCGGGTGCGTGAACTGGAGGCCCTGTCACGCCGCATCGGCCAGACGCAGGTCTTCATCGAAACACCCTACCGGAACGAGGCGCTGCTGGCAGCGTTGCTGGCGACGCTGACCCCGGCGACCCGGCTGGCAGTGAGCTGCGGGCTGACCTTGCCCGGCGAATGGACCCGCAGCGACAGCGTCGCCGGCTGGAGGGCGGCGCCCAGTGCGCTGCCCAAGGACATCCCGGCGGTGTTCAGCCTGCTCGCCTGAGCGAGGGATCAGTCGGCCTTCTTGCCGCCGAACAGCGCCGCGACCTTGCGCTTGGGCTTGATGTTGGGCGACAGGCTGCGCGGCGCAGGCGCTTCGGCGGACTTCTTTTCCCACGCCGGCTCTGCCGCCGTGCTGGCCTCGTAGGGCCGCTCGAAGAACGGATCGAGCGCCGGCTTGGGGGGCGGTGAATAGGAGGAGCCGCCCCGCGAGGGCGCGCGGCTTTCGCGCCGGTCCTCGTCGTCCGGTCGACGCGGCCGCTCGGCGCGGAAATCGCGGCGCGGGCGTTCGTCGTCGAGTTCCAGCGGCTCCAGCTCGATCTTCTTCTTGATGAGCTTCTCGATGTCGGCGATGAGGCGGTTGTCCTCGCGCGTGACCAGCGTGATGGCCAGGCCCGACGCGCCGGCACGGCCCGTGCGGCCGATGCGGTGCACGTAGTCCTCGGCGTTGAACGGCACGTCGAAATTGAACACCGCCGGCAGGTCGGCGATGTCCAGTCCGCGCGCCGCCACGTCGGTGGCGACGAGCACATCGACGTCGCCGCGCTTGAACGCGTCGAGCGCCTTCAGCCGCTCGTCCTGGGACTTGTCGCCGTGCAGCGCGTTGGTGCGCAACCCGTCGCGCTCGAACGAGCGCGCCAGGCGGGCGCAGCCGAGCTTGGAGTTGACGAAGACGATCGCCTGGCCGAGCGAGCGCTCCTTCAAGAGCTTGAGCACCGCCGCGCGCTTGTCGTCGGCGCCGACGCTGAAGAAGCGCTGCTCCACGTTGGTGGCGGTGGCGTTCGGCCGTGCCACTTCGACCAGCACCGGGTCCTGCAGGTAGCTCTCCGCCAGCCGCTTGATCTCGGTCGAGAAGGTGGCGGAAAACAGCAGCGTCTGGCGCTGCTTGGGCAGGTAGCTCAGGATGCGCTGCAGGTCGGGCAGGAAGCCGATGTCGAGCATGCGATCGGCCTCGTCCAGGACCACGTACTCGACCTGGTTCAGGACAGCGTTCTTCGCCTCGATGTGATCCAGCAGCCGCCCAGGCGTGGCGATCAACACCTCCACGCCGGCCTTCAGCTCCAGCGTCTGCGGCTTCATGTCGATGCCGCCGAAGACCACCGCGGCTCGCAGCTTCGTGTGCTTGGAGTAGGTCTTGATGCTGTTGGCGACCTGATCGGCCAGTTCGCGCGTGGGCGCCAGCACGAGCGCGCGCACCGGGTGGCGCGCCGGCGACATGCTCGCGTTCTCGTGCTTGAGCATCTTCTGCAGCAGCGGCAGCGAGAACGCCGCGGTCTTGCCGGTGCCGGTCTGGGCCGCGCCCATCACGTCGCGGCCGGCCAGCACGATCGGGATCGCCTTCTGC
>DATFAY010000345.1:0-7516 GCA_035254085.1 Piscinibacter sp.
GAACTCCCACTCGGCCTCCGTCGGCAGCCGTGCGCCGGCCCAGCGGGCGTAGGCCTCCGCCTCGAAGAAGCTGAGATGGCACACGGGGGTGTGCGGATCGATCTCGACGCAACCTTGCAGCGTGTGATTGAGCCAGCACGATCCGTCGCGCTGCCAGTACAGCGGCGCCTGCCGCGCGTGGGCCTGCACCCAGTCCCAGCCCATCGCCAGCCACCATTGCGGCTGGCGGTAGCCGCCGTCGTCGATGAAGGCCAGGTATTCGCCGTAGCTGACAGGCCGCGATGCGAGCTCGAACGGCGCCAGGTGGGCGGTGTGGCGCGGCGTCTCGTTGTCGAAGCAGAAGTCGCCATCGAGCGCGGGGTCGTGGCCGAGCGCGAACAGGCCGCCGTCGTAGCGGTGCCAGCGCAACGGCCCCGGGCTCACGGCGCCGATCGGCCAGCGCTTCGCGTAGGGCGCGTGGGTGGGGTTGAAGGACAACAGGTGCTGCACGTCGGTGAGCAGCAGTTCCTGGTGCTGCTGCTCGTGGTGCAGGCCGAGGGTGACGAGCGTCGCCAGCGACGCATCGCCGGCGTGTCCGTCGATCAGCGCGACCATGCGCGCATCGACCTGCGCGCGATAGCGAATCACCTCCTCCAGCGTGGGCCGCGTGATGAGCCCGCGCTGCGCTCGCGGATGACGCTCTCCGACGCCCTGGTAGTAGCTGTTGAAGAGCACGCGGAACGCCGGGTCGAAGGGCCGGAAGTCCGGCTCGAAGCGCTCGAGCACGAAGGTCTCGAAGAACCAGGTCACATGGGCCAGGTGCCACTTGACCGGACTGGCATCGGGCATCGACTGGGCCTGGCAATCGTCGGCGCTGAGCGGCGCGGCCAGCGCCAGCGTGGCCGCGCGAACCTGCTCGTAGCGTGCGGCTTGCGCCGAATGGGGTTGCGCCGGGGCGTCGGGATCGAATCGGGCTCGGGTCACAGGCCTGCTCCTCGGACACGTCCCGAACCAATGTAGCCCAAGCCGCGCTGTGTGGTCTTCCACTTGAAGCCTTGCAGACGGGTTGCCACGAGCGCCCAGGGCTCGCGCAAGCTGCTTCGATGTGCCGTGCGCGGCCTGATCTTCAGCCACGCCCATAACGCGAGAGGCCCGCGCCACCAGGGCAGCGACTTCACCCCCGCGATCGCCAGCCGGGTGCCGGGCGCGAACTGCGCGAACAGGTTGGCCACCGCCGCCGGCGAGCACGCAATGTCATGCACGTAGTGGAACAGCACGGCGTCGGGTCGCGCCGGCAGCCGCACCTCGTGTGCGCTCGCGCATTGGAGCTCGATGCGCCAGCCCTGGGCGCGCAGCCCCTGCGCGCGCAAGGCCGCTTGCGCGTGCAAGGCGGGGTCGGCCTCGAAAGCCAACAGCAGGCCCTTGCGGCCGACATGTTCCAGCAGCGGCTCGAAGTTCAGGCCGGTGCCGCAGCCGACGTCGAGCACGGTGTCGCCCGGATCCAGCCGCAGCAGCTCGATGCATCGCATGCGGGTCGGCCAGCTCGGCCCGGCCGCTGGCTCCTGGGTGGACGCCGCCGGCCGGCGGGAGTCGGCCGGGTTCCGGGAGGATGCAGCCATCGCAGTGCGGTGACGACGAAGGCCCTGCGGATCACGCCGCTTCGGACAGCGACGTGTCCAGCGCTTCGCGCGCATCGAAGACGAAGCACTCCCCCTCGAAGTGCCGTCCGCCGGTGTGCTCGAAGTACTTGAGGATGCCGCCCTCGAGCTGCATCACGTGCTCGATGCCGGCCTCGGCGAGGAACAGCGCGGCCTTCTCGCAGCGTATGCCGCCGGTGCAATAGCTCACGACGGTCTTGCCGGCGAGCTCGTCGCGGTGAGCGAGCGCAGCACGCGGGAACTCGCTGAACTTGCCGATGCGCCAGTCGATCGCGCCACGGAAGCGGCCGTGCTGCACCTCGAACGCGTTGCGGGTGTCCAGCGTGACCACCGGGCGGCCGTCGTCGTCGTGCCCGGCGTCGAGCCAGCGTGCCAGCGTCGTCGCGTCGACGGCCGGGGCGCGCCCGGCATGAGGGCGGATCGACGGGTGGTCCATGCGGATGATCTCGCGCTTGACCTTCACCAGCAGCTTGGCGAACGGCAGGGCGCGCGACCAGCTTTCCTTGGCTTCCAGCGCCTCGAAGCGCGCATCCGCGCGCAGCCACGCGAGAAAATCGCGCAGCGCCTCGGCGCGGCCCGCGAGGAAGAGGTTGATGCCTTCCTCGGCCAGGAGGACCGTTCCTTTCAACGCCGCCGCCGCGGCTCGTGAGCGAATGCTCTCGCGCAAGGCGGCGGTGTCGCTCAGCGGTGTGAAGAGATAGGCCGAGACGTTCAAAATCGGTTGCACGCCGCGGATTCTACGGACCACGGGCTCTCTAGAATCACCCGCATGGCATTCGTTCACCTGCGCACCCACACCGAATATTCCGTCGTCGACGGCACCTTGCGGATCGACGAAGCGGTGGACGCGGCGGCGGCCGACGGCCAGGCGGCACTCGCCATCACCGACCTGAGCAACCTGTTCGGGGCCATCAAGTTCTACAGCGCGGCGCGCAAGGCCGGGGTCAAGCCGATCATCGGCGCCGACGTGTGGCTGGAGCCCGAGGGCGGCGAGAAGGCGCCCAGCCGGCTGCTGCTGCTGGTTCAGGACCGCCAGGGCTACCTCAACTTGTGCGAACTGCTCTCGCGGGCATGGCTGTCCAACGTGCAGCGCGCGCAGGCCTGGGTGAAGTGGGACTGGCTGGCGACGCTCAACGGTGGCCTGATCGCGCTGTCGGGCGCCGAGCACGGCTGCGTCGGGCAGGCGTTGCTGGCGCAGGATCGCCCGCGTGCCCGCGACGCGGCCACCCGCCTGGCCGCGCTCTTTCCGCAACGCTTCTACATCGAGCTGCAGCGCGCCGGACAGCCCGGCAACGAGCCTCACCTGCGCGCCGCGGTGCCTCTGGCAGCCGAGCTGAAGTTGCCGGTGGTCGCGACGCACCCGGTGCAGTTCCTCGCTGCCGACGACTTCGAGGCGCACGAAGCGCGTGTGTGCGTGGCCGAAGGTGAGACGCTGACCAACCCCCGCCGCACCAAGCGCTTCACGCGCGAGCAGTACTTCAAGACGCAGTCGCAGATGGAGGCGCTGTTCGCCGACATCCCGAGCGCCATCGCCAACAGCGTGCAGATCGCCAAGCGCTGCAGCCTCACGCTGGTGCTGGGCAAGCCGCAGCTGCCGGACTTCCCGACCCCGCTGGTCGACGGCGTGCCGATGCCGATGGAGGAGTACTTCCGCATCGCGTCGCGCGAAGGGCTGGAGGTGCGGCTCGCACAGCTGTACCCGGACATCGCGCGGCGAGACGAGGAGCGTCCTCGCTACATGGCGCGGCTCGAGTTCGAGATCGACACCATCCTGAAGATGGGCTTCCCGGGCTACTTCCTGATCGTGGCCGACTTCATCAACTGGGCGAAGAACAACGGCTGCCCGGTCGGCCCCGGCCGCGGCTCGGGCGCCGGCTCGCTGGTGGCCTATGCGCTCAAGATCACCGACCTCGACCCGCTGCGCTACAACCTGCTGTTCGAGCGCTTCCTCAACCCCGAGCGGGTGTCGATGCCCGACTTCGACATCGATTTCTGCCAGGGCAACCGCGACCGCGTCATCGACTACGTGAAGGCCAAGTACGGGCGCGACGCGGTGAGCCAGATCGCGACCTTCGGCACCATGGCCGCGAAGGCCGCGCTGCGCGACGTGGGCCGTGTGCTGGGCATGGGCTACGGCCACGTCGACAGCATCGCCAAGCTGGTGCCCGCGCCGCCGGGCAAGACGGTCACCCTGAAGCGCCCGGGCGAGCATCCCGACGGCGGCCTCATCTACGCACGCAAGGAAGCGCCCGAGATCGAGGAGCGCGAGAAGAACGAAGAGGAAGTGGCCGAACTGCTGGCGCTGGCCGAGCGCGTCGAAGGCATCGTGCGCAACATCGGCATGCATGCCGGCGGCGTGCTGATCGCGCCGGGCAAGATCACCGACTTCTGCCCGCTGTACATGCAGCCGGGCAGCGACAGCGCGGTGAGCCAGTTCGACAAGGACGACGTCGAAGCGGCCGGCCTGGTGAAGTTCGACTTCCTCGGCCTGGCCACGCTCACCATCCTCGAGCTGGCCAAGGACTTCATCCGCGCGCGCCATGCGGACCAGAAGGAATTCGCGCTCGAGAACATCCCGCTCGACGACCGCGGCGCCTACCAGCTGATGAGCGAAGGCAAGACCGTCGCCGTGTTCCAGCTGGAAAGCTCCGGCATGCAGCGCATGCTGCGCGACGCCAAGCCCAGCGTCTTCGAGGACGTGATCGCGCTGGTGGCGCTGTACCGGCCGGGCCCGATGGACCTGATCCCGACCTTCTGCGCGCGCAAGCACGGCCGCGAGGAGGTGGAGTATCCGCATCCCCTGATGGAGGAGGTGCTCAAGGAGACCTACGGGATCATGGTCTACCAGGAGCAGGTGATGCAGGTGGCGCAGCGCCTGGGCGGCTACTCGCTCGGCGGCGCCGACCTGCTGCGCCGCGCGATGGGCAAGAAGAAGGCCGAGGAGATGGCCAAGCACCGGGCGATCTTCGCCGAGGGCGCGGCCAGGAACGGCATTCCCGAGCCCAAGGCCAACGAGATCTTCGACCTGATGGAGAAGTTCGCGGGCTACGGCTTCAACAAGTCGCACGCCGCGGCGTACGCGCTGCTCGCCTATCACACCGCGTGGCTCAAGGTGCATTACCTGGCCGAGTTCACCGCGGCCAACATGAGCGTCGCGCTGGACGACACCGACAAGCTCAAGATCTTCCACGACGACGCAGTGGCGCTGGGCATCACGTTCGAGCCGCCGAACGTCAACACTGGCGGCTATCGGTTCGAGCCCGTGGACGACAAGATGGTGCGCTACGGGTTGGGCGCGATCAAGGGCACCGGGCACAGCGCGATCGAGGCGATCATCCAGGCCCGCGAAGAGGGCGGGCCGTTCAAGTCGCTGTTCGACTTCTGCACGCGGGTCGACCGAAGCCGCATCAACAAGCGCACGGTGGAGGCCCTCATCAAGGCCGGTGCGTTCGACATGCTCGGCGTCGAGCGGGCCACGCTGGCGGCGAGCATTGCGCTCGCGTTCGACTACGCGGACACGCAGCATGCCAATGCGGACCAGGGCGGATTGTTCGACTTCGGCGACTCGCACGCGGCGTCCACGCAGGAGCCGGAACTCGTGCACGCCGAGCCCTGGAGCATCAAGGAGCGCCTCACCTTCGAGAAGGGCGCGCTCGGCTTCTACCTGTCGGGGCACCTGTTCGACCAGAGCGCCGACGAGGTGCGCCAGTTCGCCAAGCGGCGCAACGCCGACCTCATCGACAGCCGCGAGCCGCAGCTGCTGGCCGGCATCGTGAGCGACCTGCGCGTCATCAACGGCCAGCGCGGCCGCGTGGCGATCTTCAAGCTCGACGACAAGACCGAGGCGATCGAGGCCGTGGCCAACGAGGACATCCTCAACGCGAACAAGGAACTGCTGAAGGACGACGAACTCGTCATCGTGCAGGGCAAGGTGCAGCCCGATCGCTTCTCGGGCGGCCTGCGCTTGAACGTGCAGCAGGTGTGGGATCTCACGGCCGCGCGCTGCCGCTTCGGAAAGTACCTGCGCGTGGAGATCAACGGCAGCATCCCGCCGGTGGCCGAGGTGTTGCGCGACTTCCCGACGCGCAAGGTGCCAACCGAGCACGGCGACCTCACGCAGGGGCTCCCGGTGCGCCTGGTGCTGGAGCGCGAACGCGCGCGCGGCGAACTGGACCTCGGCGAAGAGGCGCGCTTTTTCCCGACCGATGCGGCGATCGCACGCTGGCGTGAAGGAAGTCACGGTCGCGCGAGCGTGGTATACGAATAGTCACAGCCTTCGGCGCGGCTTGTCGTCGATCATCATCCGGTCCACGTTTTGATGGGAAGAAGCACGCTTCCCCGGAGATGATCATGAAACGAATCTGTCTTGCCGTCGCCCTTGCCGCGGCCTCGCTGTCCACCTGGGCGCAGACCAATGTCGGCGTCTCGGTGTCGGTCAACCAGCCGGGCCTGTACGGACGCATCGACATCGGCCAGGTGCCCACGCCGCCGGTCGTGCTCTACCCGCAGCCGGTGGTCATCGCCCGGCCGGCGGTCGTGGTGCAGCAGCAGCCCATCTATCTTCATGTGCCGCCGGGACACTCGAAGCACTGGTCCAAGCATTGCGCCGAATACAACGCCTGCGGCCAGCCGGTGTACTTCGTGCGCGACGACTGGTACCAGCAGCACTACGTGCCGGCCGTGCAAGGCGGCGGCCGCGGTGACGACGATCGCCGCGGCGAGGGCAACGGCCATGGCAAAGGCCATGGCAAAGGCCACGGCAAGCACGATTGATCTGGACGAAGCGGCCGCGCCGGCCGCTTCCCTCGGGCTGAACCCGATCGGCCCGCCTCGATGGCGTGTCTACACTGGCCCATGCCCGACACACCGACCACTGGCCTGATCCTCACCGGCGGCGGCGCACGTGCCGCCTACCAGGTGGGCGTGTTGGACGCCGTGGCCACCATCCGCCGCCACAGCGACGCGCCGCCGGTCAATCCCTTTCCGGTGATCGCCGGCACCTCCGCCGGCGCCATCAATTCCACCGCACTGGCCTGCCGCGCCGACAACTTCGACGCGGCCGTCGGCGGCCTGGTCCACATCTGGCGCAACTTCCACGCGGAGCAGGTGTATCGCGCGGATTCGATCGGCGTGATCCGCACCGGCGCACGCTGGCTCACGATGATGTCGGTGGGCTGGATGATCGCGCGTTGGCGCCGCGCGCGGCCGCGCTCGCTGCTGGACAACCGGCCGCTCGAAGTGCTGCTCGCCAAGCTGATCGACACCCGGCGGCTCAAGCAGGTGATGGCCGACGGCCACGTGCAGGCCCTGGCGGTCACCGCGTCGAGCTACAGCTCGGGCATGCACGTGACCTTTTACGATGCCGTGAAGGACATCGTGCCCTGGACCCGTTCGCAGCGCATTGCCATTCGCAGCGAGATGGGCGTGCCGCACCTGCTCGCCTCGTCCGCGATTCCGTTCGTGTTCCCGGCGATGCCGCTGGTGCTGGAAGGCCGCATCGAGTACTTCGGCGATGGCTCCATGCGCCAGTCGGCGCCCATCTCGCCGGCGGTGCACCTGGGCGCGCAACGCATCCTGGTGATCGGTGCCGGGCGCATGCACGAGCCGCCTGGTGAACGGCCCAACAGCGGCGAGTACCCGAACCTCGCGCAGATCGCCGGCCATGCCCTGTCGAACATCTTTCTCGACGCGCTCGCGGTCGACGTGGAGCGCCTCCAGCGCATCAACAGCACCCTGACCCTGCTGCCCGCCGAGGCCCGCACCCGCACCGCGCTGCGGCCGATCGACGTGCTGGTGATCGCGCCGAGCAAGCGGCTCGACGACATCGCGGCCAAGCACATCGGCAGCCTGCCGGGGCCGGTGCGCGCGTTGCTGCGGGG
>DATFAY010000346.1:0-6408 GCA_035254085.1 Piscinibacter sp.
GATCCAGTTGTCGGCCAGGCCGATGCGCCGGTCGGTGAGCGCCGACACGACGCCGCCGCAGTTGGAGTGGCCCACGACGATGATGTGCTTGACCTGCAGCACGTCGGTGGCGAACTGGATCACCGACAGGCAGTTGAGGTCGGAGTGCACCACCACGTTGGCAACGTTGCGGTGCACGAACAGCTCGCCCGGCGCGAGGTCGACCAGCTCGTTGGCCGGCACGCGGCTGTCGGCGCAGCCGATCCACAGGTATTGCGGCGCCTGCTGCTGGAGCAGCGAGGTGAAGAAGCCCGGGTTCCTGGCCTCCATCTTCTTCGCCCACAGGCGATTGCTGTCGAGCAGTTCGGTCAGTTGCGTGGTCATGATGTTGCAGTGCGGCAATGACACCGAAGTGTACGCAGCCAGGCCCGTTCGCGCAGCCGTTCGTTCCTGCGACGGCGTCTCGTTCGGGAGACGCCCGCGCGACGCCTACATCGTCTCGGCGAACAGCTCGCGGCCGATCAGCATGCGGCGGATCTCGCTCGTGCCCGCGCCGATCTCGTACAGCTTGGCGTCGCGCCACAGGCGCCCCAGGGGGTACTCGTTGATGTAGCCGTTGCCGCCGTGGATCTGCAGGCCCTCGCCGGCCATCCAGGTGGCCTTCTCGGCGCACCACAGGATGACGCTCGCGCAGTCCTTGCGGACCTGCCGCACATGCTCGCTGCCGAGCTGGTCGAGGTTCTTGCCGACCGTGTAGCAGAACGCGCGCGCCGCCTGCAGCACGGTGTACATGTCGGCCACCTTGCCCTGGATCAACTGGAACTCGCCGATGCTCTGGCCGAACTGCTTGCGGTCGTGGATGTAGGGCACCACGTTGTCCATCACGGCCTGCATGATGCCGATCGGCCCCGCGGCGAGCACTGCGCGCTCGTAGTCGAGTCCGCTCATCAGCACCTTCGCACCGCCGTTGAGCGAGCCGAGCACGTTCTCGGCCGGGACCTCGACGTTCTGGAACACCAGCTCGCCGGTGTGGCTGCCGCGCATGCCCAGCTTGTCCAGCTTCTGCGCCACCGAGAAGCCCTTCATGCCCTTCTCGATCAGGAAGGCAGTGACGCCGCGGGCGCCCAGCTCGGGTTCGGTCTTGGCATAGACGACGAGCGTGTCGGCGTCCGGGCCGTTGGTGATCCACATCTTGGTGCCGTTGAGCACGAACACGCCGCCGCGCTCCTCGGCCTTGAGCTTCATGCTGATCACGTCGGAGCCTGCCCCCGGCTCGCTCATCGCGAGTGCGCCGACGTGCTCACCGCTGATCAGCTTGGGCAGGTATTTCTTCTTCTGCGCCGCGCTGCCGTTGCGCTTGATCTGGTTGACGCACAGGTTGCTGTGCGCGCCGTAGGACAGCCCGACCGAGGCCGAGGCGCGGCTGATCTCCTCCATCGCGATCATGTGCGCGAGGTAGCCCATGCCCGCGCCGCCGTATTCCTCGGGCACGGTCACGCCCAGCACGCCGAGTTCGCCCATCTTGCGCCACAGGTCCGCCGGGAACTGGTCGCTGCGGTCGATCTCGGCGGCGCGCGGCGCGATCTGCTCCTGCGCGAAGGCGTGCACCGCGTCGCGCAGCGCGTCGATATCGTCGCCGAGCTGGAAGTCGAGGCCGGGAAGGTTCATGCAAAGTCTCCGAAATCGTGAACTCGATGGTCGACACCGCGGCGGGTGGCGGCAACGGTGAAAACGCGCGCGGACGCCGGCGCGGCGAGGTGGCTCGCCGGTTGACGTTTACGTAAACGTCAATGATAACGGAGCCGGCGCGCGCGCAGCCGGCCCGCGAAGCGTTCGTGGATGCTGACGGCGATCAAGCCATGTCGCGCCGCGGCGCCCAGAATGGATCCATGGCTGCTCGTGTCGCTGCGTCGCCCTTGCCCGTCGAGCCGAGCGAGCCGGCGCTCGCGCTGCCCGAGGCGCTGCCGGCCCGCCCGCTGGCCGGCGCGCTCGCGCCGCCGCTGCTGAGCGCGCCCGAGCCGCCCGACATCCGCACCAGCGAGCCCACCGAAGGCTTCGACCGCTGGCTGCATGCGCAGCTCGGCCGGCGCACCGGCGGGGTGTCGCCCGCGGCGCTGCTGCTGGCCTACGCCGACTGGCTCTCGCATTTCGCGCTGTCTCCTGCCAAGCAGGCGGAGCTGATGCAAAAGGCGTGGCGCAAGTGCGCGCGCCTCGCGCTGTACCTGCCGCATGCGAGCTCGGCCGAGGAGCCGCCGTGCATCGAGCCGCTGCCGCAGGACCGCCGCTTCTCGCATCCGGCGTGGAAGACGTGGCCGTTCAACCTGTGGTCGCAGTCCTTCCTGCTGACGCAGCAGTGGTGGCACAACGCCACCACCGGGGTGCGCGGGGTGTCGCGCCACCACGAGGAGGTGGTGACCTTCGTGACCCGGCAGTTGCTGGACACGCTGTCGCCCAGCAACTTCGTCGCGACCAACCCCGAGGTGCTGCGGCGCACGCTGGAGACCTTCGGCACCAACCTGCAGGAGGGCTGGGCGCACTGGTGGGACGACTTCCAGCGCGCGCAGGCCGGGCGGCCGCCGGCCGGGGCCGAGGCCTTTCGCGTGGGCGAGAACGTCGCGGCCACGCCCGGCAGCGTGGTCTACCGCAATCGCCTGATCGAGCTGATCCAGTACAGGCCCACCACGGCCAAGGTCCATCCGGAGCCGGTGTTCATCCTGCCGGCCTGGATCATGAAGTACTACATCCTCGACCTGCAGGCACACAACTCGCTCGTCAAGTACCTGGTCGACCACGGCCACACCGTCTTCTGCGTGTCCTGGATGAATCCGGGCGAGGCCGAGCGCGACGACGGCATGGACGACTACCTGCGCAAGGGCCTGTTCCAGGCGCTGGACGCGATCAGCACCATCGTGCCCAAGCGCAGGATCCACGCGGTCGGCTACTGCCTGGGCGGCACGCTGCTGGCCATGGGCGCGGCCGCGATGGCGCGCGACGGCGACGACCGGCTCGCCAGCCTCACGCTGCTGGCCGCGCAGACCGACTTCAGCGAGCCCGGCGAGATCGGCCTGTTCATCGACGACAGCGAAGTGAGCTTCCTCGAGGACATCATGTTCGACCGCGGCTACCTCACGCGCGGCCAGATGGCGGGCGCCTTCCAGCTGCTGCGCTCCAACGACCTGATCTGGTCGCGTGCGGTGCACGACTACCTGATGGGCGAGCGCACGCCCATGACGGACCTGATGGCCTGGAACGCCGACGCCACGCGCATGCCCTACCGCATGCACTCGCAGTACCTGCGCGGCCTGTTCCTGCGCAACGACCTCGCGGCGGCGCGTTTCCGGGTCGGCGGCAAGCCGGTCGCGCTGCGCGACATCGAGGTGCCGGTGTTCTGCCTGGGGACGACCACCGACCACGTCGCGCCGTGGCGCTCTGTGTACAAGCTGCACTTGCTGATGGATGCGGAAATCACCTTCGTGCTCACCACCGGCGGGCACAACGCCGGCGTGGTGAGCCCGCCCGGCCACCCGCAGCGCAGCTACCGCCTGCGGGTGCAGGCGGCAGGCGACAAGTTCATCGACGCCGACGCGTATCTCGCGCGCGCCCAGACGCGCGCCGGCTCATGGTGGCCCGAATGGCAATCGTGGCTCGCACGGCATTCGTCGAGGCCCGTGGCGCCGCCGCCGATGGCCGCGCCCGACAAGGGGCTGGTGGTGCTCGATGCGGCGCCCGGCCGCTATGTCCTCATCCCGTGAACCGCAAGTCGCACACGGCCCTGCGCCCAGAGAGGGCTTGAACGCGAGCGCTGCAAACGCCATCTGCGGTCCTAGAGTAGGTGTCTCAGGAGAGACGTGATGCTCAAGCACTTACCGATCCTCATCGGCGCACAGCAGCTCAGCGGAGACCTGTGCACCGTGGAAGACAGTCTCGGCCTGGTCGTGTTCGTGCACGGCAGCGGCAGCAGCCGCCTCAGCCGGCGCAACATCCAGGTCGCCGAAACCCTGCAGCGCCACCACCTCGGCACGCTGCTGTTCGACCTGCTCACGCCGGACGAGGCCGACGACCGCAGCAAGGTCTTCGATATCGAGCTGCTGACCGACCGCGTGCTCGACGCGATCGACTCGCTGCCGGCGCCCGCGCGCACCATGCGCCTGGGCCTGTTCGGCGCCAGCACCGGCGCCGCCGCGGCGCTGGTGGCCGCGGCGCGCCGGCCCGACCAGGTGCGCGCCGTGGTCTCGCGCGGCGGCCGGCCCGACCTGGCCGGCGTGGCGCTGCGCGACGTGCACGCCCCGACGCTGCTGATCGTCGGCGCCGAGGACACCCAGGTCCTGGAGCTCAACCGCGACGCCTATGCGCAGCTCGACTGCGACAAGCGCATCGAGCTCGTGCCGCGCGCCACCCACCTCTTCCAGGAGGCCGGCGCCCTGGAGACGGTGTCGCTGCTGGCCACCCGGTGGTTCACGCAGCACCTGCTGCACACCGGCGAGCGCTGAGCCCGCCTCAGGCCTGCGACGGCGCCTGCTCGCGCCGGGCAGGCGCGCGGGCGATCACCGACTCGAGGAACTCCACCAGTGCCGCGGTCGGGTCCTCGCGCTCGACGGCGATCATGTCGATGCCCCATTGCGCGAGCACCGCCTCCTGCACGGGGTTGCGCTGGGGCGAGAAGATGTACGAGCGCGGCTGCGGCAGCCTCGGCTCCGCGGCCTGCCACAGGCGCGACAGCTTGTAGAACAGGTAGCGGATGTTGATGTCCCCCAGGCTGTAGCCGATGAACAGCACGGAGCGGCCCAGCACGTCCGCACGCAGCTTGATGTCCAGCGGCGACTCGAAATCCAGCCGCCGGAAGTAGCTGGTCTCGTCGAGCACGATCGAGTCGCCGTCGGCGAAGTCGCCGTGGAACTTGATGAGCTGCGGCACGTCGGGCCGGATGCGCGCCAGATCCGCCACGCTGACGATCTTCACGCAGGGCTGACCGTGGTGCTCGAACGCGGTCTCCAGCCAGCGGTCGTAGTTGGTGGTGTAGATGATGCGAAAGCCGCCCTTGACGATCAGCTCGTGCACGCGCGAGCGCTGCACGCCGTGCTCGCTACGGTGCCACTCGCGGTCCATCCAGCGGTGCAAGGGCTCGAGGCTGCCCTGGCGCAGCCGGTAGTACTCCGCGAGCGTGAGGTAGCTGCCGCCTTCGCGCACGGCGCGCCCGTCCAGCCGCAGCTCGCGCGCCATGTGGTCGACCAGCGCGCTCCAGGGCGGCAGCCCCAGCGACTGCGACACGCCGGCGCCCACGAACAGCAGCACCTCCTTGCGCCGGCAGGCTGCACGCAGCTGCTCCAGCTTGTCCATGCCGATGCGGGGCAAGCGGCGTGCCGCCGCGGCGCCGTGACGGCACGCCGCAGGCTTGACGTGACGCAATGCGGGCGGTGCCTCGTTTCCTAGAGTGAATCAGGGCCCCGGTGAAACGGGCTCTCGATCAACCACACCTGCTTCGCTTGCTGAAGGAGAAAGTCATGGGCGCACTGACACGCATGGAACAACTGGACGACCTGTTCCCCGAATTCTTCCGCCGCTGGAACCGGCCGCTGGCTTTCGGCGCCGAGGCGCCGGCCGAGATCCGCATGGATCTGACCGAGAACGACAAGGACTACCAGGTCCGTGCCGTGATCCCGGGCGCCAAGAAGGAGGACATCCACGTCACGGTGGACGGCAACTTCGTCTCCATCGTCGCCGAGGTGAAGAAGGAGAAGGAAGAGAAGTCGGGCGGCCGGGTGCTGATGAAGGAAAGCTACTACGGCAGCGCCTCGCGCGGCTTCTCGCTCGCGCACGAGATCGACGACAAGCGCGTCGTCGCCAAGCTCGAGGACGGCGTGCTCAAGCTGACGCTGCCCAAGCGCGAAGGCAACGGCATGCACCGCATCGCCATCTCGTAGCGGGCCCGTTCCCGGCCGCCTCGCCGCTCAGGCGCGGCGGCTCTTGCGCTCCGCCTCGGCCAGGAGGCGGCGCGACTCCTTTTCGTGCGCGCGCACCTCGTCGAGGTTGGCGTGCAGGTCGGCCAGTTGCTGCTCGAGCTGGGCGCGATGCGCCGCCAGCACGACGAGGAACTTCTTCAGCTGGGCCTGCGTGTCGCGCGGCGACTCGTACATGTCGACCAGCTCCTTCACCTCGGCCAGCGTCAGGCCCAGCCGCTTGCCGCGCAGCGTGAGCTTCAGGCGGGTGCGGTCGCGTGCGCTGTACACACGGCTGCGCCCGCGCCGCTGCGGCGAGAGCAGGCCGCAGTCCTCGTAGAAGCGGATCGCGCGGGTCGTGAGGTCGAACTCGCGGGCGAGTTCGCTGATCGTGTAGGTGGCTGCCGCGGCGGGCGGCACGTCGGCGACAGCGGTGACAGGCATGGACGCGTAGACTCGACGAGATTGACGTTTACGTAAAGTGTATAGGCGC
>DATFAY010000347.1:0-2598 GCA_035254085.1 Piscinibacter sp.
TGCCCCGGACCGGAATCGAACCGGTACGCCGCCTCACGGCAAGCGGCGGATTTTAAGTCCGCTGCGTCTACCAATTTCGCCACCAGGGCCCGCGGGCAGTGTATGCGTGATGCGTTCGCCCGCTCAGAGGAACAGCACCCGGAAGCGCCAAGCCCCGCGCAGCCGCCAGTACACCGAAAGGAAAGGGATCAGCGCCGAGGTGACGATCATCTCGGCCACGTGCGACGGCGTGCGCGCGGTATGCCGCAGGCGCTCGACTGCGAGTCGCGCGATGAGGGCCAATGCAATCGACAGGGCCGCCGCTGCGGCGATGCCGAGCCCGCTCCAGGTGAGCACCGGCGCGGCCAGCACCAGGAGCACGATGAAGTAGTAGTTCCATGGCGGCACGCGCCGGATCCGCTCGCGGTACAGCCTGGGATGCTTCTTGTAGAGCAAGGCATCGAAGAAGGTGTTGCGCTGCTGGCGAAGGCACACACCCCAGCGCTCCGGCCGCACCGGATGCAGCACGGTGGAGCGGTCGCTGCGCGCCACTTCGCCCAGGCGGCAGAGGCGGAACTGCAGGTCCGAATCCTCCCGCCATGCGCGGGTGAAGCGTTCGTCGAAGCCGCCCACCTGCTCCAGCGCGTCGCGTCGCACGAAGGCATTGGCGGTGACGAACTCGGCCGAAGCGAGACCGCGCGTCATGAGTTCGTGGTCGGTCGGCGGCTCGTCGAGCGGCGGCACGACGACGCGGCCGCACACCGCCACGCGCGAGTCCATCTCGCGTTCGCCTTCGGCCAGCCAGTTCGGATCGGGCACCGTGTCGTCGTCGGTGAACGCCACCAGCGCGCCACGCGCCGCCCGCCAGCCGGCGTTGCGCGCCACCGCGGGCCCGCGGCCGTTCCCCGGCCGCAGGTAGCGCACGGCGGGCTGGCCGCCGGCCGGCGCCATCGCCTGGACTTGCTCGCGCGTCGCCTCGTCGTGCCCATCGTCGACGACGATCACCTCGCAGGCCCCCGGGTCGAAGCGCTGGGCCAGCACCGCCCCGAGGCATCGCGCGAGGAGCTCGGGCCGATGGAAGGTGGGGATGACGACCGAGATGCGAACCGTCATGTCTTTTCGAGCAGGAACGAGCCGATCACGAGTGCGTCCAGCGGCGTGCTGTGGAACGCCTCGATCGCGGCCTTGGGACCGCAGACGATCGGCTCGCCGCGCACGTTGAACGAGGTATTGACGAGCACGGGCACGCCGGTGCGCCGCTGGAAGGCCTTGAGCAGCGCATGGAACCGGGGGTTGGTGTCCGCATGCACCGTCTGCACCCGTGCGGTGCGGTCGGTGTGGCAGGCAGACGGGATCTTCTCGCCCTGCCCCGGCTGCGTGTCGTAGATGAACAGCATGAACGGCGACGTGCCGCCATTGGCGTCCGCGGGCCGGAACCAGTGGTCGAGCTCCTCGTGCAGCACGGCCGGCGCGACGGGGCGGAAGTCCTCGCGATCCTTGAGCTCGTTCAGGCGCGCCTGCATCGCAGGATCGATCGGCGAGGCGAGGATCGAGCGGCCACCGAGTGCCCGCGGGCCGAACTCCATGCGCCCCTGGAACCACCCGATGATCTTGTCGTCGGCCAGCAGGCGCGCCGTCTCTTCGGCAACGTCGTCCAGCTTGCGATACGGCAGCTTGGCCCAGCGCAGGAGATGCTCGATCTGGTCGTCGCCGTACTCGGGGCCCAGGTAGGTGTGGGTCATGTGCCAGCGCCGCGGCGCCAGCGGCACGGCCCCATCGGCATCGGCCACCGAAGCCCCCTTCGCGAGCCGCTCGCGGGCATCGACCCACAGCGCCGCGCCGAGCGCGGTGCCGGCGTCGCCGGCGGCCGGCTGCACCCACACGGCATCGAACATGCCGCTGTCGCGCAGGCGGGCGTTCATGACGCAGTTGAGCGCGACGCCGCCGGCCATGGCCAGGTTGCGCTCGCCGCCGGCCTCGCGCAGCCACGCGGCCAGTCGCATTGCGGTGTCTTCGAGCACGTCCTGCAACGACGCGGCCAGGTCCAGGTGCTGCTGCTCCATCGGCGTACCCGGCACCCGTGGCGGCCCGAAGAGCGCCGTGAAATCCATGTCGTCGACGGTGTAGCCGCCGTCGGCGCCGACGTGCACGTGCTCGGCGAGTACGCCGCGATAGGTGGGCGTACCCAGCGCGGCCAAGGCCATCACCTTGTACTCGTCGCTGGAGTGCAGGAAGCCCAGGTGCGAGGTGATGCGCTCGTACAGCATGCCCAGCGAATGCGGCATGCGCACCTCGCCCAGCGTGCGGTAGTGGTCATCGCGGTAGACGCCGTAGCTGGTCGTCGCGCTCTCACCGCGGCCGTCGAGTGTCATCACGGCGCAGCGCGTGAACGGCGCCGCGAGGAAGGCGCTGGCCTGGTGGGCGATGTGGTGCGAGACGAAGTGCCAGCGCCAGTGCCCGTTGTCCGCACCCGCGCCCAGCCGCTGGCGCAGGTGATGCGGCGCGCCGTCGCGAAGCTGCCGCGGTGCGTTGACGATGTAGGCCGCGAAGAGCGGGTCCCACGGGTTCTCCCACTCGCCCTTGTCGTGCGCCGACGGTTCGAGCGGCAAGCTCAGGCTG
>DATFAY010000348.1:0-2208 GCA_035254085.1 Piscinibacter sp.
CTGGTGAAGGCGTCCTGCACCACGATCACGGCGCGCTGCCGCTCGGCGTCGGCCAACCTGTGCAACGCCGCGGGCGTGGCGACGACGAAGCCGCGCCGGGTCAGCTCGCGGCGGAGGTCAATGCCGGACAGCAGCGGGCTCTCGACCAGGTTGAGCCGTTTCAGCAGCGCCCGCCCAGCCGCGCTGCCGATCGCGGCGTTGTACAGCCCCGGCACACGTGCCGCCAACGGCAGCAGGTGTTCCAGTGCACCGATGAAATGATCCTTGAGCGGACGCAGGTAGCGGCCGTAGTAGAGTTCGAGGAACTTGGCACGGAATTCCGGCACGTCGACCTTGATCGGGCACTGGCCGACGCAGGACTTGCAGGCCAGGCAGCCCTGCATCGCTTCCATCACTTCGTGCGAGAAATCGGCTTCACCGCGCCGCTTGGCCAGCGAGTTCTTCAGCTTGCTGCCGAGGCCGGCGAACGGGCCGGCGCGGCGCAGGTGTACGCTTTCGGCCAGAGGATCGACGCCGGCGACGGAGAGCTGGCGCAGCCATTCGCGCAGCAGCGAGGCGCGGCCCTTGGGCGAGTGGCGCCGCTCGCGCGTGCCCTTCCACGAGGGGCACATCGCATCGTCAGGGTCGAAGTTGTAGCAGGCGCCGTTGCCGTTGCAGTGTAGCGCTTCGTCGTAGCCTTGCCGTACCGCGATCGGGATGGTGCGGTCGTGCTGGCCGCGCGTCGGCACCTCGTCGATCTTCAACAGTTCGCCGCCAGCCGGGGCGGCGATCTTGCCGGGGTTGAACTGGTTGTACGGGTCGAACTCCGCCTTGATCTGTTGCAGACAGGGATAGAGAGGGCCGAAGAATTCCGGCGCAAACTCCGAGCGCACGCCCTTGCCGTGTTCGCCCCACAGCAGGCCGTGGTATTTCCGCGTCAGTGCCACCACGCCGTCGGTGATGCTGCGCACCCGCGTTTCCTGCTCAGGGTCTTTCATGTCGATGGCCGGACGCACGTGCAGTACGCCGGCGTCGACGTGGCCGAACATGCCGTAGCTCACGCCGTGGCTGTCGAGCAAGGCGCGGAATTCGGCGATGTAGTCGGCCAGGTGTGCCGGCGGCACGGCGGTGTCTTCGACGAAGGGGATCGGGCGCTGCTCGCCCTTGAGGTTGCCCAGCAGGCCGACCGATTTCTTGCGCATGCCCCAGATGCGTCCCACCGCCGCTGTGCCGCGCGCCACGGTATGGCCGCTACGGCCATGGGCGTGGCCTTCGGCGTCCAATCGGGCGGTGATGTCGGCCAGCCTTTGTTCCAGCTCGGCCTCACTGTCGGCGAGGAATTCGACCAGGTTGATGCCCTGCGCCGGCGTTTCGTCGTCAGGGAAAAATTCGCGCACGCCGTGCCACACGATGTCCTGGCGCGCCAGCGCCAGCACCCGCGAATCGACCGTCTCGATCGAGGCAGCGCCCAGCGTCATCAGCGCCGGTGCGTCGCGCAGCGCGGCGTCGAAACTGGTATAGCGCACGTTGACGAGTGCGCTGGCGCGTGGAATCGGCAGCACGTTGAGCTTGGCCTCGGCGATGAAGCCGAGCGTGCCCTCGGCGCCACACAGGATGCTGTTGAGGTTGAAGCGGCCTGCCTCGTCGCGGATGTGCGCCAGGTCATAGCCGGTCAGGCAGCGGTTGAGCTTGGGGAATTTTTCCACAATCAGCTGGGCGTGCTCGCGCTGGATGGCGTCGAGCAGCCGGTGCACCGCACCGACCTTGTCGTCGCGGCGCTTAATGACATCCAGTTCGGTTTCCGCCAGCGGAGCCGAAGACCAGACCGTGCCACCCTGCAGTACTGTGGTCAACTCCAGCACGTGGTCGCGCGTCTTGCCGTACAGGCAGGAGCCCTGGCCGCTGGCGTCGGTGTTGATCATGCCGCCGAGGGTGGCGCGGTTCGAAGTCGATAGTTCCGGCGCGAAGAACAGGCCGTAGGGCTTCAGTGCGGCGTTGAGCTGGTCCTTGACCACGCCAGCCTCAACCCGCACCCAGCGCTCCTCGGCGTTAATTTCGAGGATGCGGTTCATGTGGCGCGACACGTCCACCACCAGACCGTCGGTGAGCGACTGGCCGTTGGTGCCGGTGCCGCCGCCGCGCGGGCTCAGCACCAGCGTGGCGAAGCGCGGCTCGGCGGCGAGTCGGGCGATCAGGCTCAGGTCGTCGATGGTTTTCGGAAACGCCACC
>DATFAY010000349.1:0-4122 GCA_035254085.1 Piscinibacter sp.
ACCGACGGCCATGTGGTGTCGCCGCTGTTCTTCGCCGGCGGCGACCTGGGCTGCCTGGCGGTGCACGGCACGGTCAACGACGTGGCGATGATGGGCGCGCGCCCGCTGTACCTCGCGGCCAGCTTCATCCTCGAGGAAGGCTTCGCGCTGGCCGAGCTGCAGCGCATCGTTCAGTCCATGGCCGCCGCCTCGCGCGAGGCCGGCGTGCCGGTGGTCACCGGCGACACCAAGGTGGTCGAGAAGGGAAAGGGCGACGGCTGCTTCATCGCCACCACCGGTGTCGGCGTGGTGCCGCCCGGCGTGGCGGTGGGCGGCGCCAATGCGCGACCGGGCGACGTGCTGCTCCTGTCGGGCAGCATCGGCGAGCACGGGGTGGCCGTGCTGTCGCAGCGCGAGTCGCTGCAGTTCGACACCGCCATCGTGTCCGACACCGCCGCCTTGCACACCCTCGTAGCCGCGATGCTGGCCAGCGCGCCGGCCGGCGCGGTGCACGTCCTGCGCGACCCGACGCGCGGCGGCCTGGGCACCACGCTCAACGAGATCGCGCGCCAGTCGCAGGTGGGCATGCTGATCCAGGAGGCGGCCATCCCGATGCAGGCGCAGGTGGCGGCCGCGTGCGAGCTGCTGGGGCTGGATCCGCTGTACATCGCCAATGAAGGCAAGCTGGTCGCCGCCGTCGCCCCCGAGTCGGCCGACGCGGTGCTGGCCGCCATGCGTGCCCACCCGCTGGGCCGGCGCGCCGCGCGCATCGGCGAGGTCATCGCCGACGAGCATCACTTCGTGCAGATGGCCACCCACTTCGGCGGCCGGCGCGTCGTCGATTGGCTCTCGGGCGAGCCGCTGCCGCGCATCTGCTGAGAGCGACTCGACGCCATGCGCATCCTCCTCCTCACCCACGCCTTCAACAGCCTCGCGCAGCGGCTGTTCGTGGCGCTGCGCGCCGCCGGGCACGAGGTCTCGGTCGAGCTCGACATCGCCGACAGCGTGACCGAGGAAGCCGTGGCCGCGTGGCGCCCGGACGTGCTGATCGCGCCCTTCCTGAAGCGGCGCATCCCCGAGCCGGTGTGGTCGGCCACGCCGTGCCTGGTCGTGCATCCCGGCCCGCCGGGCGACGGCGGCCCCTCGGCGCTCGACTGGTGCGTGAGCCGCGGCGAGGCGCGCTGGGGCGTGACGGTGCTGCAAGCCACCGGCGAATACGACGCCGGGCCGGTGCGTGCGTGGCGCGCCTTCACGCCGCGCGCCGAGGCGAGCAAGGCGAGCCTGTACAGGCACGAGGTGGTCACGCATGCGGTGGATGCGGTGTTCGAGGCGCTCGAGCGCTGCACGCAGGGCAGCACCCCCGCCTTGCCGCCCACGCTGGGCCGATGGCAGCCGGCCATGACGCAGGCCGAGCGCGCGATCGACTGGCGGCGCGACGACACCGATCGCGTGCTGGCGAAGATTCGCGCGGCCGACGGCTTCCCCGGCGTCGCCGATGCGCTGTTCGACCGGCCTGGGCACTTGTTCGACGCGCATCGCGCCAGCGCCGCCGACCTCGCGCGCATCGACCGCGGCGCCGGTGCCGGCAGCATCGTCGCGCGGCGCGGCCCCGCGCTGCTGCGCCTGACGCGCGACGGCGGCGCATGGATCGGCCACGTGCGGCGCGGCGCGACGAGCGGCGAGCCCACGCTCAAGCTCGCCGCCACGCGCGCCTTCGCCGCCGAGGCCGCCGGGCTGCCCGAACTGGCCGTGCCCCTGCGACGCGACGCCGACACCTGGGACGAACTGCGCTACCGCGAAGCCGGCCCGGCGGGCGCGCGCGTCGGCGTGCTGAGCTTCGACTTCCACAACGGTGCGATGAGCACGCGCCAATGCCGCCGGCTGCAGTCCGCGCTGAGCGAAGTGGCCGCGCGCGACACGCGGGTGCTGGTGCTGGACGGCGGCGCCGACTTCTTCAGCAACGGCATCCACCTGCACGACATCGAGGCCGCGACGCTCGAAGGCGGCAGCGCGGCCGACGCATCGATGGCCAACATCGAGGCGATCGACGACGTCGCGCTGGCCCTGCTCTCGCTCACCGAGCGCCTCACGGTCGCGGCGCTGCGCGGCAACGCCGGCGCGGGCGGATGCTTCCTCGCGCTGGCGGCCGACGAGGTGTGGGCGCACGCCGGCGTGCTGCTCAACCCGCACTACAAGAACATGGGCAACCTGTACGGCAGCGAGTACTGGACCTACCTGCTGCCGCGCCGCGTCGGCGAGGACCGCGCGCGGGCGATCATGCGAGGGCGCTTGCCCATGGACGCACGGCAGGCGCAGGCCCAGGGGCTCGTCGACGCCGTGCTCGCCGACGACGCGAGCGGCTTCGATGACGTCCTCGTGCGCCGCGCTCGCTCGCTCGCGGCGGCGCCGGATCTCGCGGCACGCATCGCGGCCAAGGCCCGGCGACGCGCCGACGACGAGGCCGCGCGCCCGCTGCAGTCCTATCGCGACGACGAGTTGCAGGCGATGCGCCTCAACTTCTACGGCTTCGATCCCTCGTACCACGTCGCGCGCCACCACTTCGTGCACCGCAAGCCGCATGCGTGGACGCCGCGGCACCTTGCGATCCACCGCTGACCATGAACGCGCCTGATTCCCTCACCATCCCGCGCGCCGAAGGACCCGACCCGCTCGGCACCGTGCTGCTGGTGGACGACGAGCCGCGCTCGCTGGAGGCGATGCGGCGCACGCTGGAAGAGGAGTTCGAGGTGCTGCTGGCCGACGGCGCGGCGCAGGCGCGCGCGCTGCTGGAGCGGCAAAGCGTGGCGGTGATCCTTTGCGACCAGCGCATGCCCGGCCTCACCGGCGTGCAGTTCCTGAAGGAGGTGCGTGCGCGCTGGCCCGACACCGTGCGCATCGTGATCTCGGGCTACACCGACAGCGAGGACATCGTGGCCGGCATCAACGAGGCCGGCATCCACCAGTACATCCTCAAGCCCTGGGTGCCCGACCATTTGCTCAACGTCGTGCGCCAGGCGGTGGAGGCGCGCGCGCTGAGCCAGGACGTGCTGCGCCTGGAGCTCGAGCTGCGCTGCGGCACGCCCGCGCTGCGCGACAAGCGCGCGCAGCGCCAGGCGAGCGTGCGCGAGGCCTTCGATTTCTCGCGCCTGGCGCGCTCGCCGGGCAGCCCGCTCGATGCGCTGTGCGCGCTGGGCGAGCGGCTCGCGCGCTATGACCTGTCGGTGCTCGTCACCGGCGAATCGGGCACCGGCAAGGAACTGCTGGCCCGCGCCATCCACATGGCGAGCCCGCGCGCCGGCGGCGCCTTCGTGGTCGAGAACTGCGCGGCCATTCCCGACACGCTGCTCGAGAGCGAGCTGTTCGGCCACAAGCGCGGCGCCTTCACCGGCGCCACCGACGACCACGTCGGCCTCTTGCAGCGCGCCCACGGCGGCACCGTGTTCCTCGACGAGATCGGCGAGACCACGCCGGCCTTCCAGGTGAAGATGCTGCGCGTGCTGCAGGAAGGCGAGCTGCGGCCGGTGGGCGGCAGCCGCTCGGTGCCGGTGGACGTGCGCGTGCTCTCGGCCACGCACCGCGACCTGGAGGCCGAGGTGCGCGCCGGGCGCTTCCGCGAGGACCTGTACTACCGCCTGGCCGGCGTCACGCTGCACGTGCCGCCGCTGCGCGAGCGGCGCGGCGACATCGCGCCGATCGCCGAGCGGCTGCTCGACGCGGTGGCGCAGGAGCTGGGCCGCGCGCCGATGCGCTTCGGCGAGGGCGTGATCGCCTGCCTGATGGGCTACGGCTGGCCGGGCAACATCCGCGAGCTGCGCAACGAGATCGCCCGCGCGGTGGCGCTGGCCGACGGCGACGAGATCGATCCCGCGCTGCTCTCGGCCAAGGTGCTGCAGGCGCAGCCGGCGCCGGCATTCGCCCAATCGCTCCCGACCTTGCCCGCGAGCGGCACGCTGGCCGAGCGGCTGGACGCGATCGAGGCCGCCATCCTGCGCGAGGCCATGCAGCGCCATCGCTGGAACAAGACCCGCGCCGCGCACGAGCTCAACCTCTCGCGCGTGGGGCTGCGCGCCAAGCTGATCCGCTTCGGCATGGTCGAGGCGCCGGGGTCGGAGAAGCCGTCGTGAACGTGTTGTGGCTCCAGGC
>DATFAY010000350.1:0-4224 GCA_035254085.1 Piscinibacter sp.
GGGCTACACCAACGCCTGGGAAGGGCGCATCCTGCGGCGCCTGAAGCGGCTGGAGGCCGTGCCCGATCCGCTGGCGCGTGCGCGGGCGGCGGTGGCCATCACGGCCGCGACCGAGCACTTCACGGCGATCTTCGCGCAGCATCTGCTGGAGCATCCGCAGGCCGTGGAAGGCGCGCCGGCCCGATTGCAGACGCTGTGGATGTGGCACGCGAGCGAGGAGTCGGAACACCGCAGCGTCGCCTTCGACGTGTACCGGGCGCTCGGCGGCAACGATGTCTGGCGCAGGCGATTCATGCGCATCGTGACCTGGCACTTCACCACCGACGTGCTGCGACAGACCGCGCGCAACCTGCGGCACGACGGCGAGCTGTTTCGCTGGCGCACCTGGAAGAGCGCCGCCAGCTTCTTCTTCGGCGAACACGGCCTCGTGCGCCACTGCTTCAAGCCTTGGCGTGCCTACTTCGAGCCCGGCTTCCACCCTTCGCAGCAGGACGCGCGCCTGGCCGCCGACTGGCTGGCGCAGCACGAAGGGTCGTTCAGCGTGGTGGCGGCCCGATAGATGGTTGTCCCGGCGAAAGCCGGGATCCACGCGATTCGCCAGCGGTGGATCCCGGCTTTCGCCGGGATGACGCGCGTTTCTTTCGCCGGGATGACGTGCGTTTCTTTTGCCGGGATGACGCGCGCTTTCCGCCGGGACGACGCCGCGTTCAAGCGGGCGCCACCTCCACCGGCACGCCGCCCAGCACCGCGTTGCCCGACAGCGGGTCGATCAGCCGATCGTCGAGCACCGCGTTGAGGTTGGCGCCCGGCCGCTCGGCCGCGACGGCCAGCCGCGCGCCGTGCAGGTCGTGGCCCCAGCCGTGCGGCAGGCTGATGACGCCCGGCATCATCTCGTCGCTCACCTGCACCTGCGCCTCGATCGACGCACCCCGCGCCCCGCGGATGCGGGCGCGGCCCCCATCTGCAAGACCCAGCCGCGCGGCATCGGCGGGATGGATCAGCGCGGTGCAGCGGTTCGGACCCTTCGCGAGCAACGGCAGGTTGTGCATCCAGCTGTTGTTCGAGCGAACATGGCGGCGGCCGACGATCACGAGGTCGTCGGCGGGGCGCGACAGGTCGGCTGCGGCGCGCTTCACGTCGTCGAGCAGCAGGGCAGGGGCGAGTTCGACCTTGCCCGAAGGCGTGCGCAGCACCTCGGGAATGCGCGGCTGCAGCGGGCCGAGGTCGATGCCATGCGGCGCGGCCATGAGCTTGTCCAGGTTCAGCCCCTCGGGCCGGCGGCCGAACTGGTCGCCGTAGGGGCCGCTGCGCAGCGACAGGTCGAGCAGCCGCTCGGGGCCTGTGCGATGCGCCAGCGCGGCGATGACCGCATCGGCATGCGGGCCGGCGAGCTTGCGCACCTCTTCGGCCAGCAGGGCGTCGTCGAGCGCGTTCACCTCGGCCTGCGCGCCCATGCCGCGCGCGATCGCCACCAGCTTCATCATCGTCTGCCACTCGGCCGGCCGGCCCTCGGGCAGGGGCTCGATCGCGCGGCTGAAGCGCGCGTGGTTGCGCCAGGAGAAGAGGGGGAACGGCACGTCGTAGTGCGAATCCTGCAGTGGTGACACGCCGGGCAGGATCACGTCGGCGTGGCGCGAGGTCTCGTTGAGGTAGATGTCCAGGCTCACCATGAAATCGAGCTGGTCCAATGCCGTCGCCAGGCGCGAGCCGTTGGGCGCCGACAGCACCGGGTTGCTCGCCACCGTGATCAGCGCCTTCACCTGGCCCCGTCCCGGCGTCTCGATCTCCTCGGCGAGGCAGTTCATCGGCAGTTCGCCGTAGACCTCGGGTGCGCCGCTCACGCGGCTGCTCCAGCGGCCGGTCACGACGCCGCGTCCACGGCCTGACTCTCCTGCGGTGTTGGGCGCGAAGGCGGCGGCCTTGGGAAACATCGCACCGCCCGGCTGGTCGAGGTGGCCGGTGAGGATGTTGAGCACATCCACCAGCCACGACGACAGGCTGCCGAAGCGCTGCACACAGGTTCCGATGCGGCCGTACACGGCGGCATGCTCGGCCGCCGCCAGCGATCGCGCGAGCGCGCGGATGGTGCCGGCCGCGATGCCGCAGCGCGCGGCCACGGCCTCGGGCGCGAAGCCGCTCACGGCCGCCTGCACCGCATCGACACCGGCCACATGCTCGACCAGTCGCCCGAGCCTCACCAGGTTCTCGTCGAACAAGGTGTGCACCATGCCGAGCATGAGGAATGCATCGGCGCCCGGCCGGATGAAATGGTGGGCGTCGGCGATGTCGGCTGTCTCGGTGCGGCGCGGGTCGATGACGACGATCCTGCCGCCGCGCGCACGCATCAACTTGGCTTTGCCGCGGAAGTCGGGCACCGTCCAGAGGCTGCCGTTGCTGGCCATCGGGTTGGCACCGAGCACGAGCAGGAAATCGCATCGCTCGATGTCGGGCACCGCCATGGTCAGCCGCTGCCCGTACATCAGGCCGTTGGCAAGCTGCTTGGGCATCTGGTCGAGCGTCGAGGCGGTGTAGACGTTGTGCGTGCCGATCGACTTGACCAGCCGCGCGACGTAGAGCAGCAGGCCGTACTTGTGCGAGGCCGGGTTGCCCACGCTCAGCGCGACGGCGTCCTGGCCGTGCGTGGCTGCGATCGGCGTCAGGCGGCGCTCGATCTCGGCGAAGGCCTCGTCCCAGCTCGCCTGCACGAAGCGGCCGTCGCGCTTGACGAGCGGCGAGCGCAGCCGGTCGGGATCCTCGTGAAGGTCCTTGATCGCTGCGCCCTTGGGGCAGATGTAGCCGGCGCTGAAGACGTCGAGCTCGTCGCCGCGGATGCCCGCGATGCGGCCGTCGGCCATGCGGATCTCCAGCCCGCAGCAGGCCTCGCACAGCGGGCAGATGCGTTGATGGGTGGTTTCGTTCGATGCGACGGCCATGGTGCCTCCGGCCAAAGCGGCTTTATCGTTGCGCGTCGAGCGACTGTCCGTCACTCAGGCGACGCAGCAGTTCCGCGGTGCGGGCGTCCGCGGGGAAGAAGGTCTCGACGGCGAGCTCGGCGAGCGTGATGTCCACGGGCGTGCCGAACACGGTGATGGTGCCGATGAACGACATCACGCCGGCGGGCGTGTCCAGCTGCATGGGCAGCGCCACGCTGTTCGGCTCGATCGCCGGGCCGTGCGACTGCGACGGGTCGAACGGATAGCCCTCCAGTTCATGCAGCAGGTCGGCCAGCACCGGGTCGCCGGTGAGGCCGATCTGGTGCTTCAGCCGCGCGAAGAGGTGCTCGCGCCACTGGGCGAGGTTGATGATCTTCGGCGCCAGTCCGCGCGGATGCAGGCTCAGGCGCAGGATGTTGACCGGCGCTTGCAGCAGCTGCGGATCCACGCTGCCCAGAAGCATCGGCACCAGCCGGTTGCTCGCCAGCATGTTCCAGTGCCGGTCGACGGCCAGGGCGGGGTTGGGCTCGTGGGCCTTGAGCACCAGATCCACCGCCTGGCGTGCCGCGGCCAGCGCCGGGTCGGCGAGCGGGCGCTCGCGGTAGATCGGCGCGTAGCCAGCGGCGGCGAGCAGCATGTTGCGCTCGCGCAGCGGCACGTCCAGCCGCTCGGCCAGGTGCATGAGCATCTCGCGGCTGGGCGAGGCGCGGCCGTTCTCGACGTAGCTCAGATGCCGGGTCGAGATGTCGGCCTCGCAGGCGAGGTCGAGCTGGCTCAGGCGCCGGCGCTGCCGCCATTCGCGGATCAGGTGGCCGACGTTCGCATGGGGAAGGGTGGCGGCGTGCATGGGCGCGACGATAGCCGAGCACGCGGCGCGCTTCCATGACCTCGCAGGTCATGGCCTGCCGATCCGCGACGCCGCACGATGCCGCCACGACGTTCTTCCCAACCCACCGATAGGAGAGTTGCCATGTCCCTCGTGTCCATGTCCCCGCTGCTGCGCCGTGCCCTGCTTGCCGACGCGGTGATCAGCGCCGCCGCCGGCGTCGTGATGTCGCTCGGTGCCGACGTCCTGTCCGACCTGGTGCGCCTGCCTGCCTCGCTGCTGTTCGCCGCAGGCATCGTGCTGTTTCCGTGGTGTGCCGCCGTCCTGTGGCTGGCGCGCAAGCCGGTGGTGCCCAGCGCCGCCGTCTGGGCCGTGATCGCGCTCAACGCGGCTTGGATCGCCGAATCGATGTGGGTATCGCTGGGCGGCGCGTTTGCGCCGAACGCCTGGGGCCAGGCCTTCATC
>DATFAY010000351.1:0-8435 GCA_035254085.1 Piscinibacter sp.
GCCGGCCGGCTTGTCCACCACGATCAGCTCGTCGTCCTCGAACACGATCTGCAGCGGCACGTCCTCGGGGCGGAACGCCTGGCTCTCGGGCGTGGGCATCAGTTCGACGACGATGCGCTGCCCGGCGCTCACCTTGCGCGACGCCGTCGTGGCCGCGCGAGCGTCCACCTGCACGTGGCCGCCGGCGATCAGGGTCTGCAGATGACTGCGCGAGAACTCCGGCACGAAGCTCACGAGCGCCTTGTCCAGACGGGCCCCGTGCAGGGCGTCGCCGACCACGATCTCGCGCCGCTCCGGCTCGTCGCTCCATGGGGCGTCGCCCTCGGCCGCCGGGTCGGCGTCGGCAGCGGCGTCCGGTGCAGGCCGAACCCTATAATCTGGGCTCATTTTTCGACGAGACGGCGTGCGCGAGAGGCGCCATCAGTTCATGAATTTCAAGCATTCGGTGGTTCGGGCCGCGGGCCTGTTGACGTCGGTCGTGATGGCCTCATGGCTGGTGGCCGGGTGCGGTACCACGTCGAGGGACGAAACGACCGGCTGGTCCACCGACAAATTGTATGCAGAGGCCCAGGACGAGGCGGCCAACGGCGGCTACGAACGCGCGGCCAAGCTGTACGAACGCCTCGAGGGCCGCGCCGCCGGCACGCCGCTGGCGCAGCAGGCGCAGCTCGAGCGCGCCTACGTGCTCTACAAGAGCGGCGAGAAGGCCGAGGCCTTGTCGGTGCTCGAGCGCTTCATCAAGCTGCACCCCACCAGCCCCGCGGTCGACTACGCCCTGTACCTGCAAGGCCTCGTCAACTTCAACGACAACCTCGGCATCCTGGGCAACATCTCGCGCCAGGACTTGTCCGAGCGCGACCAGCAGGCCTCGCGCGACGCGTACCAGTCGTTCAAGCAGTTGGTCGAGCAGTTCCCGCAGTCGCGCTACGCGGAAGACGCGCAGGTGCGGATGAACTACATCGTCAACTCGCTGGCCGCCTACGAGGTGCATGTCGCGCGCTACTACTTCCGCCGTGGCGCCTACGTGGCCGCGGCCAATCGCGCGCAACAGACGGTGCAGGACTTCCAGCATTCGCCCGCGGTGGAAGAGGCGCTTTTCATCATGGTGCGCAGCTACGACAAGCTCGGTCTCGCGCCGCTGCGCGACGATGCCGAGCGCGTGCTGCGCCAGAACTATCCGCAAAGCGCCTACCTGGGCGCGCAGGACGTCGGCGCCAAGCAGACGCCCTGGTGGCAGCTCTGGTGATCGACTGACCGGCCGGCGCTCGCGCCTCACCACGGCGCGTCGTCGACCACCGGCAGCGGCCGTCCGGCCAGTTCGTCCAGCCACGCCAGCGCCTCCTCCTCCGTCGCGACCGGGGTCATGGGCGGCAGCGCCTCGCGCAGGCGGCGCCCGTAGTTCATGCCGGCCATGCGCGGGTCGCACACCACGAGCAGGCCGCGGTCCGTTTCGCTTCGGATCAAGCGGCCGGCGCCCTGCTTGAGCGACACGGCCGCCTCGGCCACGAAGTAGTCCGCAAACGGGTTGCGCCCTTCGCGCTCGAGGCGCTTCACCCGGGCCTCCACCAGCGGGTCGTTGGGCGGCGGAAAAGGCAGCTTGTCGATCAGCACGCACTGCAGCGCCTCGCCGGGGACGTCGATGCCTTCCCAGAAGCTTTGCGATCCCACCAGCACCGAGCGCGGCCGCGCGAGGAACTGCTGCATCAGCTGGCGCTTGGGCGCCTGCCCCTGCAGCAGCACGGCAATGTCGTCGGCCTGCGCCTCGAAGTCCTGGCGCAACTGCTCGCCGATGGCCTGCAGCGCCCGCAGGGTCGTCGTCAGCACGAAGCTGCGGCCGCCGAGCCGGCGCGCGCACTCGGCTGCGAGGCGCGCGACGGCTCTCGGATGGCCCGGCTCGTTGGGCTTCGGGAACGCGCGCGGAATGTACAGCCGCGCGTGCGACGCGTAGTCGAACGGACTGCCCACCCGCAGCGTCGTCGCCTCGGTGAGCCCGGCCGATTCGGTGAACCACGACAGGCGCTCGTCGTCGCCCAGGGTTGCCGACGTGAAGATCCACGCCTTGGGCGCACGCTGCATCTGCTCGCGCAGCGCTTCCCGGATGTCCAGCGGCGATTCGACCAGCCGGCACTGGTGCGGCGTGAGGTCGATCCAGCGCACGTTGCCCGAATCCGCATCGTCGACGAAGCGGCGCGCCAGGGTGACGAGCTGGGCCGCGCGCTCGCCCAGCTTGACGAAATCGGGCGCGATCTCGCTCACGGTGTCGAGCGCCGCGTGGGCCGCCGTGCAGGCGGCGGCCGTGCCCGACAGCGCGTCGAAGAAGCCTTCGCGGCCCGCGCGCTCGTCCCAGCGCAGCTTGAGCGTGCCGCGCACATCGCGCAGCGGGCCGGCGCAGGCCATGCGCAGGTCTCGGGCCGCGCGGTCGCACTGCGCGGCCAGTTCCTGCCACGGCGCCAGCCCGCGCGCCTGCTGCAAGCCGATGCCCAGCATGTCGCGCGCGAAGTCGATCACCTGGCCGCTGGTGAGCGTGGTGCCGAGGAACTGCACGCCCGCCTCGGCCAGCTGGTGTGCCTCGTCGAAGACCGCCACCTCGACGCTCGGCAGCAGTTCGGCGACGCCGCTGTCGCGCAGCGCCATGTCGGCGAAGAAGAGGTGATGATTGACGACGACCACGTCGGCGGCCATGGCATCGCGGCGCGCCTTCATGACGTGGCACTGGCGGTACTCGGGGCACTCGCTGCCCAGGCAGTTCTCGCGCGACGAGGTCACCAGGGGAATCACGCTGCTGCGCTCGTCCAGGCCTTCCATCTCGGCGAGATCGCCGCTCGCGGTGGCGCGCGACCATTGCTCGATCTTGGCCAGCGTGCGCACGGCCCAGCGATCGGGCAGCTGCGCGGACTGGCGCGCCTGGTTCATCCGATGCAGGCACAGGTAGCTGGCGCGGCCCTTGAGCAGTGCCATGGTGACGGGCAGCTCGAGCGCGTCGCGCAGGCGCGGCAGGTCGCGCAGGAACAGCTGGTCCTGCAGGCTCTTGGTCGCCGTGCTGATCAGCGCGCGCGCCCCCGACAGCAGCGTCGGCACCAGGTAGGCGAAGGTCTTGCCCACGCCGGTGCCGGCCTCGGCCACCAGGGCGCGCCGTTCGTCGATGGCTTCGGCCACGGCTCGCGCCATGCTGATCTGCACCTCGCGCTCGACATAGCGCTCGTCGGCCTGCGATAGCGGCCCGCCGCGCGCAAAGGCGTGCGCCACCGCCCGCTGCAAGGCGCTGTCCGAGCCGCTCGACGAGGCGCTTTCGCGCTGCGTGTCGGCGTCCGCTTGCGAGCTCATGCAGGCTCGGGCGGATCGAGTTCCGCTTCGAGCTGGCAGATCTGGTCGCGCAGCCGCAGCCGCCGCTTCTTGAGCCGGCGCAGCACGAGCTCGTCCGCCGGATGCTCGAGCGCAGCCCGGTCGATCAGGCTGTCGAGGTCCGCATGCTCGATGCGCAACTCGATCAACCGGCGCGGCAGCGAGTGGAGGTTGTCGTTCATGGGGCGCAGTCGACCGGCGGCACTAATTCGCGAGTTTCCCGCGTTGGAGAGGAATGCAAAGCGATTATAGTTTTCGACACTATGAGCACCACGACCCTGGGATACCGCCTGTCGGCCGCCACCGGCATCCACCGTGGCGACCGCGCCTATCAGCAGGACCAGGTGCAGATCATTCCGCACAGCCGGGTCCCCGGCTGCGTGCTCGCGGTGCTCGCCGACGGCATGGGCGGCAAGAGTGGCGGGCGCAAGGCCGCCGACCAAGTGATCCTCACGGCGCAGCAGCTGTTCGACCGCTACGTGCCCAGCCGCGACGACCCGGCCGAGGCGCTCAAGCAACTGGTGCTCGAGGCTCACCTGATGATCAAGCTGACGGCGATCACCTCCGAGGAAGAGCCGCACAGCACGGTGGCCGCCTTCATCGTCAGCCCCACCCGCGAATGCGACGTCATCCATGCCGGCGACTCCCGGGTCTATCACTTTCGCGGCGCGCAGATGATGAGCCGCACCATCGATCATTCCTTCGTGCAGCGCCTGGTCGATGAAGGCCAGCTGACCGAGGAAGAGGCCAACACCCACCCGCAGTCCAATCTGCTGACCGGCTGCCTGGGCACGACGCAGGACCCGCCGTTGACGGCCGGCCACGTCGACCGCCTGGAAGTCGGCGACTGCGTGCTCGCCTGCAGCGACGGCCTGTGGCACTACTTCACTCCGAAGGAGCTGGGCGCGATCGTCCAGGCGCTGCCGCCGCGCGAGGCCAGCGAGATGCTCGTCAGCAAGGCGCGCCAACGCGCCCGTGGCGGCGGCGACAACCTCTCGCTGGCGCTGGTGCGCGTCGATCCGCTGGGCTGAATCAGCGCGGCGCGGATGCCGCCGGTGCGGACACCGCATCCGGCATGGGTAGCGGCTTGGCAGGCGGCTTTCGGCGCGACGCATTGCGCCGCTCGACCGCCTGGCGGTGTGCCTCGGCCTCGCGCTGACGCTTCTCGTACTCCGCTGCGTGCCGCGCTTCGTCTTCGGCCGAGCGGTGGGCCTTGGCGCCCGGCAGCACGGACGAGGGCTCGACGCGCCCCTGGCCCGCCTCCGGGCCACGCAACGGCGAAGACGCCGGCGCACTGGCCGCCGCAACGCGCTCGCGCTCGCGTTGTCGCGCCTTGGCCGTCGCGTCGCGCTGCTGGGCTTCCTCGCCGCTCACCTTGGCGCGGATGTCGTCGATGCGCTGGGCCGCGCGCTGCTTGCGTTGCGCCTCGTCGAGCAGTTCCTGCTGCTGGCGCAGCCGTTCCAAGGCCTGCCGGCGATCGCGCCGTGCCGCGTCGATGCACGAGGTGACGACGAAGCGCTGGCGGCACTCGCGCTCGCGCTGCTCGTAGGCGGCCTGCACCTGCGAGCGCTCGGCCTGGATGCGCGCGCGTTCGGCGCGCTCCTCGTCGGGCGAGAACGCGAACGCGCCCGGCGCCGCGAGCGCGCACAGGAATAGCGCATGCCATGTCTTCATGTCAGCGAAGTATCCACGTCGCGCCGCTCCAGCGCCAGGAACTGCGCCGACTGCATTTCGGCCAGGCGCGACACGGTGCGCGGGAACTCGTGGGCCAGCGGGCCTTCGGCGTACAGCAGTTCGGCGGGCACCTCGGCCGACATGATGAGCTTGATGCGCCGGTCGTACATCACGTCCACCAGCCAGGTGAAGCGCCGCGCCTCGGAGGCGTGGCGCGGCGTCATCTGTGGCACGCCGGACAGCAGCACCGTGTGGAACTGGGTGGCAAGCTCGAGGTAGTCGTTCTGCGAACGCGGCCCGCCGCACAGCTCCTTGAAGTCGAACCACACCACGCCGCCGGCGCGGCGGCGCGCGTGCAGCTCGCGGTACTCGATGTGCAGCAGCGGGCTCTCGTCCTTGGCCTCGGCCAGCCGCTCGAAGGCCTGCGTCATCTGCGCATCGGCCTGCGGCCCGAGCGGCGTGTGATACAGCTTCACGTGCTCCAGTGCCTCGCGGCGATAGTCGGTGCCGTTGTCGACGTTGATCACCTCCAGCCTGTCCTTGATCAGCTCGATCGCGGGCAGGATGCGGTCACGATGCAGGCCGTGCGGGTACAGCCCGTCGGGGTGGAAGTTCGAGGTCGTGACGATGCTCACGCGATGCTCGAACATCGATTCCAGCAACCGGTGCAGGATCATCGCGTCGGTCACGTCGGCGACGTGGAACTCGTCGAAGCAGATGAGGCGGTACCGGCGCGAAATGCGCAGCCCGAGTTCCTGCAGCGGGTTCACCGTTCCCTTGAGCTCCTGCAACTCGCGGTGCACCTCGCGCATGAACTCGTGGAAATGCAGCCGTGTCTTGCGCGTGAGCGGGACGGCGTTGAAGAAGCAGTCCATCAGGAAGCTCTTGCCGCGGCCCACGCCGCCGTACATGTACACGCCGCGCGGAATCGGCGGGCGCGCAATCAGCTTGGTGATGGCGTTGCTGCGGCGCGCCTTGTAGTCCGCCCACTCGTTCTCGCAACGCTCGAGCGCGTCCACGGCGCGCAGCTGCGCCGGGTCCGGCTGGTAGCCACGTTCGGCAAGCGTTGCTTCGTAGAGTTGGCGGACGGCCACGAGCGGCTAGAAGTTCAGCGTGCGCTTGTCGACGGCCAGGGCCGCCTCCTTGGTCGCCTCGCTCAGGCTGGGGTGCGCGTGGCAGATGCGCGCGATGTCCTCGGCGCTGGCCTTGAATTCCATCGCCACCACCGCTTCCGAGATGAGTTCCGAGGCAAACGGCCCGACGATGTGCACGCCCAGGATCTCGTCGGTCTTCGCATCGGCGAGGAACTTCACCATGCCGGTCGTGTCGCCCAGCGCGCGGGCGCGACCGTTGGCCATGAACGGGAATGTGCCTGCCTTGTAGGCGCGCCCGGCCGCCTTGAGCTGCTGCTCGGTCTGCCCCACCCACGCGATCTCGGGCGAGGTGTAGATCACCCACGGAATGGTGTTGAAGTTGACGTGGCCGTGCTGACCGGCAATGCGCTCGGCCACCGCGACGCCTTCTTCCTCCGCCTTGTGCGCGAGCATCGGTCCGCGCACCACGTCGCCGACGGCCCACACGTTGGGCAGGTTGGTGCGGCAGTCATCGTCGACCACGATCGCGCCGCGCTCGTCCAGCTTGAGCCCCACGGCCTCGTGGTTCAGTCCCGCGGTGTTGGGTACGCGCCCGATCGAGACGATCAGCCGGTCGACCTCGAGGAGCTTCGCCTCGCCCTTGGCCGAGGTATAGGACACGCTGAGCCCGCCCTTCTCCTTCTTCACCTCGGCGACCTTGACGCCGAGCTCGATCTTGAGGCCCTGCTTGGTGAAGGCCTTGTGCGCCTCCTTGGCGATCTGCTCGTCCACCGCGCCGAGGAAGGTCGGCAGCGCCTCGAGCACCGTCACGTCGGCGCCGAGCCGGCGCCACACGGAGCCCATCTCGAGCCCGATGACGCCCGAGCCGATGAGGCCCAGGCGCTTGGGCACCGACGGGATGCGCAATGCGCCGTCGTTGGACAGGACGAATTCCTCGTCGAAGGCCGCGCCCGGCAAGGCCCGCGGGCTGGAGCCGGTGGCGACGATCACGTGGCGCGCAGTGACCGTCTCGTCGCTCGCACCCGCGACCTTGATCTCGTAGCCGCCCTCGCCTGCCTTCACGAACGACCCGCGGCCGTGGAAGAAGCTCACCTTGTTCTTCTTGAACAGGTAGAGGATGCCGTCGTTGTTCTGCTTGACGACGGCGTCCTTGCGGCCAAGCATCTTGGCCACGTCCATGCCGAGCCCGGACACCTGGATGCCGTGGTCGGCGAAATGGTGGCCGGCGTGCTCGAAGTGCTCGCTGGACTGCAGCAGCGCCTTCGACGGAATGCAGCCGATGTTGGTGCAGGTGCCGCCGAGGGCGGGAGCGCCCTTGGCGTTCTTCCAGTCGTCGATGCAGGCGGTGTTGAACCCGAGCTGCGCGGCCCGGATGGCGGCGATATAGCCGCCGGGGCCACCGCCGATGACGACGACGTCGAATTGTTTGGACATGATGTGGTGAAGGGATGAAGCGTGGTGCGCCGTCACTCGGACGGCACGAAGATCCACAGCAGGACGTACAGCAGCAGGCCCGAGCCGCCGGCGAACAGCAGCACGGCGAAGATGAGGCGCCAGACCCAGCTCTCGATGCCGGTGGCGCGGGCGATGCCGCCGCAGACGCCGCCGATCCAGCGGTCGTCGCGGCTGCGCCGCAGGTTGTTGACGGCCTCCACCGCCGGAGGCACCTGGCTGTCGAGCAGCTTGGCCTTGCCTCGCTCGAACTCCTCGGCCGTGAGCACGCCGCGCGTGCGCAGGTCATCCAGCTTGGCGAGTTCGTCGGCGAGGCTCATGAGCGTCTCCTGAGGGGCGGGCGGATCAGATGTCGAACAGCAGGCGCGCCGGGTCCTCCAGCGCCTCCTTCATCGCGACCAGGCCGAGCACCGCTTCGCGGCCGTCGATGATGCGGTGGTCGTAGCTCATCGCGAGGTAGTTCATCGGACGGATCACGATCTGCCCGTTCTCCACCACGGCGCGATCCTTGGTGGCATGCACGCCGAGGATGGCCGACTGCGGCGGATTGATGATCGGCGTCGAGAGCATCGAGCCGAACACGCCGCCGTTGGAGATCGAGAAGGTGCCGCCGGTCAGGTCGTCGAGCGAAAGCTTGCCGTCGCGCGCCTTGGCGCCGAACTCGGCGATCTTCTTCTCGATGTCGGCGAAGCTCATCTGGTCGGCATTGCGCAGGATCGGCACGACCAGGCCGCGCGGCGAGCCCACCGCGATGCCGATGTCGAAGTAGCCGTGGTAGACGATGTCGTTGCCGTCGACCGAGGCGTTGATCACCGGGTACTTCTTGAGCGCCGCGACCGCCGCCTTCACGAAGAAGCTCATGAAGCCGATCTT
>DATFAY010000352.1:0-2740 GCA_035254085.1 Piscinibacter sp.
CTGCTCGCCGCGCCGATCGAGCTCGAGCGCGTGAAGCTCAGCTGCAACTGGATGGCCGCCTGCGGCGAGCCGGGCGAAGACGCCGCGCTGTACGACACGGTGAAGGCGGTCGGCATGGAGCTGTGCCCGGCGCTGGGCATCAGCGTACCCGTGGGCAAGGACAGCCTGTCGATGCGCACGCGCTGGAACGACGGCGGCGAGCACAAGCAGGTGACCGCGCCGGTGTCGCTCATCGTCTCGGCCTTCGCGACGCTGGCCGACGTGCGTGCGACCCTCACGCCGCAGCTACAGCCGGGCGACACCACGCTCGTGCTCATCGACCTCGGACGGGGCCGCAACCGCATGGGCGGCTCGATGCTGGCCCAGGTGCTGGACCAGTTCGGCGACCAGGTGCCCGACCTCGACGACGCGGCCCAGCTCAAGGCACTGGTCGCCGCGATCAATCAGCTGCGAGCCCAGGGCCGGCTGCTCGCCTACCACGATCGCAGCGACGGCGGACTCTGGGCGACGGTGTGCGAGATGGCCTTCGCGGGACAGCTGGGCGTGAGCCTGAACGTCGACCTGCTGGTCACCGAAGGAGACGGCATCAGCGACAGCCGCGCCGAATACGGCGACTCCAAGAACTGGGCCGGACAGGTGAGCGCGCGTCGCGAGGAATTGACCTTGCGCGCGCTGTTCAGCGAAGAGCTGGGTGTCGTCATCCAGGTGCCCACCGCGCAGCGCAACGAGGTGGTGCAGACCTTGCGTGCGCATGGCTTGTCCAAGCACAGCCACTTCATCGGCAAGCCCAACGAGCGCGGCGTGATGGAGGTGTGGCGCGACACCAAGGCGGTGTTCAGCGCGCCCCTGCGCGAGCTGCATCAGGCCTGGGACGAGGTGAGCTGGCGCATCGCCCGGCTGCGCGACAACCCGGCCTGCGCCGACATGGAGCACGAGGCCGCAGGCCGCGCCGACGATCCAGGCCTGCGCCTTCATCTCACCTTCGACCCGGCCGACGACGTGTCCGCGCCCTTCATCGCCAAGGCGCGGCCGAAGATGGCCATCTTGCGCGAGCAAGGCGTCAACAGCCAGGTCGAGATGAGCTACGCGCTCGACCGGGCCGGCTTCGACACCTTCGATGTGCACATGAGCGACCTGCAAAGCGGCCGCGCGCGGCTCGGCGACTTCCAGGGCTTCATCGCCTGCGGCGGCTTCAGCTACGGCGACACGCTGGGCGCCGGCGAGGGCTGGGCGCGCTCGGTCATGTTCAATGCCGTCCTCGCCGAGCAGTTCGAGGCCTTCTTCGCGCGCAAGGACACCTTTGCGCTGGGCGTGTGCAACGGCTGCCAGATGATGGCCGCGCTCTCGCCCATCATCCCGGGGGCGCAGGCCTGGCCCAAGTTCACGCGCAACAAGAGCGAGCAATTCGAGGCGCGCCTGTCGCTGGTCGAGGTGCTGCAAAGCCCCTCGATCTTCTTCGAGGGCATGGCCGGCAGCCGCATCCCCATTGCGGTGGCGCACGGCGAAGGCTTCGCCGACTTCTCCCAGCGCGGCGACGCGGCCCAGGTGCATCGCGCGATGCGCTTCGTCGATCACCACGGACAAGCGACCGAGGCCTATCCGCTCAACCCCAACGGCAGCCCCGACGGGCTCACCGCGGTCACGACGCCGGACGGCCGCTTCACGGTCCTGATGCCGCACCCGGAACGGGTCTTCCGCAATATCCTCATGAGCTGGACCGACGGCGACAAGAGTGCGGCAAGCCCGTGGATGCGGATGTTCCGCAACGCGCGGCGGTTCGTCGGCTGAAGCATGGCGAACAATCATGGATCCCGGCTTTCGCCGGGATGACATGCGGTAGGGACTGTCATCCCGGCGAAAGCCGGGATCCACGCGGGCCGCCCTGCGGATCAAGGAGAAGCAATGAGCAACTCGACATTCCCGAACTTCTTCACGCCCTGGCTGCAGCCCACCGTCGACGAGCGATTCAACAACGGCTGGACCTTCGGCAACCTGATCGTCACGACGGCGAATTCGAAGGCGCCGGACATCGAACGGGAGGTCGTGAGTCGCCACAGCTATGGGCGTCAACTGGGCCGGCTCACCGATGCGGTGGTGGCCATCGCGCACCGGCTCGAGATGCAAAAGCACAAGGATGTCGCGCCGCTGATCCAGCTGGCGGCCGAGATCGACGAGATCAAGAAGCAGGCCAAGCGGGAGCGCTGCGACCAGTTGCTGGATGAGCTGAAGGAGCTGAAGCGCAGCAACCGCGCAGCGTGGGACGAGTTGCTGCGCAAGGTCGGGCCCTGAGCCCGGCCGTGCTCAGGCGGCGCCGTCGATCACCGCGCGTGCCAGCTGCGACGCGGTGGCGGTGAGCTGCGGCAGCTGGTCGACGCGGTCGTCTTCGATCGCCATCAGGATCAGCTCGTTGATCGCGCCGACGATGCCGAAGGCGTGCGCCAGCGGCAGCGGCCGCGAGCGCGGCGGCTTCGCGGCGGGGCCGTTCACCACTTCGAGGATGAAGTCCGCCAGCCGGCGGTTGGCGCGGCGTCGCGCGGCCAAGCCCTCGGGCCCGAGGCCGAGGATGGCGATGAACAGCGTTCGCAGCAGCACCGGGTTGCAAGCCAGGGTGGACAGGTACGCGGCCATCGCCTGCTCGACCTGGGCGTGCCAGTCGCGCGCCGGGTCGATCGCCGCCTTGAGCACCGCAAGGGCCTGGTCGCTGGCCGCCTCGTACAGCGCGATGAGACATTCGGCCTTG
>DATFAY010000353.1:0-3848 GCA_035254085.1 Piscinibacter sp.
GTGGCGAACGAGCGCCGGTTCACGACGTTGCCCCAGAAGTAGCGTGCCGCCTTCGCGTAGCGCTCCTCGCCGGTGGTTTCGGCCAGGCGGGCGAAACCGATCACCTTCGGGATCTGCGTGTTCGAGTGCAGCCCATCCAGCTTGTCGCGGCCTTCGGCCAAGGGATCGAGCAGCGCGCGATGGTTGAAGCGCCGGGCCAGCTGCAGGTAACGCACGTCGCCCGTGAGCGCGTGGAGGTCGGCCAGCACCTCGTTCATGCCGCCGTGCTCGATGTTCAGCATCTGCTGGAAACGCTGGTCGTCGCGGCCCTGCGCAGCCGCCGCGATCCAGTCAGCCAGCCGGGTCAGGACGGGCAGCGCAAGGGGATGGGCGGCATGCGCATGCGCGTCCCGCAGGCCCGCAAGGATCTTGTGCATGGTGTACCAGGGCACGCCCGTCACCGGCCGGCCGGCCAAGGCGTTGCGCAGCTGCACGTCGCCGTCGGGGAAGGCGCACACCAAGCCGCTGCGGGCCGCTTGCTGGCAGCCGTGCAACTCGTCGACGACCTGGGCCACGCGCTGGCGGAACTCGGCCTGGCCCGTGGAGGCCCACATCATCGAGCAGGCGCTCAGGTAGTGGCCGAGCGTGTGGCCAGGGCAAAGGTCCTCCGATTCCCAGCCGCCGTATCGCGCAGCCTTGGGCTGCAGCCCCGCGTTCGTGCGAAAACCATGCAGCAGCCGGTCGGCATTGAGGGAGAGCAGGTAGCGCGCGCCGAGCGCCCGCGCCGCTTCGAAGGGGCCGCTCAGCAGCCGCACGCTCGACAGCGCGAAACCTTGTGCGCGCGCCGCGCCGGCGGCCGATGCGCCCGCCCGCGCGCCGGGTGCCGAGACGGCCAGCAGCGGCGCCGCCGCCGCCGCGGCCAGAAAGTCGCGCCGGCTGTTCATGCGATCCCCCAGCGCGGCATGTCAGCGTGCAGCGGCCAAGGTGACGAGCACGAGCGACTGCGGCGGCAGATTCTTCTTCATGGCGTTCTCGTCGATCCGTTCAGTGCGTCGCCGCGCCGACGATCTTGCCGATCAGGTCCGGCATCTTCTGCGCGCCGGTGCGGCGGTCGATCAGCGCGCCCGTGTCCCACCACATCGGCACCGCTCCGTGCTGCGACGCGGAGCGGGTGACGACCTGCGCCCAGTAGTCGACGAACGGCTGCATGCCCGGGTAGGCCGGCTTCGCGTAGGCGCCGTATTCGCCAAGGATCACGGGAACGCCGTGGTCGATGAACTTCGTCTTCATCTTCTGGAACTCGGCGTCCACCCAGGCCTCGTTGGCCCAGGTCTCGGTGGCCGATGCGTCGGTCGCGATCGAGCCCCACTGCCAGATGGCGCTGTTGCCGTTGATCGTGAAGTCGAACGGGTCGTAGTAGTGGATCTCGAAGAACAGGCGGTTCGCGACGCTGTCGGCCGGCAGCGTGTTCGACGCGTAGGCGATGTCGATGTTGGTCTGGTAGCCCTGCACGACGAGGTGGCGCTGCGCGTTGTTGCCGCCGGTGGCGCGCACCGCGCTGACGAAGGCCTGGTTGAAGCCGTTCTGCACGGTGACCCACTCGGCCTGGGGCGTGCCCCAGGTGTTCGCCATGCCGACCTCGTTGGTGCCGGCGAACAGCAGGTGGTCGTCGTAGTCCTTGAAGGCGTTCGCGATCTGCGTCCAGAACGCGGTGATCTTGGCGCTGATGGCGGCTTGGCGGTCGAGCGTCGGGTGGTCCATCCAGCCGCCGTCCCAGTGGATGTTGACGATCACGTACAGCCCGGCGTTGCGCGCGTAGTCGACCACTTGCTTCACGTGCGCCATCCACGTCGGGCTGATGTTGTTGTTCGCGTCGGCATACTGGCTCCACGCGACCGGGATGCGAACGCTTTTGAAGCCGGCCGCCTTGTAGGCATCCATCAGCGCCTGTGTCGGCACCGGGTTGCCCCAGGCGGTTTCGTTCGGGATTGCCTCCAGCGTGTTGCCGAGGTTGATGCCGGGCGACATCTGCGCCGACATCTGCAGGCTGGTGATGTTGCGCATGGCGCTCGAGGCGGCCGGACCGGGCGCCGGCGTGGTGCTCGAACTGTCGGCGCCGCCTCCGCCGGCGCAGGAAGCGCAGACGGCCACCAGCAAGGCCGCGAGGATCGAGTTGAAGGCAGGCAGTGGAGATCTCATGGTTGCAGAAGGCGTTGCAGCGTGGGCTCCATGGCGCGCTGCCAGATGGAGTAGCCCCGCTCGTTGGGGTGCAGCAGGTCGGGCATCACGTCCTTCGACAGCGTGCCGTCGGGGTTCAGCAGTGCGGCGTTGATGTCGAGGAAGCGGACGTCGTTCCAGCCGCCGATGAGGCGGTTCACGCGCTCGTTGATGCCCCGCAGGTAGTCGTCGGGCTTCTCGCCGCGCGGGAAGATGGCCAGCAGCAGCACGCGCGTGCCGGGCAGGCGGCGATGGACCTCGTCGACGATGCGGCGGATGCCGGCAGCGATGGCGCGCGGGTCCTCTGCGCGGTGACCTGCGTTGTTGGTACCGATCATCACCACCGCGACCTTCGGCGCGATGCCGTCGATCTCGCCGTGCTGCAGCCGCCACAGCACGTTCTCGGTGCGGTCGCCGCCGAAGCCGAGGTTCAGTGCGTGGTATCTCGCGTAGTGGCGATGCCAGACTTCGCGGCCGGCGCCTTCCCAGTACTCGGTGATGGAGTCGCCGACGAAGACGACCTCGGGCGGGGTGCCGGCGGCGAGGAGCTGCCGCTTTTCCTCCAGCTTCTGCCGATGGCGCGGCATCCACCAGTCCAGCGCCCACCATTCGTCCTGCACGACGGGCGTCACCGATTCGGTGCGGTAGTCGGGGCAGGCGGTATTCGGCGTGCCTTCGCGCACGAGACGCACGTTGGCCACGCTGGCGCGCCCGCTGCCCACGCCCACGAGCCCGAACGGCAGCTTGACGCGCGAGAAGTCGGCGCCCTCGCGCGCAAAGCAGCGGATCGGCAGCGCCACGTGCTGCCAACCCTTGCCCACCCAGGCGCGGCCTTGCTCGGGGATGTTCACGAAAGGCTCGCAGTCTTCGCCGCAGGCCAGTTTCACCCGGACCGCGCCATGCGTGAGCTCGGCAACGTCGAGGTCGAACTCGAGCGTGCCGCGCTCCACGAAGGGGCGCAGGTCCAGCGGCTGCGGGCTCTCGAAGCGCAGCATGGACTCCCAGCGGTCCCTCCAGTCGAACAGCACGGCATCGCGCACGCCGTCGCGGTGGTGCGTGGTGATGCCGAGATGACCGGCCACCACGCTGTCGCCGGTGAGCTCGGCGCGGGTCTCGCCATCGGTGGCGGTGATGCGCCAGGTGGCGCGCGCGGAGGGCAGCACGGCGAGCTCGGTCTGTGCTTGCGCGCCGCATGCCGCGGCGGCGAGGAGGACCGTGCTGCAGACCATGGAACGGATCGTTCTCGCCGCCATCACAGCACCGGCGTGATGCGCGCCATCATCACGCCGTGCGGAGCCACCGTGCCGCCAACGCTGCCGCGCACGTTCTTCACGACCTTCTTGCTCCACAGGTCCTTCACCTCCGCCTTCAAGGCCTTGGGCAGGTTGAGCTGGTTCCAGCTGACGTTCATCTCGGCCGGCGCCTTGCCGCGGTTGAACAGCACCACGGCATGGTCGCCACCCTGGAGCGGGCGCGCCCAGATCTCCAGCTCGCCTTGCTTCCAGATGCGTCGCGCCTGCTGGCCCAGCGGGTCCTGGTCGACGGCGATGACGTCGGCGTTGGTGAGGATGCGGCGCGTGTCGGCGTCCATCTTCGACAGGTCGTTGCCGGCGATCAGCGGCGCGGCCAGCATGGCCCACAGCGAGAAGTGC
>DATFAY010000354.1:0-5162 GCA_035254085.1 Piscinibacter sp.
CAGACCGGCAGCCGCTACTTCCAGGAGGCGCGGGGGTGAGCATGGACGGCCGAGCGCACGCCATGCCGGCCGCGCCGGCGTTCATCGATCAGTTGGACCTGATGTTGATGCGCCGGCTGCACGGCGACTTCCCGCTCAGCAGCCGCCCCTACGCCGACGTGGCCGACGAACTCGGCCTGACCGAGGCCGAGGTGATGGGCCGCCTGCAGCGCCTGCTCGACGACGGCGTGCTGACGCGCTTCGGCCCGCTCTACCAGATCGAGCGTGCCGGCGGCCAGTTCGTGCTGGCGGCGATGCGCGTGCCCGAGGCGCACTTCGAGCAGATCGCCGAGCAGGTGAACGCGCTGCCCGAAGTCGCGCACAACTACCGGCGCGAGCACGACTTCAACATGTGGTTCGTGCTCGCCTGCACCTCGGCGGCCGAAGCGCGCGCGGCATGCCGCCGCATCGAGGAAGCGACCGGGCTGCGCGTCTTCGCCTTCCCGAAGGAGCGCGAATTCTTCGTCGAACTCAAGCTGCCCCTGTGAGCAGCGTGCCGGAGACCGCAGCATGCTGAGCGACTTCGACCGGCGCCTCGTGAGCGCCACGCAGGCCGGGCTGCCGCTGGTGGCACGGCCCTATGCCGCCATCGCCGAGACGCTGGGCGTTGCCGAGGACGTGGTGCGCGCTCGCCTGCGCGACATGCTGCAGCAGGGCCTGATCCGCCGCATCGGCGCTGTGCCCAATCACTACCGGCTGGGCTTCGTGGCCAACGGCATGACGGTGTGGGACGTGGACGACGAACGTGTCGACGAGCTGGGCGAGAAGGTCGGCGCGCTCGATTTCGTCTCGCACTGCTACCGCCGCCCGCGCGCCCTGCCCGACTGGCCTTACAACCTGTTCGCCATGGTGCATGCGAGAAGTCGAAGCGACGTCGAGCGCCTGGCCCTGCAGATCCATTGCCTGCTGGGCGAGGCGTGCCATGCGGGCGACGTGCTCTACAGCAGCCGCATCCTCAAGAAGACCGGCCTGCGCCTGCGCGCGCCGCTGTGACCGAGGTCCCACGATGTTTCGCATTTCCCAATACATGCGCGAGCTGGCCGCGGCCGAACGCGACGGCGCCTACCCGGTCGTCCAGGAGCGCAGCCCGCGCGGCCCGGTGGTCATCTGGAACCTGGTGCGCCGCTGCAACCTGACCTGCAAGCACTGCTACGCGCTGTCGGCCGACCACGACTATCCGAACGAGCTCTCCACCGCCGAAGTCGGCACCGTGATGGACGACCTGAAGCGCTTCGGCGTGCCGGTGCTCATCCTCTCCGGCGGCGAGCCGCTGCTGCGGCCCGACCTGTTCGAGATCGCCGCACGCGCCAAGGCGCTGGGCTTCTACGTCGGCCTGTCGACCAACGGCACGCTGATCGACGCACCGATGGCCGATCGTGTGAGCGCGCAAGGCTTCGACTACGTCGGCATCAGCCTCGACGGCCTGCGCGACACGCACGACAAGTTCCGCCGCAAGGCCGGCGCGTTCGATGCGTCGCTGGGCGCCGTGCGGGCGCTGCGCCGGCGCGGCGTGAAGGTGGGCCTGCGCTACACCATGACCGACATGAACGCGGCCGACCTGCCGGCACTGCTGCAGCTCATGCACGACGAGGGGGTCGACAAGTTCTACTTCTCGCACCTGAACTACGCCGGCCGCGGCAACATCCATCGCGGCCGCGACGCGCACTTCGCCGCCACCCGCGACGCGCTGGACCGCCTGTTCGACGCCGCGTGGTACGCCGCGTGCAACGACCGGCCGCTCGAGTACGTGACCGGCAACAACGATGCCGACGGCGTGTACCTGCTGATGTGGGCCGAGCGCCGCCTGCCGCGCTGGACCAGCGCGCTGCGCGCTCGCCTGGAGCGCTGGGGCGGCAACGCCTCGGGGCTGCACGTGGCCAACATCGACAACGAAGGCCATGTGCACCCGGACACGATGTGGTGGCATCACGACCTGGGCAGCGTGCGCGAGCGGCCCTTCTCGGCCATCTGGTCCGACGTGTCCGATCCGCTGATGGCGGGCTTGAAGCATCAGCCGCGTCCGGTCACCGGCCGCTGCGGGGCCTGCGCCCACCTGGCGATCTGCGGCGGCAACACCCGCGTTCGCGCGCAGCAGGTCACCGGCGACCCGTGGGCCGAGGATCCCGGCTGCTACCTGAGCGACGAGGAGATCGGCCTGGCGCCGCGCGCCGACGAGCAGCGCGTGAAGGTGACCCCGTTCAACCAGCGCATCCGGGTCGTCTCATGCTGAACCTGCTGTGGCGCCTCGTGCTCGCGGCGGGCGTGGGCTGGATCGGCATCGACATGGCGCGCGCCGCAGAGATCGACGCGCCGGCCCTGTACCAGCAGCATTGCGCCAGCTGCCACGGCGTGCAGCGCCTGGGCGTGATGGGACCGGCGCTGCTGCCCGAGAGCCTGGAGCGGCTGCGCCCGGCGGAGGCGCTCAAGGTCATCACGCAGGGGCGAGCGGCCACGCAGATGGCGGGCTTCGGCGGCAAGCTCGACGCCGAGCAGATCGCCGCGCTCGCCAAGCTGGTCTACACCCCCGTCACGCCGGCGCCGACCTGGACCGATGACGACATCCGCGCCTCGCGCGTCGAGACGGCCGGCGCCGCGCAGTGGCCCGCCAGGCCGCAGTTCAAGGCCGACCCGATGAACCTGTTCGTCGTGGTCGAAGGCGGTGACCACCACGTCAGCATCGTCGACGGCGATCGCTTCGAGGTGATCCATCGGTTCCCCTCGCGCTTCGCGCTGCACGGCGGCCCCAAGTTCTCGCCGGACGGCCGCTTCGTGTTCTTCGGCTCGCGCGACGGCTGGATCACCAAGTTCGACCTGTGGAACCTCAAGGTGGTGGCCGAGGTGCGCGCCGGCATCAACATGCGCAACGTCGCCGTCTCCGACGACGGCCGCTGGGTGATGGCCGCCAACTACCTGCCGCACACGCTGGCGCTGTTCGACGGCGACCTGCGCCTGGTGAAGAGCTACAGCGCGAGCAACCTCGCGAAGACCGCGACCTCGCGGGTCTCGGCGGTGTACGACGCGGCGCCGCGGCACAGCTTCGTCGTGGCCCTGAAGGACCTGCCGGAACTGTGGGAGATCTCGTACGACCCCAAGGCCGAGCCCATCCACGACGGCTACGTGCACGACTACAAGATGGCCGAGTCGCTGCCCACGCCCGGCTACCTGGGTGTGCGCCGCACCCTGCTCGACGAACCCCTGGACGACTTCTTCTTCGACCAGAGCTACCGCAACGTGCTCGGCGCGACGCGGCCCAAGGCCGACGGCACGCCCTCGGCGCAGGTGGTCAACCTCGACGTGCGACGGCGCATCGCCAGCCTGCCGCTGCCGGGCATGCCGCACCTCGGCTCGGGCATCACCTTCGCGTGGAAGGACACCACCGTGCTGGCCAGCCCCAACCTGAAGGACGGCGTGGTGAGCGTGATCGACATGAAGACCTGGCAGCCGGTCAAGCAGATCGCCACCCTGGGGCCCGGCTTCTTCATGCGCAGCCACGAGAACACGCCCTATGCCTGGGTCGACGCGATGATGAGCCCGAAGTCCAAGGACACGCTGCTCGTGATCGACAAGCGCACGCTGGAGCCGGTCGCGCAGGTGCGCACCGACCCGGGCAAGACGCTCGCCCACATCGAATTCACCAAGGACGGCCGCTACGCGCTGGCGAGCCTGTGGGAGACCGACGGTGCGCTGATCGTCTTCGACGCCGCCACCTTCAAGGAGGTGAAGCGCCTGCCCATGAGCAAGCCGGTCGGCAAGTACAACGTCTGGAACAAGATCAGCCGTTCCGAAGGCACCTCACATTAGGGGTGCGCGTGACGAAATCGCCGCGCGACGTGGCGTCGAGTCGACAGACCCCCTGAAGACGGGGTGGCGAGCGTGACGCAGCCGCGCTGCAATCTCGACCATGATCCGGTTCAAGGGGGAGCCGGACACCGCCACGAGGAGTCCGCCGTGCGCCACGTCACCGAACCGTCACTGTCGAAGCTGAGCCGCTGGATGAACACGCCCGCGCGATCACCGCGCATGCGCAGGCCGTCCGCGCTGCCGACCATCTATCCGACCAAGTCGTCCTACCTGCAGCGATTCATCTGGCTGTTCACCAGCCAGCAGTGATCGAGCGCTGCGGCCGCAGCGACAACACGAAGGCCGCCCTCGCCGCAAGCCGGCGAGAGCGGCCTTGCCGCTTCAGGGCAGGAAACTCAGGGTCTCGGGCAGCGCCCCGCTGATCGGCACCTCGAAGATCGGCCCGGCACCGTCCGGGTCGATGGTCAGCGCGCCCTGGGTCGCGAAGAACACCGCGATCTGCGTCTGCGCGCCCACGGCGATGGCGGCCGCGGCCGGCACGCCGATGTTCGTGAGGAAGGTGTGCGGGTTCTTCGGTACGGCCGGGTTGGCCGCGAAGGCGAGGTCGTTGCGATAGAAGGTGGCCCGGTCGGCCAGGTCGCCCGCCCGCAGGATGGCGGAGGTGGTCGGGTTCGGCACCGTCTCGTCGCCCTTGGCGAACTGGAAGATCACCGGCTTGGCGGCATGGCCGGGCAAGGGCTGCTTGCGGATGTAGGCCGCGTAGCTCACCGGATTGCCCGCCTGCTGCACCCATTCGAAGCGGTCCAGCACTTGCGCGATCGCCATCGCGCCGGGCACCGTGTTGACCAGCGGCGGCAGGTCGCGCAACGGGATGTTCTCGTTGAAGGCGATGCCGCTCGGATCGGCCACGTTGATGAGCGACGGCACGCGTGTCGCGAGCGCGATGCCGGTGAGCGGGCGGAACACCCCCAGCCGCGCCACTTCGGTGATCGAGCCGCCTGGCACGTTGGGCACGCCGGCCCGGATGTCCGGCTCCACGCCGAGCAGGATCGTGCCGTAGATGCCGCCGAAGGACTGGCCGGCGTAGTAGATGCGCTGCGCGTCGAGGTCGGGCACGCCGTCGCCGTCCACGTCCATGCCGACCTGCACCTCGCGCACCAGTTGCATGATGTCGGCCACCGTCTGGCGCAGGCCGTCGCGGTTGCCGATCGCGGAGCGCGCGCCGGCGGCGCTGGAGCCCTCGGTGGAGTCGATGCTGCCGTTGCCGTCCTGGTCGATGCCGCGCCCGCCGGCAGGGATCACCACCGGCGCAGCCGCCGGCC
>DATFAY010000355.1:0-19972 GCA_035254085.1 Piscinibacter sp.
GTTCAGCATCGCGCGGCGCGGCGAAACGGTGATCGCTGCCTCGCCGCTCGGGCTGGACCTGGAGGGCGCGCCGGCCTTTGGCGCGCTGAAGCTGGAATCGCGCGAGGACGCGCTGGTCGACCGCACGATCCCGCTGGTCGCCACCAAGGCGGCGAACGCACGTGACCACTACCGCGGCGCGACGCTGACCTTCCGCGAAACGGGTGGCACGCGCCGCCTCTTCGTCGACGCCCGCGCCTACGACGACGGCGTCGCCTTCCGCTATCGCCTCGAAGGCAACGACCCGGTGCAGTTGCGCGGCGAGCGCACGGCCTTCGTGCCGGCTGGCGACCCTTCCTGCCTCGTCACCCCGGCCGACGGCGCGCACGAGCGGCCGTTCGAGCGCCTGCGCGTCTCGCAACTGAAGGAAGGCGTCGCCTACGACGTGCCGGTGGTCTGCGCCACGCTGTCGGGTCGCACGCACTACGCCATCACGCAGGCGCACTTGCGGGGCTACACCGGCGCCTCGCTGCAGCGCGAGGGCAGCGCGCTGCGCGTGCACCTGTCGGCCGTGCCGAATCACCCGGGTCCGGCCTACGCCTCGAAAGGCGGGCTCACGACCGCCTGGCGCGCCGTGATGATGGCCGACCGCGCGGGCGAGCTCATCGAGTCGCACCTGGTCGGCAACCTCAATCCGCCGCCGCAGCGCGACTTCAGCTGGGTGAGGCCCGGCAAGGCGGCATGGGACTGGTGGTCAGGACCGCTGGAAGGCGTGAAGCCCGATCTGGCCACCTACCGGCGCTTCATCGATTTCGCGGCCGAGTCCGGCTTCCCGTACTACCTGATGGACGCCGGCTGGGCCTTCGGCGCCGGACCCTGCTGCGAGGCCTTGCCCGGCACCGACATCGCACGTGCCGCCGAAGGCATCGACATGCCGGCCCTGGTGCGCTACGCGGCCGACAAGGGCGTGGGACTGCTGCTGTGGGTGCACTGGGCGCACCTGGCGCCGCGCATGGACGAGGTGCTCGATACCTATGCGCGCTGGGGCATCCAGGGCATCAAGGTCGACTTCATGAACCGCGACGACCAGGAGATCGTCGCCTTCTACGAGCGCGCCGCCGAGGCCACCGCCAAACGCCACCTGCTGCTCGACCTGCACGGCGCCTACGTGCCGGCCGGGTTGCAGCGCACGTATCCGAACTTCATCACGCAGGAAGGCGTGCTGGGCGCGGAGTGGAACAAGATGGACAAGCGCGTCACGCCGCAGCACGACCTGATGCTGCCGTACACGCGCATGCTGGCGGGGCCGATGGACTACACGCCCGGCGGTTTCCGCAACGCCACGCCGCGCAGCTTCGAGGTGCGTGCCGTGATGCCGCAAACGCAGAGCACGCGCGGCCAGGCGCTGGCGATGTACGTGGTGTACGACAGCCCGCTGCAGATGGTGTCCGACGACCCCGCGGCCTACCGCGGCGAGCCCGGTTTCGAGTTCATCAAGCGCGTGCCCACGGCCTGGGACGAGACGCGCTTCATCCAGGGCGAGCCTGGGCGCGACATCGTGCTGGCGCGACGCCAGGGCAAGATCTGGTATGTCGGTGCCATGACCGCCGACCAGGCCCGCACCGAGCAGGTGTCGCTGCGCTTCCTGCCGCCGGGGAAATACCGCGCCACCGTCTGGCAGGACGGCGACACCTCGCGTGCGCTGGTGTGCAGCGAGCGAACCGTGTCGCGCAACGGCGTGCTGGCCTTGAAGCTGGCTGCGGCAGGCGGCGCCGCGGTGATCCTCGAGCCAGCTCCATGAGCGTGCCATGAACACCACCTCCTTGACCGACGGCGCCGCCGAGGAACCGGGCCGCCGCCGCTTCGTGCGTGTCGCGGTCGGCAGCGGGCTGGCGGCCATGGCAGGCATGCGCGCGGCCGCTGCCGCCGGTGCGCCTGCCACGGCGCCCGCGGTTGCCGGCATCGCCGAGCCCGGGCTGCCCTTCCACGCCTGGGCGCCGACGCCGCCGATGGGCTGGAACAGCTGGGACGCCTTCGGTGCGAGCATCACCGAAGCCGAATACCTGGACAACGCGCGCATCCTCGCCGGGCGCTTCCTGCCCTTCGGCTACGACATCGCCACCGTCGACATCCAGTGGTACGAGGCGGGTGCCAGATCGTCGTGGTACCGGCCCTTCGCGCCGCTGGTGCTGGACGGCCATGGCCGCCCGCAGCCCGCGCCCAACCGCTTCCCGAGCGCCGCCGGCGGTCGCGGCTTCGCGCCCTTGGCTGCGGAGGTCCACCGCCTGGGCTTGCGCTTCGGCGTGCACCTGATGCGCGGCATCCCGCGCCAGGCCGTGGGGCTCGAGTTGCCCATCGCCGGCAGCCCGTGGCGTTGCAACGAAGTGGCCGACCCCGGATCGACCTGCGCGTGGAACACCGACATGTGCGGCGTCAATCCCGACCACCCCGGCGCCTTCGACTGGTACCGCGCCTGGTTCACGCAGCTGGCCGAATGGGGCGTCGACTTCGTCAAGGTCGACGACATCGCCGCGCCCCGCTACCACGCGCGAGAGGTCGAGCTGATCCGGCGCGCCATCGACGCCACCGGCCGGCCCATCGTGCTCAGCCTGTCGCCCGGCCCCTCGCAGCTCGATCAGGCGGCCCACCTGCAAGCGCATGCCAACCAATGGCGCGTGTGCAATGACTTCTGGGACACCTGGCCGCAGCTGCGCGACAACCTCGTGAACCTCGTGAAGTGGGCCGCGTTCGCGCGCCCGGGCGCCTGGCCCGATGCCGACATGCTGCCCGTCGGCAGGATCGGCCTGCGCAATTTCGACGGCGACGGCCACGGCGAGCGCGACACCCGCTTCACGCGCGACGAGCAGGTGCTGATGCTCACGGCATGGTGCTGCGCACGCAGCCCGCTGATCCTGGGCAACGACCTGCGGCGGCTCGACGATCGGACGCTGCGCCTCGTCACCAACCCCGAGGTGCTGGCGCTGCTGCGCGTGCCCGGCACGCGCGAGTGGCACAGCGCACCGCAAGGCCACCGCTTCGTCTGCAGCAGCCCGCAAGGGACCTGGGCGGCGTGGCTGAACATCGGCGATGCGCCATGGAGCGCGCAGCTGCCCGCCTGGCTGCCCGACGCACACCGTGACTGCTGGGCACGCAACGACCTTCCTCCCCACACCCGCGAGCTCACCGTGCCGCCGCACGGGGCGCGCCTCGTGCGCTGCGGTCCGCCGCCCAGCCTCGCCGTCTCGTCACCCTTCCCTCCCCACCGCCTCCGATGACCACGTCTTTGCCTGCCATGCCGCGTTCCGTCCTGCGTCCCCTCGCGGCGTCATTGCTTTCCCTCGGCCTGTGCGCCGCCACTTCGGCCGCGCCGCCCGCCGATCGCCACGTGAGCCTGGACCGCGCCGCGGCGAGCCAACCCGTGGACCGCTTCTTCGATCTGTCCGTCGGCGCCGACTACCCGGGCACCACCGGCCGTCCGGAGAACCTGGCGCAGCTCAAGACCGCCGTCGATGAGCTGGGCTTTCGCTACGTGCGCTTCCACGACATCTTCCACGACGCACTCGGCACCGTGCGCCAGGTCGATGGACGCATCACCTTCGACTTCAGCGGCATCGACAAGCTCTACGACGGCCTGCTCGCCCGCGGCATCAAGCCCTTCGTCGAGCTCGGCTTCACGCCGTCGGCGATGAAGACCTCGGACCAGACGATCTTCTACTGGAAGGGCAACAGCTCGCACCCGAAGCCCGGGCCCTGGGGCGAGTTGATCGAGGCCTTCGCGCGCCACCTGATCCAGCGCTACGGCGCCGGCGAGGTGCACCAATGGCGGTTCGAGGTGTGGAACGAGCCCAACCTCGCCGGCTTCTTCGAAGGCGCCGACCAGAAGGCCTACTTCGATCTCTACGCACTGACGGCGCGCACCCTCAAGCGCGTCGATCCGGCGCTCGAGGTCGGCGGCCCCGCCACCGCCGGCGCGGCCTGGGTTCCAGAGTTCCTCGCCTACGCCAAGGCCAACGATGTCCCGGTGGACTTCGTCACGACCCACACCTACGGCGTGACCGAGGGCTTCCTCGACGAGTACGGCAAGTCCGACCGCATCCTCGCGATCGACCCCCACTCGATCGTCGGCGACGTGCGCCGCAACCGGCAGGAGATCGAAGCCTCGGCCTTCCCCGGCCTCCCGCTCTACGTGACCGAATGGAGCACGAGCTACAACCCGCGCGACCGCGTGCACGACAGCTACATCAGCGCGCCCTGGATCCTGACCAAGCTGCGCGCCACGCGCGGGGTCGCGCAGGCGATGAGCTACTGGACCTACAGCGACCTGTTCGAGGAGCCGGGCCCGCCCGACGCCCCCTTCCACGGCGGCTTCGGCCTGATGACCCGCGACGGCGTGCGCAAGCCGGCGTGGTTCGCCTACAAGTACCTCCACGCACTGCGCGGCAAGGAAATCCCGAGCACCGACGACAAGGTGCTGGCTGCGGTCGACGGCGACAAGACGGTCGTCGTGGTTTGGGACTGGCAGCATCCCGACCAGAAGGGGAACAGCAACGGCGTCTTCTTCGGCAAGCCAGTGCCCAACGGCGCGGCGCCGGCGGTGAAGCTGGCGCTGCACCACCTCGAGCCCGGCGCCTACCGGCTCGAGCTGCGGCGCACCGGCTTCAAGGCCAACGACGCCCAAACCGCCTACCTCGAGATGGGCTCGCCCAAGCAGCTCGACGCGGAACAGCTCGCCAAGCTGCAGTCGCTGACGCAGGACCAGCCCGAGGTGAAGCGCATCGTCAACGTCGGCAAGAACGGCCGGCTGAACTTCACGGTGCCGATGCGCAGCAACGACATCACGCTGTTGACCTTGGACCCGGTGAAGCGCTGACTGCCCATGAACCGCCGTTGCATCGAGGCGTTCGCCCTGGCCTTGTCGCTCGCCGCCTGCGTGGCGTCGGCAGCGTCCTCGAGCCCTTCGATGAGCCCTTCGATGAGTCCGTCGATGCAGAGGGCACAGGCCTTGGTGGCGCAGATGACGCTGGCCGAAAAGGCCAGCCAGTTGCAGCACGATTCGCCGGCCATCCCGCGCCTGGGCATCCCGGCGTACAACTGGTGGAGCGAGGGCCTGCACGGCGTGGCGCGCGCCGACGTGGCCACCGTGTTCCCGCAGGCCATCGGCCTGGCGGCGACCTGGGACACGCCGCTCGTGCAGCGCGTGGGCGACGTCGTCGGCACCGAGTTCCGCGCCAAGTTCCTGAACACGGCCGCCTCCGACGGCTCGTCGGCGCTGTACCGCGGCCTGACGGTGTGGTCGCCCAACGTCAACATCTTTCGTGACCCGCGCTGGGGCCGTGGCCAGGAAACCTATGGCGAAGACCCCTACCTGACTTCACGCATGGGCGTGGCCTTCATCCAGGGGCTGCAGGGGCCCGATCCGAACCGGCCGCGCGTGGCGGCAGCCGTGAAGCACTTCGCGGTGCACAGTGGGCCGGAGGCCGACCGCCACAAGGAAGACGTGAAGGTCTCGCCCCGCGACCTGGTGGACACCTACCTCCCCGCCTTCCATGCGGCAGTCACCGAAGGCCGGGCCGAATCGGTGATGTGCGCCTACAACGCGGTGGACGGCGTGCCCGCCTGTGCGAACGAGCGCCTGCTGCAACACACCCTGCGCGACGATTGGAAGTTCCAGGGCCATGTGGTGTCCGACTGCGGCGCCGTGGCCGACATCTACCAGGACTGGGCACACCACTTTGCGAAGACGCCCGAAGAGGCCGTGGCCCTGGCCGTGCGCGCCGGCACCGACTTGATCTGCGACTTCGGCGGCAACAAGACCGCCGCGCCCGCCACCACCGTGGCTGCCGTGCAGCAGGGACGCCTGAGCGAGGCCGAGCTCGACCGTGCGCTGCACCGCCTGTTCGACCTGCGCCTGCGCCTGGGCTTGCTCGAGCCCGCCGGGCAACGGCCGTTTCCCGAGATCACGGCGCACGACTTCGACACCCCGGCGCACCGTGCGCTCAACCTGGAGTCGGCCCGCCGCTCGCTGGTGCTGCTGAAGAACGAGGGGCTGCTGCCGCTGAAGGCGCCGCCCCGGCGCATTGCCGTGATCGGCCCCAATGCCGACAGCGTGGATGCGCTGGTGGGCAACTACAACGGCACGCCCTCCAAGCCGATCACGCTGCTGGCGGGTCTCAAGGCGCGCTTTCCCGGCGCGCACATCGATTTCGTCGAGGGCACGGGTTGGGTGGCGCCGCCGCTCGAAGACCTGCCGGCCTCCAGCCTCTGCGCCGATGCCGCATGCAGCCAGGCCGGCCTGCACTTCGAGCGCTTCGCCAACACCCGGCTCGAGGGCGCAGCCAGTTCGACCACGCTCACGCCGCAGGCCGTGTTCAAGTGGGGCTGGCCGGATGCGTACGACCGCCAGGAGTCCGCGCGCTGGACCGGCTTCATGCGCGCGGGTGAGAGCGGCGAGCACCTGTTCCGGCTCAAGGGCAATCGAGGCTATCGCATCTGGATCGACGGTGAACTCGTGGTGGACCTGTGGGACATCGCTTGGCCCACCAGCACCCGCGGCGTGAGGCTCGAGGCCGGCCGGACCTACGCCCTGCGCGTGGAGGCGCTGCAGACCGGCTGGACCGGCGAGCAGCGCCTTCAATGGAGCCGCCCCGGCGCCGGCGACGAGGCCGCGCTGGCAGCTGCGCGCGAGGCCGACCTGATCGTGTTTGCCAGCGGCTTGACCTGGGAACTCGAAGGCGAGGAAATGACGGTGCTGGCCTCCGGCTTTGCCGGTGGTGATCGCACCCGCATCGAACTGCCGGCGCCGCAGCTGCGGATGCTGGAGCGCCTCGCGGCGCTGGGCCGCCCGCTGGTGCTCGTGAACTTCAGCGGCAGCCCGATGACCTTCGGCGCTGCAACGCAGAAGGCGGCGGCCATCGTGCAGGCCTGGTACCCGGGCGGCGAAGGCGGCCAGGCCGTGGCCGAACTGCTGGCGGGCGACTTCAGTCCTTCCGGCCGGCTGCCGCTCACCTTCTACCGTTTGGTCGAGCAGTTGCCGCCCTTCGAGGACTACGGCATGCAGGGCCGCACCTACCGTTGGTTCAAGGGCGAGGCCGCGTTCCCGTTCGGTCATGGACTGAGTTACTCGCGATTCGTCTATGGCGATGCCAAGCTGACCCGCGGCCGCGTCAAGGCCGGGCAAGGCACGCGGCTGTCGGTGCGGTTGAAGAACGAGGGCTCGCGTGAGGCCGCCGAGGTGGTGCAGGTCTATGCGCAACGCACCGGCGCCATGGCGCCGCAACGCTCGCTGGTGGCCTTCCGCCGCGTGGTGCTGCGTGCGGGTGAGTCACGCCGGCTCGACTTCGAGCTGGACGCCAAGGCGATGAGCGTGGTGCAGGCCGACGGGCGGCGCGCGATCGATGCCGGGCCGGCGTGGCTCTGGGTGGGAGGCGGCCAGCCGGTGGCGGCAATCACCGGAGTGCGCGCCCCGGGGCGGATGCTGAAGCTGCAGGTCACGGGGCATGCGCAGCTGCCGCGGTTTTGAGAGAGGGCGCCTGACGTGGAGATCTTCGAATGAAACGCCGCGACTTCTTCGGCCTGCTGGCCTGTGCTTCGGCGGGCGCGCTCGCGGCGCCTGCGGGCTTCGACTGGCAGCGTGAGGCCGGGGGCGTTCAATGGCGGGTCGGCGGCATGACCAGGCGCGTGCTGTTCTACGGCCCCGGCCTCGTGCGCGTGCTGACGCATCTGGGCGAGACCTACACCGCGCAGCCCAGCCTGGTGGTGGTGGCCGAGCCGAAGCCGCTTGCCTTCGAGGTGAGCGAAAGCGCCGACACGCTCGCCATCGCCGGTGCTGGCCTGCGCATCACCGTGGACAAGCGCAGCGGCTCGCTGGCCTTCTTCGCTGCCGACGGCCGGCTGCTCACGCGCGAGCGCGAGCAATCGCCGGTCGAGCTGAAGCGCGTGGAGATCTCCGGCAGCCCGAGCTACGCCTTCACGCAGACCTTCACGCTCACCCCCGACGAATCGCTGTACGGCCTGGGCCAGTACAACGAGCCCTACATGGACTACCGCGGCCGCGATGTGCTGATGGTGCAGACCAACATCGGCATCGTGGTGCCGTTCATGGTCTCCACGCGGCGCTGGGGCCTGCTGTGGGACGTGTACTCGAAGATGAGCTTCAGCGACCGGCCGGAGGGTGCCGCCTTCCGCGCGGAGAGCGCGCCGGCCGGCGCCGACTACTACCTCGTGGCCGGCACCGACATGGACGGCGTGATCGCCGGCTACCGCCGGCTCACCGGCGCCGCGCCGATGTTCCCCAAGGCCGCCTTCGGCCTGTTCATGAGCAAGGAGCGCTACACCACGCAGCAGCAGCTGCTCGACGTGGTGCGCCGCTTCCGCTCCGACCGCTTCCCGCTCGACGCCATCGTGCAGGACTGGCAGTACTGGGGAGGCCAGAAGAACGGCGCGTGGGACGGCCAATGGAGCGGCATGGTGTGGGACGCCGAGCGCTTTCCCGACCCCGCGGCGATGACGCGCGAACTGCACGGCGAGCTCCACGCGAAGCTGATGGTCTCCATATGGCCTTCGATCGGCAACGACACGGCGCTGGCACGCGAACTCGATGCGAAAGGCCTGCGCTTCGAGCCGCTGCACTGGATCTCCAAGCGCGCGCGCATCTACGACGCCTTCAGCGCCGAAGGCCGCCGCATCTACTTCAAGCACGTGAAGAAGGGCCTGCTCGACGTGGGCGTGGACGCGCTGTGGATGGACGGCACCGAGGTGGAGGTGGGCGGCGCCGCGCACGACCCGGGCGAGGTGGAGCGCGACATCAAGCGCCTGGGGCGCAACGCGATGGGCGACTTCACCCGCTACCTCAACGTCTACAGCCTGGAGACCACGCGCGGCGTGTACGAGGGCCAGCGCGCCGCGAAAGACCTGGGCGGCAAGCGCGTGTTCACGCTGACGCGCTCGGCCTGGGCCGGGCAGCAGCGCTATGCCGCGATGCCCTGGTCGGGCGACACCACGGCCTCGTGGGCCACGCTGCGTGCCCAGATCGCCGGCGGCCTGAACGTGGCCATGGCCGGCCTGCCCTACTGGACGCAGGACACCGGCGGCTTCTTCGTGAACTTCGCGGAGGGCGAGCGCAATCCGGCCTGGCGCGAACTCTACGCACGCTGGAACCAGTTCGGCGTCTTCAATCCGGTCTACCGCATCCACGGCACCTCGGTCGAGCGCGAGCCCTACCTGTTCAAGACACTGGACCCGGTGACTTATGGCTCGCTGCGCAGTGCCGCGGAGCTGCGCATGCGCCTGCTGCCCTACCTGTACAGCCTGGCATGGCGCAGCACGCACGAGGGCTACACGATGATGCGCGGGCTGGCGATGGACTTCCCCGACCAGAAGCCGCTGCGCCAGGTCGACGACACCTACATGTTCGGCCCGGCCTTCCTGGTGCAGCCGATCACGCGGCCGATGTTCCACCCCGAGCTGCCGCCGCCGGCCACCGTCCCGCCCGCGCAGCTGCGCACGCCCGATGGCCAGCCCGGCCTGGTGCTGGAGTACTTCGAGGGCGCGAACTTCGACCAGACCGCCAGCCGCACGGTCGACACCGTGATCGATCATCAGTGGCCCGACCCGCCGCTGGGCAGCGTGCCACCGGGCTTGTCCGGCCTGGAGCGGTTCTCGGCGCGCTGGACCGGCCAGCTCATCGCCGGCGAAAGCGGCGAGCACGAGATCGGCCTGGAGGGCGACGACGGATTCCGCCTGTGGCTCGACGACCAACTTGTGGTGGACGACTGGGCGATCGGGGGCGCGCGTTTCAGGAGCCACCGCATCACCCTGCGCGAAGGCCAGGCCCTGAAGCTGCGCATCGACTTCTACCAGGACGGCGGCAACCGCCTGCTGCGGCTGGCCTGGCGCACGCCGAGCCAGCAGCGCGAACTGGCGCAGACACAGCCTCGCATCGACACGCGCCAGGCGACGCTGCTGCCCGCCGGCTGCGACTGGTTCGACTTCTGGACTGGTGCGCGCCACGCGGGCGGCCGCCGGGTGGAGCGCGACTACGCGCTCGACGAGTTCCCGCTGTTCGTGCGCGCCGGCTCCATCGTGCCGCTCGGCCCCGTGGTGGAGTACACCGGCCAGCACCCCGATGCGCCTTGGGAGATCCGCGTGTACCCCGGCGCCGACGCCAGCTTCACGCTCTACGAGGACGACGGCGAGACCTATCGCTACGAGCGCGGCGAACGGGCCACCACCTCGCTGCACTGGGACGATGCGCGCCGCACGCTGCGCGTCGGCGCGCGCCAGGGGCGCTATCCCGGCATGGTCATGCGCCGCGAGCTGCGCGTGCGCCTGATCGCGCCGCCCGGCCAGATCGAACAGACCCAGGCCGCGCGATACGGCGGCCGCGCCCTGGCGCTGCAATTCAATTCACCACGAGCCAACCCATGAAAAAGACTGCTTCGCCCCTGCTGCTGGCCCTGCTGGCCGTGTTCGCCACGGGCGCCGAGGCCGACGTGCGCCTGTCCAACGTGTTCGGCGATCACATGGTCCTGCAGCGCGACCGCCCTCTCCTCCTGTGGGGCCAGGCCACGCCCGGCCAGGCGCTGACCGTCGAGTTCGCTGGCCGCAAGACCAGCACGCGCGTGGGCGCCGACGGCCGCTGGCGCGTGCAGATGGCGCCGCTGCCCGCGGGCGGCCCGCACCGCCTGCTGGTGAAAGGCGACCAGACCGTCGAGCTTCACGACCTGTTGATCGGCGACGTGTGGCTGCTCGGCGGCCAGTCCAACATGGAGCTGCCGCTGGCGGACACCGACACCGGCGCGCAGGAGGTCGGGTCGCCGCAGAACCCGCAGCTGCGCCAGTTGCGCGTGCCTACGCGCGCCAGCGTGCGGCCCGAGGCCGAGATCGCGCCGGCGCCCTGGGTCGTCGCCGAGCCCGGTCGGGTGGGCGAGTTCAGCGCCATCGGCTACCACTTCGCACGCGAGATGCAGGCGGTGCAGGGCGTACCGATCGGGCTGGTCCACACCGCATGGGGCGGCTCGATGCTGGAGACCTGGGTGCGCCGCGACGCCGCCTTGCAGGACCCTGACCTCGCACCGGCCGTGCGCGCACTGCCGGCCCACAACGCCGACTACGGCGCCGCGCTGCGCCGGCAGTTGCAAGACCGCGTGACCGCGTGGCAGCCAGGCCTGCCGCTGCAAGGCGCGGACGCGAGCGGGTGGTCCGCCGCGGGAGACATCGACGCCGGCTGGCCCACGCTGCAAGCACCCCATGAGTGGGAAGGCCAGGGCCTGGCCAACCTGGACGGGGTGGTGTGGATGCGCAAGCGGGTGGAGCTCACGCGCGAGCAGGCGACTGGCATTGCCGAGCTGCACCTGGCCAAGGTCGATGATTGCGACGAAACCTGGGTCAATGGCCAGCGCGTCGGCGGCCAGTGCGGCTGGGAGCAGCCGCGCCGCTATGCACTGCCCGCCGGCCTGCTGCGCGCAGGCGCCAACTGGATCGCCGTGCGGGTGACCGACACCGGCGGTGGCGGCGGCTTTCACGGCGACGCCGCCGAGATGCGCCTGGACACCGCCGCCGGCGCGGTCTCGCTGGCTGGCGCCTGGCGGGCGCGCGTCGAGCAGATTGCCGTGCCGGCCACGCCCAGCGCCAACGATGCGCCGACGCTGGGTCACAACGGCCTGATCGCACCCCTGCACGGCCTGGCAGTGCGCGGCGTGCTCTGGTACCAGGGTGAAGAAAACGCCAGCCGCGCCGCTGCCTATGCGGACGGCTTCAAGCGCCTGATCCAGGACTGGCGCGGCCAGTTCGGCGACCGCAACCTGCCCTTCTTCTTCGTGCAACTCGCGGCCTGGCGGCCGCTGGCCGACAACCGTCCTGGCGCGGGCGACTGGGCCGAGTTGCGTGCGAGCCAGGCCGCCGCACTGGCTCTTGCGCATACCGGCATGGCCACGGCCATCGACGTCGGCAATGCGGACGACATTCATCCGCGCAACAAGCGCACCCTGGGCCACCGCCTGGCGGCGCTGGCCTTGCACGAGCTGGGGCTGCGCGCGGCGCCGGCCAGCGGGCCGCGCCTGCTCGGCAGCGCGGCGCGCGGCGGCGAGTTCGAGCTGCGCTTCGCCGACACCGCCGGCGGCTTGCGCACGGCCAGAGCCGGCGAGCCGCTGCGCGGCTTCTACCTGGCCGGCGCCGACCGCCGCTGGGTGCCGGCCGAGGCCCGCTTCGACGGCGATCGCGTCGTGCTGCACAGCCCCGAGGTGCCGGCCCCGGTGGCGGCGCGCTATGCGTGGGTCGACAACCCGAGCGAGGCCAACATCATCGGCGGCGACGGCTTGCCGCTGCCGCCCATGCGCACCGACGATTGGCCTCTGGAAACGGCCGCAAGGCGCTACGGGCGCAAGTGAACGATGCCGCTGCGGCGCGCCGCGCGCCCGCAGTGCCGAGCGTCTTGCGCGTCAATCACCTTCGCGGCGCGAGAACGGCGCCAACCAGGCCAGCACGATGGGCGGTACCGACGCCACCAGCACCAGGGCGAAGAAGGTGGCGTAGTGGTGCCCGACGGCGCCCCACACCCAGCCGCTGAGCGTGCCGGTGGACCACTTGGTCAACGCCATCACGCCGGTGGCCATCGCGTAGTGAGTCATCTTGAACGGGCCGGGGGCCACCTGCTGCATCATGTACAGCATGTGGCCCACCGAGCCCATGCCGAAGCCGAACTTCTCGAGCGCGATGACGGCGCCGATCCACGCGATGTTCTCGGGCATCGCATGGCTGAGATAGAAGTAGGTGACGTGCGGGATGTTGAGCACCAGCGCCAGCACGAAGAACGAGCGCGGCAGCGTGCGCCGCGCGACCAGGAAGCCGCCGAGGAAGGCGCCGAGGATGAACGCGATCGTGCCCACCGTGCCGTTGATCGTGCCGAGCGCCTGGTTGTCCAGCCCCAGCCCGCCGGCGCTGCGCGGATCGAGCATGAACAGCGGACCGAACTTCTCGATGAAGCCTTCGCCGAAACGATAGAAGAAGATGACCGCGAGCATCATCCAGATGTGCGGCTTCTGGAAGAACGAGATCCATGATTCGCGCAGTGCGACGAGCGCCGCTGCGAAGCTCTCGCCGTGTATGGCCGACGGCGCGCCCGGCGGCAGCACCCGCAGATGCCACAGCCCGAAGCCCCCCATGGCCAGCGCGGCAGCGCCCACCACGATGACCCAGCATTGCACCCAGGGCAGCCCCATGCGGTCGTGCAGCCAGCCGGTGAGCGACACCAGCAGGCCGGACGCGATGACGGCGCCCAGGTTCCAGCACATGCCCTGCAGTCCGGCGTAGCGCGCCTGGTCGCGCAGCGGCATCGTGGTCATGAACACGCCGTCGGCCACCGTATCCTGAGTGGCGGACGCAAAGCCGGTGATCCAGAAGAACGCCAGCGAGGCACGGAAGAAGCCTTCGAGCGGCAGGCAGAACGCGACCAGGCCGAGCGAGGCCATCATCGTGAACTGCATGCTGATGACCCACCACCGCTTGGTGCGCAGCGGCTCCAGCAAAGGCGCCCACAGCGGCTTGAGCACCCAGGGCAGGTACATCTGCGAGGTGTAGAGCGCAATGTCCTCGTTCGACACGCCCAGGTTCTTGTAGATGATGGCTGCCACCACGCCGACCATCACGTTCGGCAGCCCCATCGCCAGGTACAGCGTGGGCACCCAGCTCAGCGGGTGACGGCTCTGCGCGGCGGCGACGACGGCAGGCAGGGGCAAGGCGGAATCGGACATGGTGTGGTCAAAGGTTGCGGTCGCGCGTTGCTGGGTCGATCACTTCGGCGCCCTGCCGTTGCGTGGTGTCGGCGCTGCCAGTCTCGTTGGTGGCGCACGGCGTGTGGGTAGGTGTTTCTACCTCTTTATTTCGTTCATCGCTCCAACTAATAGATCGACATTCGAGTTCCGCCGTGCCGATTGCAGGCGCCTGCGGGACAGCAGGCCCCAGCAGATCGCCGAACTGCTCGATTCAGCGCCCCTGTGATTCGCGATGCGTGGCCGCGTTGACCAGCGGCCGCACACTAGGCGCCAGGCCGCCATTGGGCGCGGCCCTCGGCATCGAGAGACAGCGTCGCCTGGCCGTTCGCGTGGCGCAACCGCAGCGCCGCGCCTGGGCGGCCGCGGAAGGCGGCGTGAGTTACGCGGCCTTGGGCCCATGCCAAGTCGATCTCCACGCCGCCGCGGGCACGCACGCCGCGCAACTCGCCTTCGGGCCAGGCGGCCGGCAGTGCCGGCAGCAGCCTGATCTCCTCGCCCCAGGACTGCACCAGCATCTCCAGCACGCCTGCGGCGCCGCCGAAGTTGCCGTCGATCTGGAACGGTGGATGGGCGTCGAACAGGTTGGGATAGGTTCGTACCGTGCTCAGCAGCCCCCGCAGGATGCGGTGCGCGCGCTCGCCGTCGCCCATGCGGGCCCACAGCGCCAGGCGCCACGCGGTGGCCCAGCCGGTGGACTGGTCGCCGCGCGTGTTCAGCGTCGTCTTGGCGGCCTGGACCAGCGCGGGCGTGTCCCGCACATTGATCTGCTCACTCGGGAACAGGCCGTAGAGGTGGGAGACGTGGCGATGCTGCTGGTCCGGCGCCTGCGCGTCCCAGTCGTCGAGCCATTCCTGCAACTGGCCACCGGCGCCGACGCGGTCGGACGGCAACCGCGCGCAGGCGCGGCTCACCGCTTGCGCGAAGGCGGCGTCGGTCGACCCGACACGCTGCTGTGCTGCCAGTACGGCAGCGAACAGATCGCGCAGGATCTGCCGGTCCATTGCGGGTCCCGCGCAGATCGCCACGCCGGCGCCATGCGGGTTCTCCGGGGAAATCGACGGCGAAGTCACCAGGCCGCGGCCCTTCGGATCCTCCACCAGCGTGTCGAGGAAGAACTGGGTGGCGCCGCGCATCAGCGGGACGAGGCGCCGCAGCAGCGCGTCGTCCTGCTGGTACCGGTACGCGTCCCACAGCGACAGGCACAGCCACGCGCCGCCCATCGGCCAGATTCCCCACAGCGGACCGTCGATCGGCGCCGTGGCGCGCCACAGGTCCGTGTTGTGGTGGGCCACCCAGCCGCGGGCGCCGTACTGCACGCGGGCCGTCTTTGCGCCCGTCACCGCCAGATCCTCGACCAGCCGGAGCAAGGGCTCGACGCATTCGGGCAGGTTGCCCGGGCCGGCCAGCCAGTAGTTCATCTCCGTGTTGATGTTGATCGTGTACTTGCTGCCCCAGGGTGGGTTGTTGCCCTCGTTCCACAGCCCTTGCAGGTTGGCTGGCTGGCTGCCGGGCCGCGACGAGGAGATGAGCAGATAGCGCGCGTAATTCAGGTAGAGAACGGCGAAGTCCGGCTCCAGCGGCGCCGACGGTGGCTGGATACGCCGGTTCGTCGGCGGCGTCGCGGCCGGCGGCTTGCCCAGGCGCAGCGTCAGCCGGCGGTACAGCGCTCGGTGTCGGCGCAGATGGTCGGCCTTCAACGCCTCCAGGCTCTTGCATGCCGCCGCTTCGGTGCGCTCGCGCACCGGCGCCACCGGATCACCGCTCACGTCGTCGAAGCGACGGTAGCTGGTCTCTGCGGCCACCAACAGCATGGAATGGCTCGCACCGCGGACGGTGAGCCGATCCCCTTCCACCACCACCTGGCCGTCGGTCACGACGCGAACCCGGACAGCGTAGCGCAGCACCGGCTCGATGCTCGCGCTCTCGAAGTTGGTGCCCTGGATCAGCAGCGCCTGCGCGCCATCGGCGGCGATGCGAAGCGACGCCGGCCGGGCGCGCGCGTCAGTGGCCTCCGGTGCGATCGGGCCGGCCGGCATATGCAGTGACTTCGATGCCGATCCATCGTAGGTGCCGTCGCCGTATTGCGCCTCGCCCGGGTGGCGGTAGTCGACGTGGAAATCCTGGCGCGCCGATCCCTTCGTGCGCACCGAGACCACCATCACCTGGTCACCCGCACTGACGAACGCCTCGCGTTGCACCTGCACGCCGGACACGCGGTAGCGCACACGCGCCACCGCGGCATCGAGATCGAGTTCGCGACGGTAGGACGAAGGCTCGCCCATCTCGCCGGGAAAGCCGAGCAGCAGGTCGCCGGCGGAGCCGAACGACACCTGCCACTTGGGACGGCCCATCATCGTGCGATCGGCCAGGTCGCTCGCTTCCCTGTAGCGCCCCTGGTCGATCAGCTCACGCACCCGAGGCAGGGCCGCCAGCGACTCCGGATTCGCCGGGTCGTAGGGGCCGCCGCCATGGAGCGTGTCGATGTTCAGCTGCAGCCGCTCCTGGCCGACGCGGCCGAACACCATCGCACCGAGCCGGCCGTTGCCGATCGGCAAGGACTGCAGCCACTCGGCGGCGGGCGCGTCGTACCAGAGGCAATGGCCATCCGCACTTCGGCCGGTCGCCGTGGCCGCTGCGGCCATGACCCATGACGGCTGGCCCAAGGCCAGCGCGCCGCCTTCGAGCAGTTGACGGCGCGTGATGCCACGCCCCAGGCGACGCTCCATCCTGCTGTGCTTCAAGGCAACTCCGCAAACAATGAAGGAGGTGGATCGTACTTAGTTCGATAGGTAAACAAATAGGGCATTCCCTCGGAATCGACCGCACGCCCGGTGACGACAACCTGGCCCGAGTCCGCCGATCAGAGGCCAACGATTTCCAGGCTGCGCGTTGCTTATCTCGTCGGGCGCACCGAGGCCACCGCCATGACATAGCGAACGTCCACTGCTTCGATGCGGCTGTAGCTCATCGGCAGGATCACGAGTTGCTCGGCGCTGGAGCCGATCTCGACCCTGAAGGCATGACCTTCGACGAGGCGAGCGTTGTCGCCGTCGCGACTGATCACCTCGTAGGCGCCAGGCGGCAGAACTCCCGGCACGTACCAGATGGTCGTGCCCGGCTGCGGCCCTGCACCGCGATTGATCAGCGGACGGCTGTGGTCCTGCCAACCGGCGGCCAGCTGCGGCGCGGTGCCCGCCGGGGTGTCGGGTTGGATGGCGGCGCAGCCGCACAGCGCGAGCGTCAGGCTCGCGGCAAGGAATGCGGTTCGATCCAACATGAGTGCTCTCCTTTCTGGCCGGAAGCCGACGAGGCCACGACGTGCAAAGCGTGCCACGATTCGTGCATCAATGCGTTCCAGGTGGGATCGGGGTCGTACGATGGATCGTCGCCACCGAGAGGGCCGCATCCGCGAAAAGGAAAACAAGGACACTGCAAGGCGATGTCGATTCGCGGCATCTCCAATCGTCGTTCCCCTGACTGGCCCGGTCGGCCAAGCTTCGCAAAGGCGTCGTCTCGGAAGGGCACTGGAAGTTTTTCGGCCGCTGACGACGAGAGGCTTCAGCCCTCGCCGCATCGTCGTAGCGTTTTCCGCTTGATGGCGACCTCAGCGTCGTCCCCAGAAGAGAGGACTCCATGGGACTCTTGACCTTCAGCATCAACGTCACCTTGGACGGCTGCGTCGACCACCGGGAGGGAATCGCCGACGACGAGACACACGCCTTCTTCACTCGCCTCATGGACGAGAGCGGAGCGATGCTGTGGGGGCGAGTCACCTACGAGATGATGGAGGGCTACTGGCCGGCGGTCGCCCGCGGCGACGAGGCGGCGCCGCCCGCAATGCGCGAGTGGGCGGTCAAGCTGGAGACCAAGCCGAAGTACGTGGCGTCGTCGACACGAAAGCATTTTGCGTGGACCAACAGTCACCACATCGCCGGCGACCTGCGCACGGGCGTGCAAAAGCTCAAGGAAGCGACCCCAGCCGGCGTGCTTCTCGGCAGCTGCAAGCTGGCGGTCGAGCTGGACCAGCTGAATCTGATCGACGAGTACATGTTCCTCGTCCACCCCAGGATCGCCGGCCACGGCCCGACCCTATACCAGGGCGGCCTGTCAAGCACGCGACGGCTCGAGCTGATCTCGGCGACCCCGCTGCGCAACGGCGCGGTCGCCATGCACTACCGGCGCGCGGCCGCCTAACCCTTCGGTCTCAGGCGTTGCAAATGGCAAGCGCGCCGCAGATTCGAAGCGCTCTCGTGGTCATCGCAACCGCGATTGCGTTCGCCATCAGCTTGAGCTTGCTGGCGCTTGTGATCGGCTTTGCGTCACCGTGGATCGCACTCCTTCTGATGTTTGATTTCATGGGTCTGGCGAAAGTGGCTGAGCCAATCTTCGTTCTCTCAATGCCCGCGGCGCTGGAAAGCGTTCGCCCTTGGGAGGGGTCGTCGAGTCTCTATCGCAGGCTTGGCGTTCACCGGTTTGGCAAGCTTCTTCGCAATTCACCGCTTCGCCATCTCAATGCCGGCGTTTACGCATCTTCTCCTGCTCGAGACCTTCTCAGTCTCTACCGTCAGGTCGGCTCAGTCGAAGCGACGCACTTCTGGGCAGCGGTTCTGTTCATGCCATACATCGGTTTCCTCTACGTCGATGGCAAGGCAAGCGTGGCAACCTTCTTTCTGTTCATTCAGCTGCTCTTCAATGTCTACCCCGTCCTCCACTTGCGAGCTGTTCGCCGTCGTCTGGATGAAATTCTCACGAGGCAAAGCTCGCGTTCGGAACGCTCGCTCGCGCCGGCCACCGCCTAGGACGTCTTCCAGCTGGCCGCTTACGGCAGCTGTTCATGTTGCCTCCAGCGGCCAACTGCAAGTCGCCGCTCATGTCAGCAGTTAGGTCGCACGAACACCATCTTCTCCATCTTCTCCACCTTCGCCCCGATCACGCTGCGCATGTGGCTCAGGCTGGCGAACCAGTGCTGCGACAGGCAGGCTCGATGCGATGGCAGGCTACGCGGTGGCTACGCCACAAAGACCAACGGCCTAGGCGAATCGCCTAAGCCGTTGATTTGGTTGGTGGGCCCTGAGTGACTCGAACACTCGACCAACGGATTAAGAGTCCGCACCCTGCAGCGAGTGTTGGCGCGGGTCCGGGGGTGATCCGTGGGAACGACTGCCTATTTTTCGTGCACGCAGGGGCGCTCGTCCGCGCAAGCACCATCCCGCAGCAAGGTATGACCTCGGGGTTACGGCGCCGCTCAGTTCGCAGCACTACTGGCAGGTCAACTCCCCTTGGAGGCGATCGCTTCACAGCGCGGCCCCTCGCCCAGTTCTTCCCTTGGCGCACGACTGGCGTGCGACCATCGCAGGCCCCCTGCCCGAGGCAGACGACGCGACTGACCGCTTGCTTGAGCCACGAAGGATCACTGTCGATCCACAACCATCGCGCCGCAGGATGAGGAGCCGCAAAGCTGTCGTTGCTTGGCATCGTGATGAGGCGCGCGGCAGCAGCTATCGAACTCGAAGAGTGCCGACCTGCAGAGTTGACAACCGTTGTCAAACCGACCAAGATGCCTGCATGAGTCGCCAAACCATGAGCTTTGCGTTGCCCGAGTCGATGCGCGAGTACATCGACAACCGCGTCGCTGCCGGCAATTACGGCAACACCAGCGAGTACATCCGTGATCTGGTCCGGCGCGACCAAGAGGAACAGGCTAAGAAACGGCTGCGCGATCTCATCGAAGAAGGTCTGGCATCCGGGCCTGGTCGGCGTCGCACCAAGGCCGACGAGAGGGAACTGCTGGCAATCGCTCGCGGCGAGATCGATTGAAGCCGGCGGTTCTGCGCCCGCAGGCGCTGCGCGACCAGCAAGGCGAGGTCCGGTACTACCGAAAAGAAGGCGGCACCCGCCTGGCGGTGAAGGTGGCCAAGGCAACCAACGAGGCCCTTGACCAGATCGAACTCGAACCAGGCATGGGCTCGCCGAGGCTCGGGAAGCTGCTGGGCATCCCGGGGCTCAGGACCTGGCGGGTAGGGAGTTTTCCGCTGCTGTGGTGCTACTTCGAGCGTGGAGACCAGCTGGACGTGTTCCGGCTGCTGGGCGAGCGCCAAGACATCATCGCGATTCTGGGGAACGAGTTCGGCTCGAGCTGACTCGGCCGCCTGCACCGTGGCGGCGCCCGGCCAGCGTCGGGTCTCCGGCGGTGCGATCGACTGGACGATCGGCCGGAACCGACC
>DATFAY010000356.1:0-8349 GCA_035254085.1 Piscinibacter sp.
CTGGAGAGCTGCCTGATCGCAGAGAACGGCGTGACCGGGCGCTCGCTGCTGCAGTCGGTGGAGTCGCTGCTCGAGCGCGACACGCCGCTGGCGCCGCTGCTGCGCCAGCACGCCGACGAGATCGTGCACGCCGCGGCGCACCTGCCGCTGCATCCGGTGGCGCAGCTGCTGCTCACCGCCGGGCAGGTCGCGCGGCCCGACACCTTCGATCATGCGGTGCAGGCGATGGCCTTGACCGGGGCGCTGATGATCGCGCACGGCGGCGGCACCCGCGAGTTGCGCCTGGCGATGCTGTGCGGGTTGCTGCACGACCTGGGCGAGATGTACATCGCGCCGCAGTACGGCGAGGCGGACGCCGAGTTCGCGCTCGACCTGCCCAGCTACCAGCACCTGGTCGTGCACCCGCATGTGGGCAAGCTCCTGCTCGAGCAGTTGACCAACTACCCGCCCGAAGTGGCGCGCGCCATCGCGGAGCACCACGAACGCCTGGACGGCTCGGGCTATCCGCACTGCCTGCACGGCACCCTCGTGTCGCCGCTGGGCCGCCTGCTGGCGGTCGCAGAAGGCGCGCTGGCCGCGCTGCGCGGCGCGCCCTCGCACCTCATGCGCGCCAGCGTCGCCCTGCGCGCGGTGCCGGGCGAATTCGACATGCAGTGGGTCGGCGCCCTCTCGCATGCGGCGCGCCAGCAGCCGCCGCTGCAGGCGCGGCTGGCTGCCGGCGAGATCGAGGCGCGCCTCGCGCGTCTGGGCGCGGCGCTGCAGTCCGCGCAGTCGCTCGCGGACGCGCTGCTGCCCACTGCGCAGACCCCCGCGCTCAAGGATGCCCTCGGCCTCGTCCAGCACCTGCTGGGGCGTCTTCGCGTCGGCTGGAACGCCAGCGGACTGTGGAGCGCCCAATCGCTGCTCGCACCGGACTGCGCCGAGGTGGAGGCAATCGAGGACGAACTGCGGCAGCGGCTGCGCTCGGTGCAGCGTGCGGCGCAACTGCGCGCGGGCGTGCTGCCCGATGACGACGCAGCGCGGCTGACGCGGCTGTGCGACGGCCTGGCCGGCCTGGACAAGCCCTAGCCGGGCGACCGATCGCCGCACAGCGCCAGCATGCGCTGCAGCATCAGCGCCAGCTCCGCGTCGCTGTCAAGGAAGAACATCGCCCGCGAGAGCGGCTCGTCCCGGCCGATGCGCACGGTGAGCCAATGCGGCTCGGCGCGCATGAACACCGCCTCGTCGTTGACGTCGTCGCCGACGAACAGCGCCGCCTGAGCGCCGGCACGGCGCACCAGCGAAGCGAGCGCATCGCCCTTGTCGGGCAGGCCCGCGGCGACCACGTTGACCACACACTTCCCGCCGAAACGCTTGAGTGCCGGCTCGATGCCCTGCAGCAGCTCCTCGATGCACAAGAGCGCCGCTCCCTTGTCGTCGGCCAGCCGGTAGTGCAGCGCCAGCGAGTACTGCTTGTCCTCCACCGCCACGCCGCTGCGTGCCAACTGCTCGGCGCGCAGCGTGATGCGATGGCGCAGTGCGTCCAGCGCCTGGCTCGCCGCCGAGGGCGGCCCCACGCTCAGGTCCTCGGCACCGTGGTTGCCCACCACGTAGCGCGGCTCGAAGCCCAGGCGCGGACGCACGTCGGCCACGCTGCGCCCGGTGATCACCGCGACCGGAAGCGCCTGCGCCAATCGCGCCAGCCCCTGCGACACCACCTGCGGCACCCGCGCCTCGTCGGGCCGCGCGACGATCGGAGCCAGCGTGCCGTCGAAGTCGAAGGCGAGCAGCGGCCGCTGACGCATCACCGCGGCCAGCGCCTGCTCGCCGTCAGTGGAGAAGAGATGGCGCATCCGTCTCGCGAACCTCCTGGTGGCGCTGCACCCGCGCCTCGATGCGTTCGCGCAGGCGCGTGCGGCCTGCGTCGGACAGCAGCCGGCCCGCCCAGCGGTAGACGTTGAACTCGCGCACCGTCATGCGCAGGCTCGCCATGCGCACGCGCTGCTCGGCCGCCGGCATGGTGATGGCCCGCAGCAGCGCATCGGCCGTCTCCTCGACGTGGTACGGATTGACGATCAGCGCCTCGGGCATCTCGCGCGCTGCCCCGGCGAATCGACTCAGGATCAGCACGCCGCGCTCGTCGTCGCGCGCGGCGACGAATTCCTTGCAGACGAGGTTCATGCCGTCGTGCAGGCTGGTCACCACGCACACGTCGGCGCCACGGTACAGCTCGTTGACCTGCTCGTGCGCGAAGTGCTGCGCCAGCAGGTGCACCGGCAGGTAGCCGGCACGCCCGAAGCGCTCGTTGATGCGCGCCGTGAGCTGGTGGATGCGGTCCTGGAAGGCCTTGTATTCCTCCAGCGAACTGCGCGAGGGGGCGGCCACCTGCACGAAGCTGAAGCGGCCGATCCACTCGGGGTATTTCTCGAGCATGCGCTCCACCGCGTGCAGGCGCTCCAGGATGCCCTTGGTGTAGTCGAAGCGGTCCACGCCGAGCGCCACCTTGTGGTCGGGCGCGAGGCCCAGCCGCTCGAAGAGCTTGTGGCGGCACGCCTCGATCGAGGGCCAGCTCTCGACCTCTTCGTCGGTGGGCCACTCGATGGAGATCGGATAGGCCTCGACCAGGGTGGTGTCCTGCTGGAACGAGATGCGCGAGTACTCCTGCTCGATGCGCGCCTCCAGGTAGCGGTCCACCGTCTCCATGAAGTTCTTGCAGTGATAGCGGGTGTGGAAGCCCAGGATGGTGCTGCCCAGCAGGCCCTGCAGGATCTCGCGCCGCCAGGGGCAGATGCCGAAGGACTCGGGGTTGGGCCAGGGGATGTGCCAGAAGGCGATGATGGTGGCGCGCGGCAGCTTTGCGCGGATCATCGCGGGCAGCAGCGCGAAGTGATAGTCCTGCACCAGCACCACCGGGTCTTCGCTGCGCGCCTCGGCCACGACCGCATCGGCAAAGCGCTGGTTGACCTCGCGGTAGGCTTGCCAGTCGCTCTCACGGAAGACCGGCCGCACGTGCGCCACGTGGCATAGCGGCCACAGGCCTTCGTTGGCGAAGCCGTAGTAGTAGCCCTTTTCCTCCTTGGGCGTGAGCCACAGCCGCCGCAGCGTGTACTCCTCGTGCCCCGGCGGCACGCGCACGCGGTCGCGGCGGTCCACCACCAGCTTGTCGCCCGAGCCGCTGCCGTGCGCGATCCAGGTGCCCGAGCAGGCGCGCATCACCGGCTCGACGGCCGTCACCAGCCCGCTGGCCGGGCGCTTGACCACGACGCGGTTGCCCTCCACTTCGTGGATGTAGGGCTCGCGGTTGGACACGACGATGACCTGGTCGCCGCGCAGCTTCGTCTGCAGCAGCGCGCGCAGCCGGTCGGGGTTCCATTCGGCATCGGGGCCTTGCGAGCGCCGGTATTCGTCCTCGAGGTCGCGCAGCCGCGCACGCAGGTCGGCCGCAAAGGGCTCCAGTTCGGGCGGCGGCACGCCGCCCGACGCGGGCGACAAGAGCGGCGTGAGCAGCCCTTCGCCGCGCATGATCGCGCGCACGCCGGAGACCCAGCCGCGCCAGCTCAGCTGCGCCACGATCATCGTGATCAGCGCCATCGCCAGGCCGAGTCCGGCGATGAGCACGATCAGGTAGCGCCGAGTGTCCAGGCTGCGCCGGTCGACGAAGCTCAGGTCGTGCAGGAGCACCACGTCGGCCGCCTTGCCGTTCTCGGTGGCCAGCGGATGCACGCTCACGTGCACCGGCCCACCCTCGATGTGCAGCCGCGGCTCGGGGCGCGCCGCCATTTCGGCGGCCGAGGCGCAACTCAGGCTCTTGGGATACGCGGCCGTGCGGTACAGCAGCGCGCCTTCGGGCGAGCACACGCCGATGGCGACCATGCGCTCGTCCTGGATCGCGCGGTCGATCAGCGACTGGACGCGGCGCGGATTGTGCTGCGTGAGTGCTTCGGCGACCGGGTCGGACAGCGTGTTGGCGACGAGTTCGCCGCGGGTGTTGAGGTCACGCGCGAACCAGCGCAGCGTGAGCTGGTCCATCACGGGCAAGGCGAGGTAGGCGGCTGCCACGACGGTGAGCAGCAAGGGGATGAGGAAGCGAAGCTGGAGGCGGAGTGTCTTCACAGGAACGGGCACCGTGACATTTGTAATCTTCTCGGCCCTGGACGGCCTTAGTGTATGGAGCAATCCGCGCACCCGACTGGCCGCATAGGTATTCGGGCGCGGCCGGCATCTCGACTTTGTATATTTGTCCGAAGGATCTGCATGACCATGACTCCAACGCCTGCGCGCCATCGCTCCACCCGTCCTCGCGGAGCGATCGCGTGAGCGGGCCCGCCTCCTCCTTGCCGCCGGTGGCCGCGGGCCTGGACGTGGCCATGATCGGCAACTGCGCCATCAGCGCGCTCATCAACAGCCAGGGCACCGTGGTGTGGTGCTGCATGCCGCGCTTCGACGGCGAGCCGGTGTTCCATGCGCTGCTCGACAGCAAGGACGGCCTGCCGCGCGACGGCACCTTCGGCATCGAGATCGAGGGCTTCGCGCGCGCCGAGCAGGCCTACGACCCGGGGACCGCGATCCTGCGCACGCGGCTGTACAACACCGAGGGCGAGGCGATCGAGATCATCGATTTCGCGCCGCGCTTCTTCAACCGCGACCGGCCCTTCCGGCCGGTGCAGATCGTGCGGCGGGTGCGACCGATGATCGGCCATCCGCGCGTGCGCATCGTCGTGCGCCCGCGCGGCGAATGGGGCGCCGCCAAGCCGCTGCTCACGCGCGGCAGCAACCACCTGCGCTTCGTCTGGCCGGGCACCGCGCTGCGCCTGAACACCAACGCGCCCATCACGTACGTCATCGACGAGACCTTCTTCTCGCTGCACGTGCCGGTGAGCTTCCTGCTGGGCGCGGACGAGACGCTGCCGGCCGGCATCGAAGAGACCGCGCGCGACTTCGAGGAGCAGACCGCGCTGTACTGGCGCCACTGGACGCGCCGCCTTGCGCTGCCGCTCGAGTGGCAGGACGCGGTGATCCGCGCCGCCATCACGCTCAAGCTGTGCCAGTTCGAGGAGACCGGCGCCATCGTGGCGGCCATGACCACCAGCGTGCCCGAGGCGCCCCACACCGAGCGCAACTGGGACTACCGCTACTGCTGGCTGCGCGACGCCTTCTTCGTGGTGCGCGCGCTCAACAGCCTGTCCGAGGTCGGCACGATGGAGGACTACCTGCGCTGGCTCAACGACGTCGTGCGCGGCGCCAAGGGCGGGCACGTGCAGCCGCTGTACGGCATCGGCCTCGAGAAGCAGGTGCCCGAGAGCTTCGTGCCGCACCTGAGCGGCTACCGCGGCATGGGCCCGGTGCGCGTGGGCAACCAGGCCGCGGAGCACTTCCAGTACGACGTCTACGGCAACATCGTGCTCGGCGCGACGCAGGCCTTTCACGACCACCGGCTGTTCCGGCGCCCCGACGAAGGCGACTTCGTCGCGCTCGAAGCCATCGGCGAGCAGGCCTGGCGCTTCCACGACCAGCCCGACGCGGGCATGTGGGAGCTGCGCACCCGTGCGCGGGTGCACACGTCCTCTTCATTGATGTGCTGGGCGGCGTGCGACCGGCTCTCCAAGATCGCCGGCGTGCTGCGCAAACCCGAGCGCGTCGTGTTCTGGCGCGGCCGCGCCGACACCATCCGCAAGAAGATCCTCTCGCTCGCCTGGAACGAGCAGCGCAAGGCCTTTGCCGAGAGCTTCGGCGGCAAGGACCTGGACGCGAGCATCCTGCTGATGGCCGAGGTCGGGTTCATCGACCCGAAGGACCCGCGCTTCATCAGCACCGTGGAGGCCCTGGAGGCGACGTTGTGCGACGGCCCCTTCATGCGCCGCTACGAGGCGCCCGACGACTTCGGCAAGCCGGAGGTGGCCTTCAACGTGTGCTCCTTCTGGCGCATCGACGCGCTGGCGCGCATCGGCCGGGGCGCGCAGGCGCGCGAGATCTTCGAGGCGCTGCTGGCGCACCGCAATCACGTGGGCCTGCTGTCCGAAGACCTCAAGGTGGGCACCGGCGAGCTGTGGGGGAACTTCCCTCAGACCTACTCGATGGTCGGGGTGATCAACGGCGCGGTGCGCCTGTCCACGCCCTGGGACACGATGGTGTAGAAGCTGCTCAGCGCGACGAGGCCGCCTTCGTCGCCTGGCCCGCGCGGGGGCCGGAGGTCGCGCGAAACGCCTGCTCGATCAGCTCGCGCGCCTGCGGGCTGTCCCACTGCTGCGCGCCGTAGACCTTGCGCACGACGCGCCCGTCGGCGTCCACGAGCACGGTCAGCGGCAGCTTGTCGGCGCCGAGCATGTGCTCCATTTCCAGCCGCCGGTCGATGAAGTGGCTGAGGGTGGCGTTCGAGCGCTTGAGCCACGCGCGCGCTGCTTGCGCGTCGTCGTCGGTGGAGATCCCGATGATGGTCGCCCGTCGCGGCGTGTCGACCCATGCCAGCCGCTCCAGCGAGGCGGTTTCCGCGCGGCACGGCCCGCACCAGCTCGCCCACACGTTGATGATGAGCGGCCGGCCGCGGAACTCCGACAGCCGGCGCGCGTTGCCGTTCAGGCCCTGCAAGGTCGCCTCGCGCAGCACCTGGCCGACCTCGACCTCGCCCGGGGTGCCGGCCGCCGCCGGCCATGCCGCGGCGAGCGCGGCGAGCAGCAGCGCGGCCGCTAAGGGGCGCTTCAGGAACGAGTGAAGAGAATGCGGTCCGGCCATCGGCCGCATTGTTTCCGATCGCGCATCGTCCCGCTTGATTTGAGACAAGCGTCCGGCGGGCCGCGCACAATCGAATCCGCGCCCGGCAAGGCGCGGTCCTCATGAAAGAAAACAACATGTCCTCACGCCCACCCGAGCGCTACGGTGCCGTCGCGCAGGCCTTCCACTGGCTCACTGCCCTCCTGGTGCTCGTCACCTTCACCTTCGGCCCGGGGGGCTCCGAGCGGCGCGTGTACTCGTCCGCCGCGGATGCCGACCGCCAGCTGCACGAGACGCTGGGGCTTTGCGTGCTGGCCCTGGTGGTGCTGCGGATCCTGTGGCGCCTGGTCGACCGCCGGCCGGAACCGCCGCCGGTGCCGCGCTGGATGGGCGCGGCGGCGAAGGCGGTGCAGTGGGCGCTTTACCTGCTGCTGTTCGCGCTGCCCCTCACCGCGATCACCGGCGCCTGGCTGGAGGGCCACGCGCTCACCCTGCTCGGCGGCGCGGAGGTCGCGCCGATGCTGTCGACCTCGCACGATACCGGCGAGTTCATCGCCACCGTGCACACCTGGCTGGGCGACGCGATCCTGTGGCTGGCCGGCCTGCACGCGGTGGCGGCCATCTACCACCACATCCGGCTCAAGGACGACGTGCTCGTCTCGATGCTGCCGCGCTGGTTCCCGCTGCGCCCGCGCGACGGCGACTGACGCTGGCGGCGGGCGCGCCGTTTGCCCCGCCGTCCGGCGAAAGGAACCGCGATGAAGCTCTACCTTGCGCCCGGCGCCTGCAGCCTGTCGGAACACATCGCCTTGCTCGAAGCGGGGCTGCCCTTCGAGCGCGTCATCGTCGACCTGCGCAGCAAGCGCACGCAGGATGGCCGCGACTACAACGAGGTCAATCCGAAAGGCTATGTGCCGGCCCTGGTGCTCGACGATGGCCAGACGCTCACCGAGAACGTGGCGATCCTCGACTGGATCGCCGACCGGTGCCCGCGCCTGGCACCGACAGGCGAACTCGCGCACAGCCGCATGCTGGAGATGCTGGCCTTCATCTCGACCGAGATCCACAAGCAGTTCGTGCGCGTGTTCTTCCCGACCGGCGACCCCGAGAAGCAGGCGGCGCTGCAGAAGATCGGGCAGCGGCTGGCGTACATCGCCGATCGGCTGAAGGGGGACTACCTGCTCGGCGGCGACATGACCGTGGCGGATGCCTATCTCTACGTCATGCTGCGGTGGGCGCAAGCGAAGGGATGCGCATTGCCCCCGCCGCTGCCAGAATACAAAGCCCGCATGGAGCGGCGGGAATCGGTGAAGTCGGCGTTGGCGCACGAATCAGGAGGCAAGGCATGAATCCGGTCGTTCACTTCGAGATGCCCTACGAGGACAAGTCGCGTGTCGCGGCGTTCTATGCCGAGGCCTTCGGCTGGCAGACGCAGGCCACCGGCCCGGACATGGGCGACTACGTGCTGGCGACCACCGCGGAGACGGTCAACGGCCGCCCCGCCGCGCCGGGCACCATCAACGGCGGCTTCTTCCCGAAGAAGCCCGATTGGCCGGCGCAGTTTCCCTCGGTCGTCATCGCGGTCGACAACCTGGCCGAGTCGATGGCGCGGGTCAACAAGTTGGGCGGCAAGGTCCTGGGCGAGCCGATGGACATCCCCGG
>DATFAY010000357.1:0-7901 GCA_035254085.1 Piscinibacter sp.
CTTTCGGCTCGCCGGCCAGCTCGAGCGCGCCCGGCCCTGGTTCGATCGCGTCGCGCCCGGCTTCGATTGACCGAACCGGCTTCACGCCGACTTCATGCCGGCTTCACGAGCACCGGCCAGAGTCCAGCCGTTTCTCACGGCCGGTGACGCCCGAAAGCCACCGCACGCGGAATCGGGATCAGCATCGGCGCGAGAATCCACCGGCACCGTGCCCGATCCCAAAGGACCTTCCATGCCCCTCAGCGCAGACGCCCGCGGCGTCTATGTGATCGCCCCCACTCCCTTCGAAGCCGACGGACGCATCGACTTCGCCTCGATCGACCGGCTGACCGAGTTCTATCGCGCGTGCGGCGCGGCCGGCATCACTGCCCTCGGCCTGCTCGGCGAGGCGCCCAAGCTCGATGCCGGCGAGTCGCTCGAGGTGGCGCGCCGCATGATCCAGCGCGCAGGCGACATGCCGGTGGTCATCGGCGTGACGGCGCCCGGCTTCGCGGCCATGCGGGCGTTGGCGCGCGACTCGATGGAACTCGGCGCGGCGGGCGTGATGATCGCGCCGCCCAACACGCTGCGCACGGACGATCAGATCGTCGGCTACTACCGCCAGGCGGTGCAGGCCATCGGCGAGGACGTGCCCTTCGTCATCCAGGACTACCCCCTCATGTTCTCGGTCGTGATGACCGCCGACGTGATCCGCCGCATCGTCACCGAGAACCCGTCTTGCATGATGCTCAAGCACGAGGACTGGCCCGGCCTCGAGAAGATCAGCGCGATCCGGCAATTGGAGCGCGACGGCAGGATGAGGCACGTCTCGATCCTGTGCGGCAACGGCGGGCTGTTCCTCGACTACGAGATCGAGCGCGGTGCAGACGGCGCGATGACCGGCTACGCCTTCTCGGACATGCTGTGCGAACTGGTGAGCCTGCACGCCGCCGGCGAGCGCGAAGCGGCGCACGACCTCTTCGACGCGCACCTGCCGCTGATCCGCTATGAGCAGCAGGCCGGTGTCGGGCTGGCGGTGCGCAAGTACGTGCTGCAGCGGCGCGGCCTCATCGCCTGCGACGCGCAGCGCGCGCCCGCGGGGCGACTGTCGCCGCAAGCGCGCGCCGAGGTCGAGCATCTCCTCGCGCGCCTGGCGCGCCGCGACCGTCGCGCCGAGCCGGGGCCGCTGCGCGCCTAGGGGGCCCGGGAGTTGCCGATGACGCCCCTCGAGCCCGCCGAGCAGCCGTCAGGCTCGTCGACTCGCGATCACGCGCCCGAATCGACCCGCCCCATGCGTGCATGGCGGGGGCTGCGCTGGGCCGCGGGTTTCGTCCTGGGCGCGATGCTCGCCTCGCTGCTGGTGGGCGGCGTCACCATCGCGACGATGCTGCCGAACCTGCCGGCGCTGGCCAGTCTGACCGACTACCGGCCCAAGCTGCCGATGCGCATCTTCTCCGCCGACGGCGTGCTGCTGGGCGTGTTCGGCGAGGAGCGGCGGCATTTCGTGCCGATCGCCGAGATCCCGAAGCGGCTGCAGGATGCCGTGGTGGCAGTGGAGGACGCGCGCTTTCGCGAGCACCACGGGGTCGACTACAAGGGCGTCATCCGCGCCGGCCTGGCGAGCCTCGTCAAGCCGCGCAGCCAGGGCGCGTCCACGATCACGATGCAGGTGGCGCGCAACTTCTATCTGCCCACGCGCAAGGACTACGTGCGCAAGATCTACGAGATCCTGCTGGCGCTCAAGATCGAGCGCGAGCTCTCGAAGGAGCAGATCCTCGAGATCTACATGAACCAGATCTACCTCGGCCAGCGCGCGCACGGCTTCGCGGCGGCCGCGGAGATCTATTTCGGCAAGGCGCTGGACGATCTGTCGCTGGCCGAGGTGGCCATGCTGGCCGGCCTGCCGCAGTCGCCCATCCGCGCCAACCCGATCATCGACCTGCGCCGCGCGGTGGCGCGCCAGCGGCACGTGCTGGACCGCATGCGCGACGAAGGGTTCATCGACGTCGCCCGCTGGCAGCAGGCGCGCGACGAGCCCCTGCACCTGCGCGCCCCGCATGACATGCCCGTGCACGCCGAATACGTGGCCGAAACCGCACGCCAGCTCATCTACAGCCAGTACGGCGAGGACGCCTACACCCGCGGTCTCGACGTCACGCTGACCATCGATTCGGGCCAGCAGATGGCCGCCTACCGCGCGCTGCGCAAGGGGCTGCTCGACTTCGAGCGCCGCCAGCCCTATCGCGGCCCGGAAGCGCAGATCGACCTGCCGCGTGATGCGGCCGAGCTCGAGGCGCACATCGCCGAGGCGCTCGCGGAGCACCCCGACAACGACGAGCTCAAGTCCGCGGTCGTGCTGCAGGCCGATGCGCAGCACGTCCAGGCGCAACTGCAGAACGGCGACACGGTCGTCGTCTCGGGCGAAGGCCTGCGGCAGGTCGGCGGCGCGCTCGCCGCCCGCGCGGCGTCGCGCCTGCGCATCCGAGCGGGTTCGGTGATCAGGCTCGTGCAGGGGCCGCGTGGCGACTGGGCCATCACTCAGCTGCCGGAGGTCGAGGGCGCGTTCGTCGCGATGGACCCGCGCGACGGCAGCATCCGCGCCATGGTCGGCGGCTTCGACTACTCCAAGAACCAGTTCAACCACGTCACGCAGGCCTGGCGCCAGCCCGGTTCGAGCCTCAAGCCGTTCATCTACTCGGCCGCGCTGGAGCGCGGCATCATGCCGTCGACGCTGATCAACGACGCCCCGCTCGCATGGGACGCCGAGGCCAACGGCGGCCAAGCGTGGGAGCCCAAGAACTCGGACGGCCGCTTCGACGGACCGATGACGATGCGCAAGGCGCTGGCTGCATCCAAGAACATGGTGTCGATCCGCATCCTGCAGACGATCGGCACCGCGGCCGCGCAGGACTGGCTGACGCGCTTCGGCTTCGACGCCGACAAGCATCCGCCCTACCTCACGATGGCGCTGGGAGCCGGCTCGGTCACGCCGCTGCAGTTGGCGTCGGCCTACAGCGTGTTCGCCAATGGCGGCTACCGTTTCGCGCCGATGCTGGTGCGCAGCCTCGACGACGGTCGCGGGCGGCCGCTGGCACGCTGGCAAGCGCCCGCCGCGGACGAATCGCTGCGCGCGATCGACGCCGGCAACGCGTTCGTGATGACCGATCTGCTGCAGGAGGTGACCCGCAGCGGCACGGCCGCGCGTGCGCAGGCGGTGCTCGGGCGCCCCGACATCGCCGGGAAGACCGGCACCACCAACGACGCGATGGACGCCTGGTTCGCCGGCTACCAGCGCTCGCTCGTCGCGGTGGTCTGGGTCGGCTACGACAGCCCGCGCAAGCTGGGCGATCACGAGAGCGGCGGCGGGTTGTCGCTGCCGATCTGGCTCGACTTCATGGGCTACGCGCTGAAGGATGTTCCCGTGGACCAGCCCGTCGCGCCCGACGGCGTCGTGCAGATCAACGGCGAGTGGTACCTCGAGGAGCACACGCCGGCCAGCGCGGTCGCCACCCTCGGCCTGGAGGCTGCGGCGCCCCATGCGCCGACCGACGACGAGCGCAACAGCATCCTCGACCTGTTCCGGCCCTGAAGTCGGGGGGCAGGGCGGCACGGCGATTGCCTACGGGCGGTGACTCCGTTCACCTTTTTGCCTCGCATGACACGTGCATCGTCCTGGCTGGCCTTGCTGCTGGCCGCGGTCACCGCGGGCTGCGCCGAGTGGCCGCTGAGGTTCGATGCGCTTTGGCCCCTCGAGCCGCACGACGCGAAGGAGTCGACGGAGTCCAAGGACCCGCGGCCGCCGCCACCGGGGGCGTTCAACGAGGCCGTCAGCCAGGCCAACATCCGCCGCACGATCTGCACCACCGGCTGGTCCGCGGCGGTGCGCCCGCCTGCCGCCTTCCTGCATGAGACGAAGGCGCGCCTCATGAAGGAAGCCGGGCTGCCGCCCGCGCAGTCGAGCAAGTACGAAGTGGACTTCGTCGTGCCGCTGGGCCTGGGGGGTCACCCGCGCAAGGCCGAGAACCTGTGGCTGCAGCCCATCGACGGGCCGTGGGGCGCACGCACCAAGGACCGGCTCGAAGGCAAGCTGCGCCACATGGTGTGCAGCGGCGAGATCACGCTGCGCGAGGCGCGCGACGCGGTGCGCACCGACTGGAAGATGGCCGCGCGCTACTACCTTTCCGACCGCGATCTGCTGATGCCGGTCGAGTGATGCAAAGGCCGGAAAACATGCGATCGATCGCTGGCTTGATGACGCGCAAACCGACCTGCCAAGAACTGTCAGCGCACGCCGCGAGGTGAGTAGGAATTACACGAGAAGGGAACAACTGGCAACCCATCCAACGTTGCATGGACAAAGGCCCTGGCCTAAGCTCGTCGCCATCGACAAGCTGACGACGTGAAGGGGAAATGTGTCGTCGGCGCGCGCGGTCGAGACGCTCGCGACAGGCGATCGACCCGTGCCACGGCACCGTGAACGCGGTGCCGGACGAACACATCGGGCCAGGAGAGGAGATCGAGGGCGAGCGGCTCTTGCGTGTACTTCTTGCACGCGAGCGGGTTGCCCATGACGTTCATCGATTGCATTCAAGGGCACGCATGCACACCGCCAGCGAGATCCCACTGGGCTCCCATCCACACGGGCTGAACCCTCCCCCATCCGCACTGGGCGTCGCCCAGGATCGGGAAGAGAACGAGACCGGCAACACGATCATCGGCGTACCGTTCGAGACGCCCCATCCGTTGCGATCGATGCTGCTCGACGCCAACGAGGCAAGCGACATACCCGACGCCGACGAGTGCGAGCGGCTGTTCAAGATCCGCGCGGCCGATTCGTTCGGCCACCGCAGCTCGGCCAGCATTCTCATCAACCGGATGTACGCGACGCGCGGCTACACCTCGACCGGTCTGCCCTCGCAACCGATGCCCAACGGCATCACGCTGATGGCCAGCGAGCACGAGGACACCATCGGCACCATCACCGTCGGCTTCGATTCGCCGAACGGCCTGCACGTGGACGACCTCTTCCGCGAAGAGGTCGACGTGCTGCGCCGGCGCGGCCGGCGGGTGTGCGAGTTCACCAAGCTGGCGATGGACAGCGTGGTGAAGTCCAAGCGCGTGCTGGCCTCGCTCTTTCACGTGGCCTACATCTACGCCCATCGCATCCAGGGCTTCCAGAACCTGCTCATCGAGGTCAACCCGCGCCACGTGCGCTACTACGAGCGCATGCTCGGCTTCGAGGTGAAGAGCGGCGAGCGCCTGAACCGGCGCGTCAATGCGCCGGCGGTGCTGCTGTCGCTCGACTTCGCGCACGCCCACGCACAGATCGCTCACTTCGGCGGAAAGCCGCACCTGTCGGCCACGGAGCGCTCGCTCTACCCGTACTTCTTCTCGGTGGCCGAGGAGGCGGGAATCGTGGGGCGCCTGCGCCGCCGCTGACGCGGCGTGCGGCGCGCGGGAACGCCGTTTGCCCAGGGCTGCCTTACCGTCCGCTGCCCGCACCGTCCAGTGACCGCTCCTGCGACCGTCTATTCCTACGAAGAGGCGTTTTCCCGAAACCTCGGCTGGGTCACCGACAACGAGCAGCAGCGGCTGCGCCGCTCGCGCGTGTGCATCGCCGGGCTCGGCGGCGTCGGCGGCATCTACCTGCTGACGATGGCGCGCCTGGGCATCGGTGCCTTCTCGCTGGCGGACTTCGACACCTTCTCGATCGCCAACTTCAACCGCCAGGCGGGCGCCACGCTGAGCGCCATCGATCGACCGAAGATCGACGTGATGGTCGAGATGGCGCGCGAGATCAACCCCGATCTCGACATCCGGGTCTTCGACCAGGGGCTCACGCCGGACAACGTCGGCGCCTTCCTCGCCGACGGCGACGTCTACCTCGACGGCCTCGACTTCTTCGCCCTCGACATGCGGCGCACGGTGTTCGCGCGCTGCGCCGAGCGCGGCATCCCGGCCACGACGGTCGCGCCGCTCGGCATGGGAGCGGCGCTGCTCAACTTCGTGCCCGGCGGCATGAGCTTCGAGGACTACTTCGGCATGGCGGGGCACACCGAGGACCAGCAGGCGCTGCGCTTCCTGGTCGGGCTGTCGCCGGCCATGCTGCAGATGGGCTACCTGGCCGACCCGTCGCACGTGAACCTCTCGCAGCGCCGCGGGCCGTCGACCATCATCGCGGTCCAGCTGTGCAGCGGCATCGCGGCGGCCCAGGTGCTCAAGCTGATCCTGCAGCGCGGTGAAGTGCTCTCCGCTCCCTGGGGCCTGCACTTCGACGCCTACCGCAACCGCCTCAAGCACACCTGGCGCCCCGGCGGCCACCGCAACCCGATGCAGCGCCTGCTGCTGGCCATCGCCAAGAAGCGTCTGGGACTTTCATGAGCGTCACCTCCTCCTCGGTCGAGCCGCGCACGGCGCTGCCGGCCAACGAGCCGCTTCGCGCGATCCTGCAAAGCGGCATCCTCGCCCCCTCGGCAGACAACCGGCATCACTTTCGCTTCGAGCTCAGCGCCGACCATGTCGCCCTCGTCTCCACGGACACGTCGACGTGGGTCGCGCAGCCGCACCGGCGCATGCTCGGCCTGGTGTCCTACGGTGCGGTGCTGGAGAACATGGCCCTGCGTGCCGCACAGCTCGGCCTTGCGCAGGCCACGCGCTGGATGCCCGACACCGCGCGCGCCGACCTGATCGCCGAATGCCGCTGGACCGCCGCGCCGGCCGTCGAGGAGCCGCTGGCTGCCGCCATCGACGAGCGGCACAGCAACCGTCGCTTCTTTCGCCGCCGATCGCTTGACGCCGCACTGCTGGCGCGCCTCGCAGCCGCCGCCGGCGCCGTGCCGGGCGCGACACTGCTGTGGCTGGACGATCCGGATCGCCGGCGCGTGGCACTGCAGGCCTTGCGCATCGCCGAGACCGAGCGTTTCTGCCGCCCGGCCCTGCACCAGGAGCTGTTCGGCGCGGTGCGTTTCGACGCGGGCTGGCATGCCGGCACGACGCTCGGGCTGCCCCCCGGCGCACTGGAGGTCGAACCTCCGATGCGCCCTGCGTTTGCGGCCTTGCGGCGCTGGCCGCTGATGCACGCACTGACGCGCATCGGCATGCATCACCTGCTGGGCCTGCGCGCCGCCGACCTGCCGTGCCGGCTGGCGCCGCATCTGGGGTTGATCGTGTGCGACCTCGCCGATCCACGGCTGGCGGCGCTGTATGCCGGCCGCGCGCTGGAGCGAGTGTGGCTGGCCGCGACGGCCGCCCGGCTCGCCCTGCAGCCGATGGCGGCCGCATCCGCGCTCGTGCACCAGCGTGCCGGCGGAGGATGGGTGGCGCCCGCGGCGCAACGGCGCCTGATCGAGCGCCTCGACCGGCTGACCGACGGGCGGCCGCGCGCGGCCTTCATGTTCGTGCGTGTCGGCCGAGCCGCGCCGCCGAGCGTCACGGCCGGTCGTCCGCCGCTCGATCAGTTCCTCACGCGCTGAGCGCGCGTCGTCGCGAGGCGGCTGCCGGCAAGAAGTTCCGGACCGGCGCAAGTGACTGCAACTTCTGCAGGCGCGTCCGCCCGGCGGCAGGCGGGAGATCAATGCGCGGGTGCTGCCGCGCGGGCACTCACTCGCGGTCCATGGCTGGTGCATTGGCGTCGAATCAAGCGCGACACAACTGGTCACGAAAGGCGGGATGCGGGCCATCGCCCACCCCCCGACTTGGGGGGAGTGCCGCAGGGAATCGGGTTTCGGGCATGGCCGTTGCCCAAGTTACCCGCCGTCACTGCATCGCCGTCAGCGGTGGCGACCCTGGAAACAGGCCAATGACGGGACTCGTCTCTACCTCTCAACAAGGAATCCAATCATGAAGAGAAACCTTCAAGTCTTGGCTTCCGCTGTTCTACTGAGTACCGCCAGTTATTCCATGGCGGCGACAGTGAACATCGG
>DATFAY010000358.1:0-11330 GCA_035254085.1 Piscinibacter sp.
GAAGCCTCGCTGCGCATCCAGGACATCACCCAGGCGATCGACGGCATCGCCTTCCAGAGCAACATCCTCGCGCTCAACGCGGCCGTGGAGGCGGCGCGCGCCGGCGTGCACGGCAAGGGCTTCGCGGTCGTGGCCGGCGAAGTGCAGGCGCTGGCGCGGCGCAGCGGCACTGCCGCGCGCGAGATCAAGGACCTCATCGTCTCCGCGCAGGCGCGCATCGACACGGGCGTGCAGCAGGGCGAAGCCGCATGGCAGGCGATGGATCACACCGCCGGGCAGATGCACGGCCTGCGCGAGCAGGTGCAGGCGATCTGCCGAGCCAGCGACGAGCAGCTGGCCGCCGTCTCGCAGGTCAACGCGGCCGTGTCGTCGCTTGATGGCATCACGCAGCAGAACGCGGCGATGGTCGAGGAGCTCAGCGCCGCCGTCGCCACGCTCAACGACCGGGCCGAGGTGGTGAAGTCCGCGGTGCAGGTGTTTCGCACCACGACCGCGCAGCGAGACCTGCCCGATGCGGTGGCGCTGCGCAAGGCAGCGCGTGCAGCGGCCCGTCCGGCCCCCGCCTGAGCCGCACGCGGCTGCGCACCCGCGCGCTCAGGGGCGGGCGGCCACCGGCTGTCGCGCCTCCCAGCGCCATTCGAGACGCAGGCATTGCCGGATCAGCTCGAGCAGCTCGTCCAGGTCCACCGGCTTGGAGAGGAAGCCATTGGCCCCGGCGGCGCGGCAGGCCGCGCGCATTCCGTCGTCGGCACTGCCCGAGCAGGCGATCACCGGGATGTGCGAGAGCCCGGCCGATTCGCGCACGGCACGCGTCGCGTCGATGCCGTCCATCACCGGCATCACGACGTCCATGATCACCAGGTCGGGATGGCCGAGCAGCGCGCGCAGCACCGCCTGGGCGCCGTCGGCCGCCTCGTCGACCTCGAAGTCGAGCTGGCGCAGCGCTTCGACCAGGACCGCGCGGTTGGAGGCGGAGTCGTCGGCGATCAGCACCCTCTTGCGCGGGCCGACGTAACCCACCGGCACGCCGTGCGCATGTGGGGCGGTCGTGGGCGCGACGACGGGCAGCTCGACCTCGAAGCCGAAGTGGCTGCCTTGGCCGGCTTCGCTTTCCACGCGGATGTCGCCGCCCATGAGGCGCACCAGCTGTTGGCTGATCGCCAGCCCGAGCCCGGTTCCGCCTTCGCGCCGCTTGGCATCGCCCACCTGCTCGAAGGGCTGGAACAGGCGGCTCTGCTGGGCGGGCGTCATCCCGATGCCGCTGTCGCGCACGTCGAAGCGCAGCCGGCTGTGTCCGGCGCGCCCGGGCCTGGCGGACACCGTGAGGCTGACCATGCCCTTGTCGGTGAACTTCACCGCGTTGGACAGCAGGTTGAGCAGCACCTGCCGCAGCCGCTTCTCGTCGGCGCGCACGGCCGCAGGCAGCGTCGCGTCGGCCTGCAACACGTACAGCAGGCCCTTCTCCTCGGCCTTGACGCGCACGATGTCGGAGACGACGTCGAGGAAGCCGGGCAACTCGAACTCGCTCGGGCAGAACTCCAGCCGGCCCGCATCGATGCGCGCCAGGTCGAGGATGTCGTTGATGAGCGTGAGCAGGTGCTGTCCGCTCTCGCCGATGATCTTCAGGCCTCGCATCTGGCGCTCGGTGAGCGACTTCTCGCGCTGCAGGATCTGCACGAAACCCAGGATGCCGTTGAGCGGCGTGCGCAGCTCGTGGCTCATCTGTGCGAGGAAGCCGCTGCGCTGGCGTGCGAGCCGCTCGGCCTCGGCGAGGGCCGCTTCGCGCGCCGCCTCGGCGGCCTTGCGCTCGCTGATGTCGCGCGCGACGCCCACGATGCCCAGCAGCGTGCCGTCGTCGGCCAGCACCGGCGCCTTGTACACCTCCATCCACACCGGCTGTCCGCGATCGGGCAGCGCGGCCTCGTAGGTGTGCCGCTCGCGCCGCGTGAGCACTTCGCTGTCCTCGGCCCGCAGGATCGGCTCCATGCCGGGCGGGGACAGCCCCTCGTCCTGCCGCCCGACCATGTCCGGCACGGCAACGCCGCAGGCAGCCGCCGTCGCGCGGTTGACGGCGAGGTAGCGGCCCCCGGTGTCCTTGAACCAGGCCCACAGCGGCAGCGTGTCGAGCAGCACCCGCAGGTAGCCCTGCGTGCGGCGCAGTTCGGCAGTGCTCGCCTCCACGCGCTGCTCGAGAGTGGCGTTGAGCGCGCGCACTGCGTTGTCGGAGCGGCGCAGGCGGATCACGAAGAAGGCGCTGCCCGCCAGCGCGGCCAGGCTCAGTCCCAGCAGTGCGCTCAGGTACAGGTTGCGCAGCTCCCGCTGGCGCAGCTCGCTGGTCTGCAGCTGGTTGCGCTGCGTGAGCTCCTCGAAGGCCCGCTGGCGGCTCTCGTTCTCGTAGCGCTGCGCGAGCTCGACGATGTGGCTGCTGGCCTTCTCGCTGGCGGCGCGCGCTTGCAGGCGCGCGGCGTCGAGCGCGTACTCGTAGGCAAGCTTGTAGTTGCCCGACGCGGCCGCCAGCGCGGCCAGGCGCTGGTCGGCCTCGGTGCGGTAGACCGGCAAGCCGATGATCTGCGCGAGCTCGTAGGCTTGCTGGGCGCTGGCCCACGCGGCAGGGCGGTCCTTCAAGGCCTCGTGCGCGAGGCTCAGTGCATTGAGCAGGAACCAGCGGCCGATCTTGTTCGGATAGCGGGTGTAGATGTCCTGCACGCCTTGCAGCACCTCGATCGCCTCGGCATGGCGGCCCTGCAGCCGCAAGGTGTCGGCCAGCCCGAAGCGCGCGTGGGCGAGCGCGAACGGGGCGCCCATCTGCTGCAGCAGTGCGATCGCCTCGCGGTTTTGCGACTCCGCGGCACGGAAGTCGCCTGCCTGCGCCGCGCTGGTGGCCAGGCTCAGGAGGGCAAGCGCCTCCTCGAGCTTGAAGTGCGCGCGCTGGGCCTGCGTGCGCATGGCCCGGAAGTGCTCGTCCGCCTCGATGTGCCGATCGCTCTGGCCGAACGAGATGCCGAGCGCCTGGTGCGCAAAGGTGAGGGCAGCCGGGCTGCCGCTGCGCTGCGCGATCTCCAGCGCCCGCAGGGCCAGCTCGACCGATTCGTTGAACTGCCCGATGCGCCGGTCGGTGACGGCCGCCTGCAGCATCATCTCGACCACCAGGTCGGGCTGGTGCAGCCCCTGGATCGCCGCCATGCCGTCATTGGTCGCGGCCACGAGGAGATCGATGCGGCTCAGGTTCACCGCGTTGATGTTGATGTTGAGGTCCGCCTCGACCTGGCCCACGCGGTCGTGCTGCTCGCGAGCGAGCGCGAGGGCCCGCTGGGCATGGTCGTCGGCGAGATCGCTCAGCGCGCCGTAGGCCTCTGCCCGCGCCAGCAGATTGAGTGCCTCGATGCGCCGCGCGGGCGGCGGGTCTGTGCCCAACGACGACTCCAGCCGCTGGGCCAGTTGCAGCGCTGCCGGCACGTCGCTCTTCAGGAGCGCGCGGATGCGCTGGGTCTGCGCCTCCCAGCCGTCGGTGCCGGGCGTGATGGCGGCTGCGACAGCCAGCAACGGAATGAAGGCCAGCACCGCCGCGAAGAGCCAAATCCGCCGCCTGGGCGCACACGCGAGCACGGGCGCGGCGAGCATGACGGCCTCCTAGTCGGCGGCACCGGCGGCCGCGGACGACGCCGCACGCACGAGGCGAACGAAGGCGTCCTGGTCCAGCGGCTTGGGCATGAACAACGCGTCGGCGGGCATCTCGCCGTAGCTTTGCATGTCGTCGGCATCGAGCACCGAGGTGAGCACCACCACGGGGGGCCGGTGCGGCTGCGTCGCCAGGTGCCGCAGCATTTCCAGGCCGTCCATGTGCGGCATGACGACATCGGCCATCAGCAGCTGCGGCGCCTGTGCAGCCATCTGACGCAGCGCTTCGACGCCGCTGCGCGCGGTCTGCAGCAACACCCCGGGCAGGTGGTCGGCGACCAGAATCGAGACGATCTCGAGGAAGCTGGCATCGTCGTCGACCAGCAGCAGCCGGAACGGCCGCCTGGAGCGCGCGCGCGGCAAGGTGGCGACGATGGGCATGGCTGCGCTCTCCCTAGAAGCGCAGCGTGGCCGCCACGCCGAACTGACGATCGTTGAGCCAGGCGTCGCGCGGCCGCGTGGCCGCGCCGAAATACGAGTGGCGCAGGGTGCGAAGCAGGTTCGAGCCTTCGACCGCGATGCTGAGGCGCTCGCTCACACGCCATCGAAACGACGCATCGAGCCAGCCGTAGGCGCTGGTGTACACGGGCAGGGCACCGAGGCCGACGACGCTCACCGTGTCGCTGAGGAAGCGGCTGCGCCAGTTGTAGGCGAGCCGCGCGGACGCCGGGCCGTGTTCGTACAGGCCGATGAGGTTCGCGCTGGTGCGCGACAGGCCCGCCAGCGGCGCGTCCTGGCCGAGCAGGGGGCTGGCGGCGTGGCTGTCGACATAGGTGAGGTTGGCCTGCAGGCCGAGCCCGCGCCACGCGCCGGGAAGTTGGTCGAAGAACCGCTGGAACGCCAGCTCGGCCCCGCGAATGCGGCCCTTGCCGGTGTTCTGCGGTCGCGACACGAGGTAGTCGACTCCGCCGTAGCGCTCGGCCTGGCTCACCCGGGTGACGAAGCCGTCGACGTTCTTGGCGAACAGCGTGGCGAGCACCGAGCTGTGCGCGTCGGTGTAGTGTTCCAGCGCGAGGTCGAGGTTGTTGGCGCGGATCGCGCGCAGCGCCGGGTTGCCCGCGCTGCCCTGGTTGAGCGCCGGGTTGATCGCATTGGGCACCAGCGACAGCGAAGGCGACAGCTGGTCGAAGGTCGGCCGCGTCACGGTGCGCGAAACCGCAGCGCGCAGCTGAGTGCCGCCGCCGAGCCCGAGCCGGGCGCTCGCGCTGGGCAGCCAGTCGGTCGTGGTGACGTCCTGCTGCAGCGGCAACAGCCCACTGCCTGCGGGGTCCGTCTGCGAACCCGATGCCGACTCGCGCAGGCGCAGCACGCGCAAGCCGACCACGCCGTCGAGCGACCGCCGCGGGTGCTGCAGTCGTGCCTGCAGGTAGGCCGCCTGCGTCTGCTCGCGGATGCTCCACAGGCTGAGCGGGCTGGCCGAGGTGGGCAAGGCGGTGGTGATCCCGAACGAGTCGCGCAGCGCCTGTGGGTCGCGCGCCAGAGCGAGGTTGGCCACCAGGAAGTCGCGCAGGCTCTGCGCGGCGACGCCAGGCAGGAAGTCCCGGTACGGATTCGGCAAGGTGGCGCCCGGCATGTCTGCCGCGGACGGACCGTTCAGCGGTGCATCGCCGAAGATCAGGCCGGGGCTGTTGCCCGCGTGCCGATCGGACATCCGCCACCCCGCGCCGACGATGTCGACCCACGCGGTGGCCGGCCGATGCTCGAGGTCCAGGCGCAGCGCGGTGAGCCGCCCGTCGAAGGGCCGCGTGCGGTAGGCGACGCCGGCGAAGCGGTAGCTCGCGGGGTCGAGCATCGGCGTGCCGGCGACGGCGGTCGAGGGCGGCGTGGTGGACACGTCTTGCGTGAACTGCGCGGCAGTCGCGGCCAGGGTGGGGCCGCTGAAGAAGAGGCGGTCCAGGCTGCGCGTGCTGCTCAGGTCGGCGCTCAGCGCGGTTCTCGGGCTCGACCAGCGCGCCGAGAGGGCCGCCTGGCGGCTGCGGTCGACGGTGTCGCGCGCGAAGCTGAGGATGGACATCGGCGCTTGGGTCCAGGCGATGTGCTGCACGTCCGCGGTGCCCGGAAACAATACCACGCTGCCCGGCACCACGCCGGTCCCGGGCGAGGCATTGATCTGGAAGGAGTCCTGCACCGTGCGCAGTTCGGCGTGAGCGATCTCGGCCGTGATCTCGATGTTGGCGCGAGGGCGCCATTGCAGCACCGCGCTGCCCCCCAGGCGGTCGCGGTGTCCGATGCTGGTGGTCTCGCTGGTGCTGCTGGCCACGCTCACGGCCTGTCCGGGCACCAGGTCGCTGCGCAGCATCGGCGCGCCGGCGCTCTTCTGGTCTTCGCGGAAGGCCCGCCGCTGGTAGGCCAGGCTCACGAGCAGCCCCCACTCGCCCGAGGAGCCCGCGACGCCGCGCCGGCTGAGCAGCATCGACGCCTGGGGTTCGGTCCGCCCTGCCAGGTCGGCGTGCACCGAGCGCAGCGACAGGACGGATGCGCCATCGGCGAAGTCGAAGGGCCGGCGCGTGCGCAGGTCGATGGTGCCTCCGAGCCCGCCCTGGATCTGGTCGGCGGAACCGGTCTTCATGACGCGGATCGCGGACACCATCTCGGCCGGCACGGTCGAGAAGTCGAGCGTGCGGCCCGTGCCGGCGGTGAAGACTTCGCGTCCGTCGAGCAGCGTCTCGGTCTGCGCGAGCCCCCGGATGGCGACGTTCACGCCGTCGCCGCGGTCGCGCGCCACCTGCACGCCCGTGACCCGCTGCAGTGCCTCGCTGACGCTGAAGTCGGGCAGCTTGAGGATGTCCTCCGCGATGACGGCATCGACGATCCCATCGGCGTCGCGGCGCAGGGCCTGCGCGGTGGACAGGCTGGCGCGCTGTCCGATCACGACCACGCCGTCGAGCAGCGAGGTGCCCGGCACCTGCTGCGCGAGCGCTTCGCGCGGCAGCACGGCCGCCGCGAGCATGGGCCCGAACAACGCGGCCGTGAGGGGCCGGTGACGATGGCACATGAGGGTAGCCCTCGCGTGGGGAGATGCAGCATTCTCGGAAGCGGCAGGGCGGCTGCCTTGATGTGGCGCAGCTTCACGCGTGGCCGTCCGGCTCCCCGGGCGCGGCGCATCGCCGGTGGCGCCGACGGCCCCGCCATGCGGCGCGGATGAGGAATCGCTCACGACACCGGCGTCCGTGCGCGGCGAGCCGAGTCGATGGCTCATCACGGCGCGCCATCATGATGCACAATTTGGATATATTGGGTATTTAGGGTGGTGCCATGGTTGAACCGACCGATCGGGACGAGGCAAGCCGGCATTGCGTGCCCGACGCGGTGGCGCCGAAAACCCCGCAAAGCCAGCCGGACGTCTTCCAGCGCGAAGCGGCGCTGCTGCTCGAGCGGCTGGCCGACATGTACCTTCGCGTGGCGCCCGACGGCACCATCCTGGACTTTCGCGCGAGACGCGACGTCGAGCTCTACGCCGCTTGCGACCCGCTTGCGCGGCCCCGCATGCAGGACGTGCTGCCGCCGGCGGTGGCCCAGCAGTTCGCCGACGCGCTCGCCGCGATGCAGCATCACCCGGAGCCGTCCGAGCTGGAGTACACGCTCGCGCTGGAAGGCGGCGAGGCCGACTTCGAGGCGCGGCTGCTGCCTTTTGGCGACGGCGAGATGATCGCGGTGGTCCGCAATGTCTCCGACCGGCGCGCGCACGAGAAGGCACGCGAGCGCGCGCGCCAGGAGTCCGAGCGCCTGTCGCGGCTGCGCAGCGAGTTCATGGCAAACGTGAGCCACGAGGTGCGCACGCCGCTCAACGGGATCATCGGCCTCACCCAGATGCAATGGGCGCGTGCCGATGGCGAAACCAAGGTCGCGCTGGGCCGCGTGCTCGAGCTCTCGCGGCAGCTGCTCGCGGTCATCAACGACGTGCTCGACTCGTCCAAGATCGACGCCAACCGGCTCGAGGTGGAGTCGGTGCCGCTCAGCGTGCGCCAGGTCGTCGCCGAGGCGGTGAGCCTGGTGCGCGAGCAGGCTGCGCAGAAGGGCCTCGCGCTGCATCCGGAGGTGTCGCCCCAGGTGCCGCCCGATTGCCTCGGGGATCCGCTGCGCCTGCGCCAGGTGGTGCTCAACCTGCTCACCAACGCGGTGAAGTTCACCGAGCGCGGCAGCGTGTCGGTGTGGGCCATGGTCGATGGCGCGCAGCTGGTCGTGCGCGTGAGCGACACCGGCATCGGCATTTCCTGCGAGCAGCTGTCGCACTTGTTCGAGCCCTTCCGGCAGGCCGATGCGTCGACGACCCGGCGCTTCGGCGGCACGGGACTGGGGCTGTCGATCAGCCGCCGCCTGGCGCGCCTGATGGGCGGAGACATCACCGTGCAGTCGGAGCCCGGCCGCGGCAGCGTGTTCGAGCTGCGATTGCCGCTGCAGGCCTGCACCCCGGCGCCGCGGGAGGCCGACGCCGCGGCGCGCTGGTCGGCGACGGAGCGCCGCCTGCAGGGCGTGCGGGTGCTGGTGGCCGAGGACAACGAGGTCAACCGCATCATCATCGAAGCTGCTCTCACCACGGAAGGCGCAAGCGTCACCCTGGCCGGCGACGGCCGCGAGGCGGTGCACTGCGTCGCCACCGAGAACGGCCAGCCCTACGACATCGTGCTGATGGACATCCAGATGCCGGTCATGGACGGCTACACCGCGACGCGGCGCGTGCACGAACTGGACCCGGCGTTGCCGGTGGTCGGCCAGACCGCGCATGCCATGGCGGGCGAGCGAAGCCTCTGCCGCGAGGCCGGGATGGTGGCGCACCTGGCCAAGCCGATCGAGATCGAGCAACTGGTGCGGACGGTGCAGCAGCATGCACGCCGCCACTGAGGCCACACGACATGCCCTTGGAAGCGTTCGCCGGCATCCAGCTCTTTCTGTACGGCCTCGGATGGACCGTGGCCGCGGCTTTGGTCCGCGAAGAACGCGCCGTGCTGGCGCATTGGGCCATCTATGCGCTGGGCCAGGCCGCGAGCGTGGTGCTGGCCATGCAGGCACTCAATGCATCCTCCGACACGCCCACTGCCGCCTTGGCGGTCTCCATGCTGAGCTTTACCGCCGCGCTGCGCGGCATCGACGTCTTCGCCGACGGGCGCGCGCGGCTCGACCGCTGGCAGGGCAGCTGGCTGGTCGCCGGCATGGCGCTGATGGCGGCGCTGCATGCCTGGCCGGGACTGCAGGCGCCGCTGGTCGCGCGCGGCAGCCAGATGGCCTACGCCGCGACGAGCGCGGCGCTCCTGCTCGGCACGGCGCCGGCGCTGTGGCGGCGCCTGCGCACCCGCCTGACACGACCCGTGGTCGCGATCGCGCTCCTCCCCGGCGCAGCGGTTGGCTTGGTGGCGCTCGTGTCGCTCGCGGTGGGCCTGGTGGGCGGCGACCACCAGGCCGCGATCCGCGGCGCCGCGCGCTCGCCCAACGTCGTGGGTTCGCTGGTGGTGTCGGCGGTCTTCAACTTCGGCTACCTGTTCCTGCTCATGGCGCGCCTGCTCGGCCGCCAGCGCGAGCTCGCACGCCTGGATCACCTCACGGGCGTGCTCAATCGCGGCGCAGCCGACGAGCGACTCAGGCTCGCATGGGAACAGCATGCGCGCACCGGCGAGCCGCTGGCCGTCGCGCTGATCGACCTCGATCATTTCAAGTCCATCAACGACACGCTGGGCCATGCGGCGGGCGACGTCGCGTTGCAGTTCGCCGCGCGCACCCTGGGGGCAGCGACTCGTCCGTACGACACGGTCGGCCGATGGGGCGGCGAGGAGTTCCTGGTCGTCATGCCGAGCACCGACCTCGAAGCGGCCAAGGTGGCCGCGGAGCGCTTTCGTGGCCTGCTGGCCGGCGGCTCGGGGCTTGCACTGCGCCACCCGTTGACGGCGAGCATCGGCGTGTCGGTCGCGACAGGCGCCGTGGCCTCGCCGCAGGCGCTCATTGCCGCTGCCGACCGGGCCCTGTACGCGGCGAAGAAGGCCGGGCGCAACCGTTGCGCCTGCTGCCCGGAGGAAGTCGCGCGCACTGCACCGTCCATTGCCGGGCCCCACCCGGAGACGGTCGGCGCGGCGTGAGCCGGAATCAAGTTCGAGTCTTTGGGCGAAAATCTCGCCATGTTCGCGATCAAGACCAAGGTCGACGACCCCCAGGCGCGGGTCTTCACGTTCGACGAGCAGAAGACGATGTACGGCGGCAAGCGCATCGCGCCGGGCGACGAAGTCTTCGTATTCGCGAGCGAGAACGAGGGCGGGGCCGGCCTGGTCGCGCGCGGGATCGTGACCTCGGCCAGCGCGACGCCGAGGAAACCCGGCATCGCCCGGCAGACGCCGCGCGTCAGCATCGAGGTGAGGCGCACCGAACTCGCGCGGCGGCCGCTCGGGCGGGGCGAGCTCAAGCCCTTTGCTGACTGGAACGACGGCCGGCCCGAGACCGAGCTGAACTTCAAGTTCTATCGCCAGGCGACCGACAAGATCGTGGGTCTCTCGCCCGAGGCGGCCGCGTTCCTGCGCGGTTTCTTCCAGGCCGCCTGATCCCGCTCAGACCTCCAGTCGCTGCGGCGACACGTACTGGCGGCGGAACTCCTCGAAGTCGAGGGTGTCTTGCGCCTCGATGCGCTCTTGCAGTGCGAGCGACTGCGCTGCCAGCGCCTCGAATTGCGCCTGCGCTTCCAGCGGCAGCGGGCGCTGCACCAGCGCCTGCTTCGTCGCCCGCGAACGCGCCGCGATGAAGCCGACGTGAGAGCCGCCATGGCTCTCGCGCATCGCGGCCAGCACCCGGGCCGACGGCAGGCGCGCGGGGTCGCGCAGCGCCTGGGCCGCCGCGTCGATGGCCGCGGCATGTCCGCTGCCGCCGTGCACGGCATCGAGCGCTTCGGCGATCGGCATGCACTCGGCCAGCACCTCGAGGCCCCACTGCGCGATGGTGGCTTGCCCGCCGTCGCGCTCCAGGCGCAACGCCGGGTCGCGACCGCGCTCGGCCGCATGGCGCCGGCTGCGGGCCAGGGCGGCGATTTCCCGGGGCGTGTCCGGCGGGCTGTCGGCGAGCAGGCAGTGCAGCAGGAAGACGTCGAGGAAGCGCATCGTGCCGGCGCCGATGCCCACCGGCTCGAACGGGTCGAGGTCCATGCAGCGCACCTCGATGTACTCGACGCCGCGCTCGCGCAGGGCGTGCAGCGGCCGCTCGCCGGGCCGGATCACCCGCTTGGGCCGGATCGTGCCGTAGAACTCGTTCTCGATCTGCAGCAGGCTGGTGGCGAGCTGCCGGTATTCGCCGTCGCCGTCGCGGATGCCCAGGGCCTCATAGGGTGGATACGGCTGCGTGAGCGCCTCCTGCAAGGACGCGGCGTAGCTTTCGAGGCAGTTGTAGCTCACCGACAGCGCGGACTGGGCATCGCTTTGGTAACCCAGGCCGCCCATGCGCAGGGAGGTCGCGTGCGGCAGATGCAGCGTGCCCGCGCCCAGCGGCTGCAGCCGATGCTCGTGGCCCGCGACGAAGCTCGAGCTCACCGCCGGCGAGGCGCCGAACAGCACCAGCAGCAGGAACGAGTGCCGGCGGAAGTTGCGGATGAGGCCGAAGTAGTCGTCGTTGGAAAGCCCCGGCATCGACCAGTTGTAGTGGATGCCCGAGATGGTCTGCATGCGCCGGCCGTAGCGGTGCGA
>DATFAY010000359.1:0-11975 GCA_035254085.1 Piscinibacter sp.
CAGGCCAGCGCGTTGAGCGTGAGGTCGTGCGCCGTTTCGGCGTCCAGCCCGAACAGGAACGGGCGGGCGAGGGCGTAGGGGACGAGGGGCATGGGAAGGCGTCTTGGATAATCGAGGCATTGTCGCAAACAGGGCGTTGAAAATGACCCAGGACGAGTTGAAGGTGCTGGTGGGCCGCGCGGCGTTGGCCCACGTGGTGCCGGGGCAGGTGGTGGGCGTGGGCACGGGCTCGACGGTGAACTGCTTCATCGACGCGCTGGCCGCTATCAAGGACCGCATTGCCGGCGCGGTGTCGAGCAGCGAGAAGAGCACCCAGCGGCTGCGCGGGCACGGCATCGCCGTGCTCGACAGCAATGCAGTCGAGGCGATCCCGGTCTACATCGACGGCGCCGACGAGATCGATCGCGCCGGCTGCATGATCAAGGGCGGCGGTGCGGCGCTCACGCGCGAGAAGATCGTCGCCGACATCGCCGAGCGCTTCGTGTGCATCGCCGACGAATCCAAGCTCGTCCAGACGCTCGGCCGCTTTCCGTTGCCGGTGGAGGTGATCCCCATGGCCGCCGCGCAGATCGCCCGCAGGCTGCGCGCACTGGGCGGCGAGCCCGTGCTGCGCCAGGGCGTGGTGACCGACAACGGCTGCCACATCCTCGACGTTCGCGGGCTGTCCATCACCGACCCCGTGGGCATGGAGCGCGAGATCAACCAATGGCCGGGGGTAGTGACGGTGGGCATCTTCGCGCGCAACCGCGCCAGCGTCTGCCTGCTGGGCACGGCGCAAGGCGTCAAGACTCTGCAGTTCTGACGCCCCCCAAAACAGCGTAACCTCGGGGTCTGCGCATTCGACACAAGGACGGCCCATGGCCAAGCCCAATTATTCGTTCGAGAAGCGTCAGCGCGAGCTGGCAAAGAAGAAGAAGAAAGAAGAGAAGCTGCAGGAAAAGGCTGCGCGCAAGACCGCCGGCGTCACCGGTGCCGGCGATGCCACGGGCACCGAGCCGGCAGCGCCGGCGCCGCAGGACGGCCAAGGCGCCGACAACAAGGTCGCCCCCTGACGCCGACCCCGCGTACGCGCCGGCCGCGCGCGCCGCGCGCCGAGCCGCGCGATGTGTCCGCCGAGGCGACCTATGCGCCACTGGCCCAAGCGGGCCTGCTCGCCACGAGCCGGAGGGTGCAGGAGATGCACCACGCGATCGCCGGCAAGACCTTCCGCGTATTGAAGACGATCCCCGTGATCGCCGCGCCGTCGGGCTGGGTCGAAAGCGCGCACGACACGATCACGGACGCCGTCTATGCGGGCGTGCGCGCGGGCGGCTCCGCACTGCTGGCGCTCGCGGCGGGCGTCGAGCGTTCGCGGGCCCGTGCAGGCGCCCCCCCGGCAAGCGGCGAGCGCGGGCTGCGCAACGCGCTGAATGCGGCCTTCGGCGACCGCCTCGATGCAGCGGGCAACACGCTTGCCATCCCGTTGCAGCTGCTGTTCGCGGGCCGACCGGTCCTGGCTGATGCGGCTGCCTTGCGCAGCCTGTCGCCGCGGGTGGCCGTGTGGCTCCATGGCCTGGGCTGCGACGAGCGCAGCTGGTCCCGTCCCGGGCCGGCATGGGACGACGCCGATGAGGCGGCGCAAGGCGCCGACTACGGCGCGCTGCTGCAGGCGCAAGAGGGCTTCAGTGCCGTCTACCTGCGCTACAACACCGGCCTCGCGATCACGGACAACGCTACCGAGCTGGGCACGCAGCTGGCGCAGCTGCTGGCCGCGGCGCCGCAGGTGCGCGAGCTGGCGCTGATCGGACACAGCATGGGCGGGCTGGTGGCGCGCGTCGCCTGCGAGCAGGCATCGGCCGCGCAAGCCGCGTGGGTGCCGCGCACATCGATGATCATCTGCCTCGGCTCGCCGCATCAGGGCGCGCCGCTGGAAAAACTCGGGCGCCTCGCCTCCGTCGCCATGGGGGTGTCCGAGGTGACGCGGCCGCTCGCGCGCCTGGCCGACAGCCGCAGCCGCGGCGTCAAGGACCTGCGCCACGGGCTGGGCGCGGCGGCCACGTCGGCGGCCATCCCCCTTCGCCTGGTCAGCGGCAGCCTGGCCGGCGAATCGGGCGGCCTGGCCGGCCGCCTGGTCGACCGCGCCCTGGGCGACGGCCTGGTGCGCCACCCGAGCGCTGCCGACCACGGCCTGGGCGGGGACGTGCAGCGCGCCGAATTGCGCGGCGTGGGCCACATGGGCCTGCTCAGGCACCCGAAGGTCTACGCCCTCATCCGCGACTGGCTGCGTCAGCCGCGCCCGCCCGCCGGGGCCTGAGCGAGCGCGCGGCGAGCGCTGCGGCTCAAGAACCGCGCGGGATCGATGGCGTCGAGCAGGCTCGCTTCGAGCGGCACCGGCGCGCCGCTGGCCATCGCGGCCAGCACCTGTGCCCCGAGCGAGCACCACACGATGCCGCGCGACCCCAGCCCTGTGAAGACGAACAGGCCCGGCACGCGCGGCACGAAGCGCGGCTGATCGAGGCGCGCGGATGGCGCAGCGTCGAGATCCGGCACGGCGCCGATCAGCGGCAGCCGGTCGGCACTGACCCAACGCCAGCCCACGCGCCCTTGCAAAGCAGCGGGCGACACATCGACGGGGCGGCCGGTCAGCGTTGCGAGCTTCGCGAGGTTCTCCGCGTGATCGCTGTCGCGACAGTCGGGCGTCTCGTCGCCCGCCTGTGACGTCGCGCCGAAGACGACGCGTCCGTCGACCTCCGGCAGCAGGTAGCCCGTGCCGGCGACCGGCAGCCGTGTCGCGGCCACGCGCTGCGGCGACGCGAGGATGCTGATCTGCCCGCGAACCTTCTCCAGTGGCCAGGCGGGCTGGCCCAGCAGTCGCAGCGCATCGCCGGCGTTGGCCAGCACCACCGTGTCGACCTCGGCCATGGCCTGGCCCGCGGCATCGAGCAGGCGCCACCCGGACTCATGGCGCTGCAAGGCGTCGACGACTGTTGCGCCGTGCCAGGTCGCCGAACTGCCGGCGCGCTCCAGCAGGTGCCTGGCGAGTTCGCCCGGCCTCACCCAGCCGCCGCCGGGATAGAACCACGCCGGATGGCGCAGGTCGAGCCCGCTGAGGGCGCTGGCCGCATGTGCGTCGAGCACGCGCACATAGTCGGGCGGCAGGCCGAGGCTGTCGAGGATCGATTGCATCGCGGCCGCATCGTCCCCGTCGGTCTCCAGCCGCAGCAGGCCCTGCACCTGGCCGCCGACGCGCCCGCTCGCGATGGCGAGCTCGACGGTGCGCTGCGCCTGCATCGCGCCGGCCCGATTGAAGCGGGCATGCGTGCCGTCCTGCGGGTTGACGATGCCGTGGAAGAGCCCGGTCGGATTGCCCGAGGCTTCCTGCGCGGGCGACGCATGGCGATCGAACACGCTGCACGACCATCCTTGCGCAGCGAAGGCGGCGGCGCTGGCGCAGCCCGCCAGTCCGGCGCCCACGATGGCGACGCGCCCCGCGTCGCCGGTGCGGTCGCCCGATCGCGAGACGGCGCGCCGCGGCGCGAACGGCGGGGCAAAGCGCGCCAAGGTGATGTCGCGCTTGCCGCCTTGTCCGGCCGCGAGTTCCACCTCGAATCCCGCCGCCGCGAGACCGTCGCGCACGGCCCGCGCCGCGGTCCAGGTGGCTGCAGTGGCACCCGCAGCGGCCATGCGGCCCATCGCCTTGAACAGGCGCGGCTGCCACATCTGCGGGTTCTTCGCCGGCGCGAAGCCGTCGAGATAGAAGGCGTCGACTTGCGCCACCAGCTCGGGCAGCCACTGCGCCACGTCGCCGAAGGCCAGCAGCAGTTCGACCCGCTCGTCGTCGAAGGCCAGCCGGTGCAGGTTGCAGGTGAGGGGCGGCCAGGCAGCGACCAGTTCGGCGGCCAGCGGCGCGAGTGCCGGGTCGCGCGGCAGCGCCTGCAAGGCTTCGCGGGTCAGCGGATGCTGCTCGATGGAGATGAAGTGAAGCCGGCGGCTGGCGCGCGTGTCGCGCCGCCACGCGTCCCAGGTGGCGAGGAAGTTGTTGCCGAGGCCGAATCCGGTCTCCAGCACCACGAAACGGGGGCGTCCCTGCCATCGCTGCGGCAAGCCGTTGCCGGCGAGGAAGACGTGTCGGGCCTGGTCGATGGCGCCGGCAGCGGGGTGATAGACGTCGTCGTACTGCGGCGACCGCGACACGCCGTCGTCGGTGCGCTCGATGAGGGCGGGCACGATGGGATGCGTCTTCATGGCGGCGGATTATGCGAAGGCGCCATGCGATGCCCGACAAGGAAAAGGGCGCCGAAGCGCCCTTTTGTCTTGCATCAACGATCCCGCTCGGGCTCAGACGCGTTTGCGGTACTCGTGCGTGCGGGTGTCGATCTCGATCTTGTCGCCGGTTTCGACGAACAGCGGCACGGAGATCTCGAAGCCGGTCTTGAGCTTGGCGGGCTTGAGCACCTTGCCCGAGGTGTCGCCCTTGACGGCCGGCTCGGTGTAGGCTACTTCGCGCACCAGGCTGGTGGGCAGCTCGACCGAGATGGCCTTGCCGTCGTAGAACACCACTTCCACCGGCATGCCGTCCTCGAGGTACTGGATGGCGTCGCCCATGTTCTCGGCTTCCACCTCGAACTGGTTGTACTCGGCATCCATGAACGCGTACATCGGATCGGCGAAGTAGGAGTAGGTGCACTCCTTCTTGTCGAGGATGATCTGGTCCATCTTGTCGTCGGCCTTGAAGACGACTTCGGTGCCCGAGCTGTTGAGCAGGTTCTTGAGCTTCATGCGCACGGTGGCGGCGTTGCGGCCTCCGCGGCTGTATTCGGTCTTGAGCACGACCATCGGGTCCTTGCCCTGCATGATCACGTTGCCTGCGCGAATTTCCTGAGCGATCTTCATATCGATTTCCGTGTGCGGTGGGCCGTGGGCGAAGTGCCCCGACCTTGAATGAGCGCGCACCGACGAGCTGACCCGGAACGCGCAAAGCCTCGAATTTTAGCGTCTTTCCATCACGAAGCCGATGAGCTGCGTGACGAGGTCCGGCTGGACGAGCAACCCGTCACGCCAGCGTTCGGCCTGGAGCTGCCAAGCACTGCCCGGCGCGACGGGCTCCTGCCATGGCGGGAGTCCGGGCGACAAGCCGTTCCAGGCTGCCCACAGGCTGCGCACCTGCCGGGACAACGTGGGGTCGGCACCTGCCAGGTACAAGTCCAGGAAGGCATCGAGCTTGGCTGCGTGGGCGCCGTCGTCTTGCGCATAGATCTGCCAGACGAACGGTTTGGCCGCCCATTGAGCCCGCACGAAAGAGTCCTCGCCGCGAACAAAGTTCACGTCACTGGCGGCGAGAAGCCGGTCGTATTCGGTCTGGGGCATGAAAGGCAGCACGACCGCGCGCAGCGCGCGGCGCGCCAGTGACGGGCCGAGGGCGGCACTCATCTGCGAGGCGGCGGCGCCGGCGGTGGCCAGCAGCAGCGTCGGCGTGTCGCTCAGCGCGTCGATCAGCGCGGGCAGCCTGCGGTTGGCGTAGCAGAACAGGCTGACCACCCGTTCGCCTGCCTTGCGGCCAATGCCTTGCTCGGCCAGCCATTGGTCGCCCGAAGCGCTGGCCAGTCGCTCGATCAGCCCGGGCTCGCGCAGCAGCCCCCCGGTGCGCGGCGTGAAGCCCGGATAGAAGAACCACTTGGTGAGCCCCGCAGCCGGGCCGCTCATCTGCGGAGAAGGCAGGCCGTGGCTGCGCTCGACATACGGCTCGGCGCTCAAGTACTCGAGATTGATCCACACCGCGGGGCGAGGCGCCCGCGCCATGCGCGCGACGAACCCCGCCGGCGGATTGCAGCCGAAGGCCTCGATGACCACATCGCCCGGGTGCAGCGCCGTGTCGGCCTGGTGCCACCCGAGCACTTGCACGCCGGGATGCCCATCGGGGGCCATCCAGGCGAGCGCGCCGGCGTCGTCGACCCACAGGCGAACGCGCTCGCCGCGCGCGGCCAGGTCGGCGGCCAATCGCCAGCACACGCCGATGTCGCCGTAGTTGTCGACGACGTGGCAGAAGACATCCCAGAGCATCGGCCGATTATCGACACGGCACAATTCGCGTGATGACCGATGTGGTTCCCACCGTTGACGAGGACTCGCCGCCGAGCGACGCGGCGCGCGAAAGACTGCTCGCCGACGTCGCAGCACTGCCGGGGCTGCCGGGGGTGTACCGCTACTTCGACGCACGCGATGCAGTGCTCTACGTGGGCAAGGCGCGTGACCTGAAGAAGCGGGTCTCGAGCTACTTCCAGAAGAACCATGCCGGCACGCGCATCGGGCACATGATCGGCAAGATCGCGCGGCTCGAGACCACGGTGGTGCGCTCGGAGGCCGAGGCGCTGCTGCTCGAGAACAACCTCATCAAGACGCTCAAGCCGCGCTACAACATCCTCTTTCGCGACGACAAGAGCTACCCCTATCTCAAGCTCGTATCGCACCAGTTCCCGCGGGTCGCGTACTACCGCGGCGCGGTCGACAAGAAGCACCGCTACTTCGGACCGTACCCCAGCGCCTGGGCGGTGAAGGAGTCGATCCACCTGCTGCAGAAGGTGTTCAAGCTGCGCACCTGCGAGGACACCGTCTTCAACAACCGCACCCGGCCGTGCCTGCTGTACCAGATCAAGCGTTGCTCGGCGCCGTGCGTGCAGTACATCTCGCCCGAGGACTACGAGCGCGACGTGCGCCACGCCGAGCGCTTCCTGCAGGGCGAGCAGCAGGAGGTGATGGACGCGCTGCAGGCGCAGATGATGGTGCATGCCGACGCGCTGCAGTTCGAGCAGGCCGCGGAGATCCGCAACCAGCTGGCCGCGCTGTCGAAGGTGCTGCACCAGCAGGCGGTGGAGGACAACACCGGCGTGACCAGCAAGGACGCCGACATCCTCGCCGTCAAGGTGCAGGGCGGCCGTGCCTGCGTGAACCTGGCGATGGTGCGGGGCGGGCGCCACCTCGGCGACCGGCCGTATTTCCCGGCGCATGTGGACGACGCCACCGCGCTCGGCGAGGAAGACACCGACACGCGCGATCCCGAGGTGCAGGTGCTGGAGGCGTTCATCGCCCAGCACTACCTCGAGGGCGGCGTGCCGCCGCTGCTGGTGACCAGCCACGCGGTGGACAAGGCGCTGATCGAGGCGCTGTCCGAGCAGGCCGGCGTGCGCGTCACCGCGCAGCACCAGCCGCGCGAGCCGCGCCGCGCCTGGCTGGACATGTGCATCAAGGGCGCCGAGATCAAGCTGGCGCAACTGCTGGCCGAGGAAGGCTCGCAGCAGGCGCGCACGCGCGCGCTGGTGGACTCGCTCGATATCGCTGCCGAGAACCTGGATACCTTCCGCATCGAGTGTTTCGACATCAGCCACACGGCGGGCGAGTCGACGCAGGCATCGTGCGTGGTGTTCGAGGACCACAAGATGCAGAACTCGCAGTACCGGCGCTACAACATCGAGGGCATCACCGGCGGAGACGACTACGCGGCGATGCGGCAGGTGCTCAACCGTCGCTACGGCAAGATCGCGGTGGCGCTGGCCGAGCCCGGCGTGGCATCGACGGTGCGCATGCCCGACCTCGTGCTGGTCGACGGCGGGCGCGGCCAGGTCAGCATGGCGCGCGAGGTGTTCGAGGAGCTCGGGCTGGATGTCTCGCTGATCGTGGGCGTGGAAAAGGGCGAGGGCCGCAAGGTCGGGCTGGAAGAGCTGGTGTTCGCCGACGGCCGCGAGAAGGTCTACCTCGGCAAGGAGTCCGCGGCCCTGATGCTGGTGGCGCAGATTCGCGACGAGGCGCACCGCTTCGCGATCACCGGCATGCGGGCGCGCCGCGCGAGCGTGCGAACGGGCGGCAGCCGGCTCGAGGACATCGCGGGCGTCGGCCCGAAGAAACGTGCGAAGCTGCTGCAGCGCTTCGGCGGCGTGCGCGGCGTGGCCAGCGCGAGCGTCGAGGACCTGGCCACCGTCGATGGTGTGTCGCATGAATTGGCCGAGGAGATCTACCGTGCCTTGCATTGAATCGAAGTGGCTTCGCGGCGCCCTGGGCGCGGCGGTCTTGTTGTCGGCCTGCTCGTCGCCGATGCCCTCGGGCGCCCCGTCGCCCGGCGCGACGGCGCCGCATGCCGGCGCCGCGCGCGGCGCGGCACTGGGCGCGCCCGGTTCGGTGCGCAGCATGAGTGAGGTGCGCCTGCAGGCGGCGCGCCGCATGGTCGCGGCGAACCCGGGCGGGACCTACACCGGCACGGTGCCCGACATCCTGCTGGCCATTCCGGTGCTGGAGGTCGAGCTCAACGGCGACGGCAGCATTCGCCGCATCGAGGTGCTGCGCCGGCCGGGCCAGGCGCCGGAAACGCTGCAGATGGCGATCGAGGCGATGCGCCGCGCGGCGCCGTTCGGCGACGTGTCGCGCCTGCCCAAGCCCTGGAAGTTCAGCGAGACCTTCCTCTTCAACGACGAGCGCAAGTTCAAGCCCCGCACGCTCGACAACTGACGGCGCACTGCGCCTGCGGGTTGCCGCCGTGGGTGTCCGCGGCAATCCTTGGGCACAATGGCCGCATGTTCTTCAATCTGCCGACTCTTCTCACCTGGGCGCGGATCGTCGCGATCCCGCTCATCGTCGGCGTGTTCTACCTCGACCTGCACCAGGCCACGCGCAACCTGACCGCCACGGTGCTGTTCGTCGTCTTCGCGCTCACCGACTGGGCCGACGGCTATCTCGCGCGCAGGCTGAACCAGACCTCGTCCTTCGGTGCCTTCCTGGATCCCGTGGCGGACAAGTTCCTGGTCTGCGCGTCGCTGCTCATCCTGGTGAAGCTCGGCCGCGTCGATGCCTTCGTCGCATTGGTGATCATCGGGCGCGAGATCGCGATCTCGGCGCTGCGCGAATGGATGGCGCAGATCGGCGCCTCGCGCAGCGTGGCGGTGCACATGCTAGGCAAGGTGAAGACGACCGTGCAGATGATCGCCATCCCGTTCCTGCTGTACGACGGCGTGCTGTTCGGCGCGATCGACACCAAGCGCTGGGGCACCGGGCTGATCCTGATCGCCGCCGTGCTGACGATCTGGTCGATGATCTACTACCTGCAGAAGGCGCTGCCGGAGATCCGCGCCAAGGCGCGCTAGCCTTGGCCACCCCTACCTCCGCGCGCCTGGCGCGTGCCATGCCCTGGGTCTTCGTGCTCGTGTGGAGCACCGGCTTCGTGGTGGCGCGCCTGGGCATGCCGCACGCGCCGCCGCTCAAGTTCCTGTCGATGCGCTACGCGCTGTCGGTGCTGTGCTTCGGCGCCTGGGTCGCGCTGGCCAGGGCGGCATGGCCGCGCGGCCGCGCGCAGTGGTTCCATCTCGCCGTGACCGGCGTGCTCATGCACGCGGGCTACCTGGGTGGCGTGTGGGCGGCCGTCAAGCTGGGCCTGGGTGCCGGGACGGTGGCGCTCCTGGTCGGCCTGCAACCGGTGCTCACCGCGCTGTGGCTCACGATGCGCTCGCCCGTCGGACGCGCGCACGCCGTGTCCGCCCAGCAATGGAGCGGACTCCTGCTCGGGCTGGCGGGGCTCGTGCTCGTCGTGTGGCGCAAGCTCGGCGCCGGCGAGGTGTCGCCCGCCAACCTCGGGCTGGCGATGCTGGCGCTGGCGTCCATCACCATCGGCACCTTGTATCAAAAGCGCCATGTCCAGCCCTGCGACGTCCGCACGGCGGGCCTGGTGCAACTGGGTGCGGCGCTGCTCGTGAGCGCGCCGTTCGCCATGCTCGAAGCCGAGTCGGTGCAATGGCACCCCGCGTTCGCCGCGGCGCTGGCGTGGTCGGTGCTCGTGCTGACGCTGGGTGGCAGTTCGCTGCTGTACCTGCTCATCCAGCGCGGCGCGGCGACGCAGGTCACCAGCTTGCTGTACCTCGTGCCGCCGTGCACCGCGGTGATGGCCTGGCTCATCTTCGGCGAGAGCCTCACGGCAGCGATGATGTTCGGCATGGCGATGACGGCCGCAGGGGTGGCGCTGGTGGTGCGCGGCTGAATCTGCACAATCGAAGACGGCCCGCTCGGCGGCGGGCCATGAACCCACGGAGCATCCATGAGCACGCATCGCATCGCGGTCATCGCCGGCGACGGCATCGGCAAGGAAGTCATGCCGCAGGGATTGCGGGTGCTGGAGGCTGCAGCGAGCCGCTTCGGCGTCAGCCTGGCGATCGAGCATCACGACTTCTCCAGCTGGGACTACTTCGAGCGGCACGGCAAGATGCTGCCCGACGACTGGAAGGAGCGGCTGCAGGGCAGCGACGCGATCTTCTTCGGCGCGGTCGGCTGGCCGCAGAAGATTCCCGATCATGTGTCGCTGTGGGGGTCGCTGCTGAGGTTCCGGCGCGAGTTCGACCAGTACGTGAACCTGCGGCCTGCCAGGCTGATGCCGGGCGTGCGTTCGCCGCTGGTCGATCGCCAGGGCAGGCCGCTCGCGCCGGGCGACATCGACATGCTGATCGTGCGCGAGAACACCGAGGGCGAGTATTCGAGCATCGGCGGGCGCATGTACGAGGGCAGCGAGCGCGAGATCGTGATCCAGGAGACGGTGATGTCGCGCGTGGGCATCGACCGCGTCCTGAAGTACGCGTTTGATCTTGCGCAAACCAGGCCGCGCAGGAAGCTCACGTCGGCAACCAAGTCCAACGGCATCTCGATCACGATGCCCTACTGGGACGAACGCGTGGAGGCGATGGCCAAGCGCTATCCGCAAGTGAGCGTCGACAAGTTCCACATCGACATCCTCACCGCGCATTTCGTGCAGCGGCCTCAGCAGTTCGATGTCGTGGTCGCGAGCAATCTCTTCGGCGACATCCTGAGCGACCTCGGTCCCGCATGCGCCGGTACGATCGGCATCGCGCCGTCGGCGAACATCAATCCGACGCGCGAGGCGCCCTCGCTGTTCGAGCCGGTGCACGGCTCGGCACCCGACATCGCGGGGCGCGGCATCGCCAATCCGATCGGGCAGATCTGGTCGGCGGCGCTGATGCTCGACTTTCTCGGGCATCGCGACGCGCACGACGCCATCGTGCGCGCGATCGAGACGGTGCTCGATCCATCCGCGGGCGGTCCGCGCACGCCCGATCTTGGAGGCCAGGCCGGCACGATCGATGTCGGTAGCGCAATCGTCGCCGCACTGGGATGACACAGCGCAGCGTGCCGTGGAATATGTACGCGCCCTTGCGTTGTCAAGCGAGGAAGCACGCTCGCGCGCAGCGCTTTCGTCGAGGTGATTACGCATAGAATCCGCTTCCGCGCTTGACACTGCGGAGTCGCACGGCTGTAATCAATTCGCGCCGTGCCACCCATCATCCCGCGGCCCAATCACCATCCCAGATTCCTTGTGAGACACCTTGAGAGGGGGTACCTTCGTGAACAAATCGGAACTGATCGAACACATCGCCAAGCAGGCTGACATCTCGAAAGCGGCCGCCACGCGCGCGCTCGAGGCAGTGATCGGCGGCGTGAAGACGACGCTGAAGAAGAACAACAGCGTGTCGCTGGTGGGCTTCGGCACCTTCAGCGTGAGCAAGCGTGCCGCACGCAGCGGCCGCAACCCGCGCACCGGCGCAACGATCAAGATCAAGGCGGCCAAGGTGCCCAAGTTCCGTCCGGGTAAAGCACTCAAGGATGCTGTCAACTAATGATTAGATAGTGCATCTGAATAAAAGATGCTATATAATTTTGTTTTTTCGGGGCGTGGTGACAAACGCCCGAGAAGTTTGGCTGACTAAGTGTGGAACAGGGTGCTTAGCTCAGTTGGTAGAGCGGCGCCCTTACAAGGCGTAGGTCGGGAGTTCGAGCCTCTCAGCACCCACCAGATCAGCCATACTTATAATGCAGCAGAAGTTTCAGGAGTGGTAGTTCAGTCGGTTAGAATACCGGCCTGTCACGCCGGGGGTCGCGGGTTCGAGTCCCGTCCACTCCGCCAAAAAACGAAAAAGGCGAACGTGAGTTCGCCTTTTTTCATATGTGGTGGC
>DATFAY010000360.1:0-4173 GCA_035254085.1 Piscinibacter sp.
GGCGCGCACTGGCGGGTGCTGCTGAGCCACCTGGTGCTGTTCGGCTTCATCTACCCGGACGAGCAAGACAAGCTGCCGGCATGGCTGCTGGACGAGCTGCTGGCGCAACTGCGGCACGAGCGCGCGCAGCCGCCGCCGGCCCGCGGCGTGTGCGCGGGCACGCTGCTGTCACGCGAGCAATACCTGCCCGACATCGAGCAAGGGGGCCTGCTCGATGGGCGCGTCGAGCCCGTCGGCCGCATGACGCAGCAGGACGTGGCCGACTGGACGCGGGCGATCGCCGAGTCGCGCGAGCCGCCGCCGGAGGACGCCTGACGCGCTCAGCGCGACAGCGCGAGCTTGGCGCCGAAGCCCAGCAGCATCACGCCCGCCAAGCGGTTGAGCGTTCGCGTGAAGCGGGCATTGGCACGCACCCGATCGGCAAGGTGGCGGGTGAGCAGGGTCACCACCGCGCCGTACAGAAACGTCAACGCGGCGATGGTCGCGGCCATGAAGGCGAAGGTGGGCAGGCCCTGGTGGCGCACCGGGTCGACGAAGAGCGGGAAGAACGCCATGTAGAACACGATCGCCTTGGGATTGAGCAGCGTGATCGTGAAGGCCTGCTGGAAATAGTGGCGCGGGCGGATGGTGATGATGGGCGCATCGCCCGGGCGGGCCAGGATCATGCGAATGCCGATCCACGCCAGGTAGGCCGCACCGGCCCACTGCACCGCGCCGAACAGGACCGGCGAGGCCTTGAGCACCGCTGCGACGCCGGCCACGGCCAGCCACATCAGCACCTGGTCGCCGGCGATGACGCCCGCGGTTGCCGCGAGGCCGCCGCGCACGCCGCCCTTGCCGGTCGAGGTGATCAATGCCAGGTTGCCCGGCCCCGGGATCATCAGGAACACGATCACCGCGGCGACAAAAGCGCCGTAATCCGCTACACCGAACATCGATCACTCCAGGTCAACGACGCCGCGCCTCGTGCGCGGCGTCGCCGATTTTGCCGTGCGGCGTTCGGTCTGGCGCGCAGGCTCAGTTCCGGTCGGCCTTGGGTGCGCTGGTGCCCGAGCTCATCGCGCTGTCGGCGCTGGTGTCGGTGCTCGCCTGGCGTGACCCGCTGCGGCCGTGGCGCATCGCCTCCTGGCGCGCATCGGCGTAGGCGCGCTGCGCCTCCAGCATGCAGGTCTTCTTGTCCTCGCTCACCGTGTGGTTGCGGCAGGCGGCGAGGTCGTGCTGGTAGTTGGATTTGGCTTCGGAAAGGCTGCTCACACCCAGCGGCGTCTCGGCGTGGGCGACACGCACGGTGAACGCTGCGCCCAGTGCGCACGCCAGCATGGCGGCAAGAAGCGATCGGTGCGGGAAATGGGCGGTCATGGCGACTCCTTCATCGCAGGTGGGTTCGTTGCGCCGCGCTCGGCCGAGCAACGGCAACGCCCGCTCCGGGCGGGTGAACCCGACCAGCAAGCGGCATTCCCGCGCCGCCCTGCGCCGGCGACATCCGGCGAGCACAATGCGCCGGTCCCCACTCCGGAGTTCGCCATGACCGCACCCCGTCGCGTCGCCGTCCTCGTCGGCAGCCTTCGCAAGGACTCGTTGAACCGCAAGCTGGCGCGCGCCCTGGCTCCCATCGCGCCCGAAGGAATGTCGCTGGAGATCCTCGAGATCGGGCAGTTGCCGCTGTTCAACCAGGACTGGGAAGCGGCACCGCCGCCGGTGGTCACGGAGTTCAAGCAGCGCATCAAGGCGGCCGACGCGGTGCTGTTCGTCACGCCCGAATACAACCGCTCGGTCCCCGGCGTGCTGAAGAATGCGATCGACGTCGCCTCGCGACCCTATGGCCAGAGCGCATGGAGCGGCAAGCCGGGCGCGGTGATCAGCCTGTCGCCCGGCGCGATCGGTGCCTACGGCGCCAACCACCACCTGCGCCAGTCGATGGTGTTCCTCGACGTGCCGATGATGGCCCAGCCCGAGGCCTACATCGGCGGGGCCTCGCAGCTGTTCGACGAGCACGGCGGCATCGTCAAGGACGATACCCGCCAGTTCCTGCAGAAGTTCCTGCAGGCCTTCGCGCAATGGATCGCGCGCAACGCGCCGAAGTGAGGGCTGTCAGTGGCGCCGCACCGCGGGGCGCGCCAGCACCCGGCCGATGACCGCCCGGGCATAGAGGTAGTCGTGGCGGGCGCGCTCGTCCAGGCTGTCGAGATCGACATGACCGCTGGCGTCGCAGGGAAACGCGAACGCGCAACGCTCGTCGTCCAGCGCATGGAAGCAGAGCTCGTAGCGCCGGGCGAGCGTGGCGTCGATGGTGACGCCGGCGCCGCTCGGATTCTCGTCCGCAGCGGCGTCGTCGAATGCAGCGGTCTCCCACCGCTGCTTGGCAGCAGATGCACCCATTCCAGTCGTTCCCCTCGTGATGCGCCGGCCGTTGGTCCACGCCGGCGTCTCTTCGGTCAATGGCCCGGCCGAGGCGCGAAGCGCGGGGGGCGGAACATTGTTGCGGCGCATCATAGCCGAGGCTTTTCCGGCTGGGGAGCGATTTCCTTGCGATTAGAAGTCCCTGCCGGACGCCGCGTAGGTTTTTGCTGACAGCGGCGCGCGGTGTCCGCCGGGGGCAGGCCGCCGCGGTCCGGCGCACGATCGCGTGGCCTGCGGAGCAACACCATGGCCACACTTCTTCCCGGCGAGCCCCATCCCGACGAGTCGGAGCTCGACACGCTGCCCATCGAGCCGGAGTTCGCGCCGGTCGTACCGCAGGAGCCCGCCGGGGGCGATCACCGGCCCGTGCCCAAGCCGGCCGACTGACCGGCCGCCCCCGGCGAGGGCGTTCAATCGGGGTGGCGCGTGCCCCAGTCGCGCAGCGCCTTCACCACCGGCCCGAGGCTCTTGCCCTTGTCGGTCAGGAGGTACTCGAGTCGCGGCGGCCGCTCGTTGTAGAGCTGGCGCCGCACCAGGCCGTTGTCTTCCAGCGACTTCAGGCGCGCCGACAGCGTGTTGGGCGCCACGCCCGGCAGCGAGAGCTGGAAGTCCTGGAAGCGCCTGGGCCCGTGCAGCAGGAGGTCGCGCAGCAGCAGGATGGTCCAGCGCTCGCCGATGAGGTCGAGCGTGCGCGCCACCGGGCAATCTTCGATCTGGTAGGTCTTCACCATGCGAGCAGCTTATCCATTTGACTTCATTTCTGCAAGTCACTACATTGACGATAGTCACTTGCGATTTGCAAGTCGTTTGGAGCACCCCGATGAACCGACTGCCTCGCTCTTCCGTCGCCCTGCTGTCCCTGCTGCTTGCCGCCCTCATGTCGCTCGCCTGGCCGCCCGCCGTGGCGGCGGGCGAGCCCTCCGCCCTGGAGGCCCAGCGGCCCGAGCTCGCGTACCTCGAGGCGGTGAACCGCTGGGGCCCGCCCGGCGATCCGCAGCTGCTGTTCCTGCTGATGGGGCAGTTCGCCAACGCCAACCATCACGCCGAAGGCATCGCGTTCTTCGAGGAACAGCGCCGTCGCTTCGACGCGAAGCTGAACGACACCCAGCGCGCGCTGTACCTCACCGCCATCGCGTCGCTGCGCGCCGGCCACGCCAACGACGTCCCGCTGCTGCGGCGCATCGGCTGGGTGCGCGACACGCTCGCCATGTTCGACCAGGCCGAGCGCCTCACTCACGGCCAGGCCTTCATCGTGCACTGGATGTCGGGCGTCGTGCGGGCGCGGGTGCCCGGCTTCTTCGGCGAGCGCGACGCGGCCAAGGCCGAGCTCGAATGGTGCCTGGCGCACGCCGACAAGGCACCACACGCCGGCTGGCTGCGCGAGGTGCATGCACACCTGGCGAGCCTGCTCGAAGCGCGCGGCGAGACCAGCCTGGCGCAGCGCGAGCGCAACCTCGCCGGCGGCCTCGACGCGACATCGCCGGCGCTGTTCACGACGCCGCTGTCGGGCGGTGGGGCGACGGGCCACCAGTTCGCGCCGCGCAGCGTGCGCGAGCTGGTGCCCGGCAGCGTGTACGTCGCCTCCGGCTTCGAATTCACCGAGTACTACTTCATCATTTCCGCCGACCGGCACGAGCTGATCGCCATCGACGCCGGCACGCGAGCGGATGCGGCGCGCGAGGCCCACGAGGCACTGCGCGCGCTGGTGCCCAACCTGCCGCCGCTCACCACCGTGTTCGTGACGCACGCGCACTGGGACCACGTGGGCGGGCA
>DATFAY010000361.1:0-8591 GCA_035254085.1 Piscinibacter sp.
GGTCACGCCGGACTTCATCACCGTCAAGCCGCTCTATACGGCGCAGGACCTGCAGGGCCTGCCCTACGCCGACACGCTGCCGGGCTTCGCGCCCTACCTGCGGGGACCGCAGGCGACCATGTACGCCGCGCGCCCCTGGACCATCCGGCAGTACGCCGGCTTCTCCACCGCGCAGGAATCCAACGCCTTCTACCGCAAGGGCCTGGCGGGCGGCGGGCAGGGCGTGTCGGTGGCATTCGACCTCGCCACGCACCGCGGCTACGACAGCGACCATCCGCGCGTCACCGGCGACGTCGGCAAGGCGGGCGTGGCGATCGACTCGGTGGAAGACATGAAGATCCTGTTCGACGGCATCCCGCTCGACAAGGTCTCCGTCTCCATGACCATGAACGGCGCGGTGCTGCCGGTGCTGGCGGGCTACGTGGTCGCTGCGGAAGAGCAGGGCGTGTCGCAGGACCAGCTGTCCGGGACCATCCAGAACGACATCCTCAAGGAGTTCATGGTCCGCAACACCTACATCTACCCGCCCGAGCCGTCGATGCGCGTCATCGGCGACATCATCGAGTACACGGCGAAGAACATGCCGAAGTTCAACTCGATCTCGATCTCGGGCTACCACATGCAGGAGGCGGGTGCGAACCAGGCGCTCGAACTGGCGTTCACGCTGGCCGACGGCAAGGAGTACGTGAAGACCGCCATCGCCAAGGGCCTCGACGTCGACGAATTCGCCGGGCGGCTCAGCTTCTTCTGGGCGATCGGGATGAACTTCTACCTCGAGATCGCCAAGATGCGCGCGGCGCGTCTCCTGTGGTGGAAGATCATGAAGGGCTTCGACGCCAAGAACCCGAAGAGCCTGATGCTGCGCACCCATTGCCAGACTTCCGGCTGGAGCCTCACGGAGCAGGATCCGTACAACAACGTCGTGCGCACCACCATCGAGGCGATGGCGGCGGTGTTCGGCGGCACGCAGAGCCTGCACACCAACGCGCTGGACGAAGCCATCGCGCTGCCCACCGAGTTCAGCGCCCGCATTGCGCGCAACACGCAGCTCATCATTCAGGAAGAGACGCACATCACCAACGTGGTCGACCCGTGGGCCGGCAGCTACATGATGGAAAGGCTGACCCAGGACATGGCCGACCAGGCCTGGGCGCTCATCGAGGAGGTCGACAAGATGGGCGGCATGACGCACGCCGTCGAGTCGGGCTGGGCCAAGCTCAAGATCGAAGCCAGCGCCGCCGAGAAGCAGGCGCGCATCGACAGCGGCAAGGATGTCATCGTCGGCGTCAACAAGTACAAGCTCGCCAAGGAGGATCCGATCGAGATCCTCGACATCGACAACCACGCCGTGCGCGAGAATCAGGTCCGGCGCCTCGCGCAGTTGCGCGCCGCGCGCGACGCCGGCGCGGTGCAGGCCGCGCTCGATGCGCTCACCCGATGCGCCAGCACGGGCCAGGGCAACCTGCTCGACCTGTCGATCAAGGCCGTGCGGCTGCGCGCGACGGTGGGCGAAGTGTCCGACGCGCTGGAGAAGGTCTGGGGGCGCCATCGCGCCGATACGCAAAAGGTGACCGGTGTGTACGCAGCCGCCTACGACAGTGCCGAAGGCTGGGCCAGGCTCCAGCAGGAGATCGAGCAGTTCGCGCAGGAGCAGGGCCGCCGCCCGCGGGTGATGATCGCCAAGCTCGGCCAGGACGGCCACGACCGCGGTGCCAAGGTCGTGGCCACCGCCTTCGCCGACCTCGGCTTCGACGTCGACATGGGGCCGCTGTTCCAGACGGCGGAGGAATGCGCGCGCCAGGCGATCGAGAACGACGTGCACGCGGTCGGCGTGAGCACGCTCGCCGCCGGCCACAAGACCCTGGTGCCGGCCATCATCCGCGCGCTCAAGGCACAGGGGGCCGACGACATCATCGTGTTCGTCGGCGGCGTGGTGCCGCGCCAGGACTACGACTTCCTGTACGAAGCCGGCGTGAAGGGCATCTATGGCCCGGGCACGCCCATCCCGGCGAGCGCCAAGGACGTGCTCGAGCAGATCAAGGCCCAGCTCGCGAAGGCGTGACCGGCCCGTGGCGCTCCCTCCCGCAGACCAGGCGCTTGCCGACGGCGTTCGACGCCGCGAGCGGCGCGCCATCGCCAAGGCGATCACGCTGCTCGAATCGACTCGCGCCGACCATCGCGTGCGCGCCGATGCGCTGCTCAACGCGTTGCTGCCGTCCACCGGCCACGCGATGCGGCTGGGCATCTCCGGCGTGCCGGGCGTGGGCAAGTCCACCTTCATCGAGGCGCTGGGCCTGTTCCTGATCGAGCGCGGGCACCGGGTCGCGGTGCTCACGGTCGACCCGTCGTCCTCGGTGTCGGGCGGCTCGATCCTGGGCGACAAGACCCGCATGGAGCGGCTGTCGGTGAACGACGCCGCGTACATCCGGCCCAGCCCGTCGGCCGGCACGCTGGGCGGCGTGGCCGAGAAGACGCGCGAGGCGATGCTGGTGTGCGAGGCGGCGGGCTTCGATGTCGTCATCGTCGAGACCGTCGGCGTCGGACAGAGCGAGACGGCGGTGTCGAGCATGACCGACATGTTCGTGCTGCTGCAGTTGCCCAACGCCGGCGACGACCTGCAAGCGATCAAGAAGGGCGTGATGGAGCTGGCCGACCTGGTCGTGATCAACAAGGCCGACCTCGATCCGGATGCCGCCACCCGTGCGCAGGCCACCATCACGAGCGCGCTGCGGGTGTTCGCCTTCCACGGCCACGCGGGCCACTGGACTCCGCGGGTCATGCAGATCAGCGCCTTGCGCTCGCACGGCATCGACGATTTCTGGCAGCAGGTGGAAGACTTCCACGCCAGGCGCCGCGCGACCGGCGATTTCGACAGCCGTCGCCGGCAGCAGGCGCTGGCCTGGATGTGGGACATCGTCCAGGCGCGCCTGCAGGCCGACTTCAAGCACCATCCCGCCGTGCGGCATGCGCTGCACGACACGCTGCGCGACGTGGCCGAGGCCCGCATCGCACCCTCATCGGCCGCTCATGCCCTGCTCGAGCTGTTCGAGCGTCAGTAGAACAACGAGGACCCACACCATGCACGACATCATCCAGCAGCTCGAGGAGAAACGCGCCCGCGCCCGCCTGGGCGGCGGCGACATGCGCATCGCCGCGCAGCACGGCAAAGGCAAGCTCACCGCGCGCGAGCGGCTCGAACTGCTGCTCGACGAAGGCACCTTCGAAGAGTGGGACATGTTCGTCGAGCACCGCTGCCACGACTTCGGCATGGACGAGAACAAGATCCCGGGCGACGGCGTCGTCACCGGCTACGGCATGATCAATGGCCGTCTGGTGTTCGTCTTCAGCCAGGACTTCACCGTTTTCGGCGGCGCGCTGTCGGAGGCGCATGCCGAGAAGATCTGCAAGGTGATGGACCAGGCCATGAAGGTCGGGGCGCCGGTCATCGGGCTCAACGACTCGGGCGGGGCGCGCATCCAGGAAGGCGTGGCCTCGCTCGGCGGCTACGCCGACGTGTTCCAGCGCAACGTGATGGCCTCGGGCGTGGTGCCGCAGATCAGCATGATCATGGGCCCCTGCGCCGGCGGCGCGGTGTACTCGCCGGCCATGACCGACTTCATCTTCATGGTGAAGGACAGCTCCTACATGTTCGTCACCGGGCCCGAGGTGGTGAAGACCGTGACGCACGAGGAAGTCACGGCCGAGGACCTGGGCGGCGCCGTCACGCACACGACCAAGAGCGGCGTCGCCGACCTGGCGTTCGAGAACGACGTCGACGCGCTGCTGATGCTGCGGCGGCTGTTCAACTACCTGCCCCTGAACAACCGCGAGAAGGCGCCGGTGCGCCCCAGCAACGACCCGGCCGACCGGATCGACCTGTCGCTGGACACGCTGGTGCCCGACAACCCCAACAAGCCCTACGACATGAAGGAGCTCATCGTGAAGACCGCCGACGACGGCGAGTTCTTCGAGCTCCAGCCCGAGTACGCGAAGAACATCGTCATCGGCTTTTGCCGCATGGAAGGCCAGACGGTGGGCGTGGTGGCCAACCAGCCGCTGGTGCTCGCCGGCTGCCTGGACATCAAGAGCAGCATCAAGGCGGCGCGCTTCGTGCGCTTCTGCGACGCCTTCAACATCCCGGTGGTGACCTTCGTCGACGTGCCCGGCTTCATGCCCGGCACCGCGCAGGAGTACGGCGGCATCATCAAGCACGGCGCCAAGCTGCTCTTCGCCTATGCCGAGTGCACGGTGCCCAAGATCACGGTCATCACGCGCAAGGCCTACGGCGGGGCTTACGACGTGATGAGCTCCAAGCACCTGAGGGGCGACGTGAACTTCGCCTGGCCGAATGCCGAGATCGCCGTGATGGGGGCCAAGGGCGCGGTGGAGATCATCTTCCGCGAGGACAAGAACGATCCCGTGAAGCTGGCCGCCCGCGAGGCCGAATACAAGGCGCGTTTCGCCAACCCGTTCGTCGCCGGCGCGCGCGGCTTCATCGACGACGTGATCCAGCCGCACGAGACGCGGCGGCGCATCTGCCGCTCGCTCGTCATGCTTCGCGACAAGAAGCTGGACAACCCCTGGCGCAAGCACGGCAACATCCCGCTGTGATGGGTCCCCCAGTCGCTTCGCTCCTGCCCCAGGGCCACGAAGGGGCCCCTTCGTGGCCCTGGGGCGCCCCGCATCGGCCCGGCAAAGCCGGATCCTCGCGGGTGGCTTGATGGGCGCTTCGCTTCGCTCGCTCGAGAAAACGAGACATTGACATGTTCACCAAGATCCTCATTGCCAATCGCGGCGAGATCGCCTGCCGCGTCATCAAGACGGCCCGCAAGATGGGCATCAAGACCGTGGCCGTGTATTCGGATGCCGACAAGGACGCGCGGCACGTGGAGCTTGCCGACGAGGCGGTGCACATCGGGCCGCCGCCCTCGCGCGAGTCCTATCTCGTGATGGACAAGATCATCGCCGCGTGCAAGCAGACCGGCGCACAGGCGGTGCACCCGGGCTACGGATTCCTCTCCGAGAACGAGGAGTTCGCCCGGCGTGTCGAGGAAGAGGGCATCGTCTTCGTCGGCCCCAAGCACGCCTCGATCGCGGCGATGGGCGACAAGATCGCCTCGAAGAAGCTGGCCAACGAAGCGCGCGTCAACACCATCCCGGGCCACAACGCGGCGATCGACACGCCGCAGCAGGCGGTCGAGATCGCCAAGGGCATCGGCTACCCGGTGATGATCAAGGCCAGCGCGGGCGGCGGCGGCAAGGGCCTGCGCGTGGCCTACAACGACAAGGAAGCGTTCGAGGGCTTCAGCGCCTGCCAGAACGAGGCGCGCAACAGCTTCGGCGACGACCGTGTCTTCATCGAGAAGTTCGTCGAGGAGCCGCGCCACATCGAGATCCAGGTGCTGGGCGACGCGCACGGCAACGTGGTCTACCTCAACGAGCGCGAGTGCTCGATCCAGCGTCGCCACCAGAAGGTGATCGAGGAGGCGCCCTCGCCGTTCATCAGCGACGCCACGCGCAAGGCGATGGGCGAGCAGGCGGTGGCGCTCGCCAAGGCGGTGAACTACCAGAGCGCGGGCACGGTGGAGTTCGTGGTCGGCAAGGACCAGAGCTTCTACTTCCTCGAGATGAACACCCGGCTGCAGGTCGAGCATCCGGTCACCGAGTGCATCACCGGGCTCGACCTCGTGGAACTGATGATCCGCGTGGCCGCGGGCGAGAAGCTGCCCTTCGCGCAGAAGGACGTGAAGCGCAACGGCTGGGCGATGGAGTGCCGCATCAACGCGGAAGACCCGTTCCGCAACTTCCTGCCCTCCACGGGGCGACTCGTGAAGTACGCGCCGCCCCCGCAAGAGGACGGCGTGCGCGTGGACACGGGCGTCTATGAAGGCGGCGAGATCCCGATGTACTACGACTCGATGATCGCCAAGCTCATCGTGCACGGCACCAACCGCCATGACGCGATCGCCAAGATGCGCCAGGCGCTCAACGCCTTCGCCATCCGCGGCATCAATTCCAACATCCCGTTCCAGGCCGCGCTGCTGGCGCACCCGAAGTTCGTCGCCGGCGACTTCAACACCGGCTTCATCGCCGAGCAGTACCCCAAGGGCTTCTCGGTGGATCTCGTGCCGCACGACGATCCGGTGTTCCTGCGTGTGCTCGCCGCCGTGGCCAATCGCGTCCACACCCAGCGCGCGATGCGCTTGTCGGGCCAGTTGCCGGGGCACGAGTACCGCGTGGGCGAGGACTTCGTCGTGGTCACGCAGGATGCGCAGGGCAACAAGCAGCGCCTGCCGGTCACGCTGCGCGTGCGCGACAAGGCCTTCGAGGTGCGGGCCGGCGATCGCCTCTACCACGTCGAGTTGCACACCGCGCTGCGCGAGGTCGTGATCCGCGGCCATTGCAATGGCGAGCCGTTCTGCGTGCAGATCGAACGGGTGGGCCTGGCCTATCGGGTGATCCACAACGGCACGCAGATCGATGCGATGGTCTACCTGCCGCGTGCGGCCGAGCTCGATGCGCTGATGCCCTTCAAGGCCCCGCCCGACCTGTCGAAGTTCCTGCTGTCGCCGATGCCGGGCCTGCTGGTCGACGTCGCCGTTGCGCCCGGGCAGACGGTGCGCGCGGGCGAGAGGCTCGCGGTGATCGAGGCGATGAAGATGGAGAACATCCTGCTGGCGACGCAGGACTGCGTGGTCGACGAGGTGGTCGCCGCGAAGGGCGAGAGCCTCGCGGTCGATCAGGTCATCATCAGGTTTCGGTGAACGCCATGAGCACACGTCCCTTCAAGGTGCTGGGCATCCAGCAGGTGGCGATCGGCGGCGCCAGCAAGGACAGGCTGCGCACGCTGTGGGTCGACAAGCTCGGGCTCGAGGTCACGGGCAACTTCGTGAGCGAGCGCGAGAACGTCGACGAGGACATCTGCGCGATGGGCCGCGGCGCGAACAAGGTCGAGGTGGACCTGATGCAGCCGCTCGATCCCGACAAGAAGCCGGCGGTTCACGCGACGCCGCTCAACCACATCGGCCTGTGGATCGACGACTTGCCGCGGGCGGTGGAGTGGCTCACGGCGCAAGGCGTGCGCTTCGCGCCGGGCGGCATCCGCAAGGGCGCCGCGGGTTACGACATCTGCTTCCTGCACCCGAAGGCGAACGACGAGTTCCCCATCGCGGGCGAGGGCGTCCTGATCGAGCTGGTGCAGGCGCCGCCGGAGATCATCGCCGCCCTGACCTGACACCCCCCGAATCAAGCCACCCCCAAGGATCCGGCTGCGCCGGTCCGATGGGGGGCGCCCCTCGGGGGCAGGAGCGAAGCGACTGGGGGGCCCTTCAAACCGCCACCGGCGCCTTGATGGCGGGGTGGCATTGGTAGCCGACCACCTCGAAGTCCTCGTAGTCGTAGTCGAAGATCGAGGCGGGTCGCCGCTTGATGTTCAGCGTCGGATAGGCGAACGGCTGGCGCGACAGCTGCAGCGCGACCTGCTCCGCATGGTTGCTGTAGAGGTGGCAATCGCCGCCGGTCCAGATGAAGTCGCCGACGCCGAGGTCGCACTGCTGCGCGATCATGTGGGTGAGCAGCGCGTAGCTCGCGATGTTGAACGGCACGCCGAGGAAGATGTCGGCACTGCGCTGGTAGAGCTGGCAGCTCAGTTTGCCGTCGGCCACGTAGAACTGGAAGAACGCGTGGCAGGGCATGAGGGCCATCTGGTCCAGCTCGGCCACGTTCCAGGCGCTCACGATGATGCGGCGGCTGTCGGGGTTGGTCCTGAGCTGGTCCACCACCTGCTGGATCTGGTCGATATGCCCGCCATCGGGCGTGGGCCAGCTGCGCCACTGCACGCCATAGACGGGGCCCAGGTCACCGTCGTCGCGCGCCCATTCGTCCCAGATGCTGCAGCCGCGCTCCTGCAGCCAGCGCACGTTGCGGTCGCCACGCAGAAACCACAGCAGTTCCAGGATGATGGACTTGAGGTGCACCTTCTTGGTGGTCACCAGCGGAAAGCCCTCGGCCAGGTCGAAGCGCATCTGGTGGCCGAACACGCTCTTCGTGCCGGTGCCGGTGCGGTCGCCCTTGGCCACGCCATGCTCGAACACATGGCGCATCAGGTCTTCGTACTGGGAGCGGATGGGGCGTTGGGTCATGGTTGGAATGAAAAATGGCTCCAGCGCTTGTGCATCAAGCGCCGGCAGCTCTTATTTTTGAAGAATGCAGCCGGGGTTCATGAGGCTCTGCGGGTCCAGCGCCTGCTTGATGGAGCGCATCAGCCCCAGGGCCACCGGCGACTTGTACTGCGCCAGCTTGTCGGCCTTGAGCACGCCCACGCCATGCTCGGCCGAGAACGAACCGTTGAATAGCGCCACCGCGTCGTAGACCAGTGCGTTCACGCGCGCCTCCTGGGTATTCAGGAACTCGCGCGCATCGCCGCCCTCGGGCGCCTGCACGTTGTAGTGCAGGTTGCCGTCGCCCAGGTGGCCGAAGTTGACCAGGCGCACGCCGGGGATCTCGCGCTGCAACAGCGCATCCGCGTGCGCCACGAAGTCGGGAATGCGCGACGCGGCGATCGAGATGTCGTGCTTGATGTTCAGCCCTTC
>DATFAY010000362.1:0-3102 GCA_035254085.1 Piscinibacter sp.
GAAGCCTGCAACCCTGCTGCACGCCGCAATCCTGGCGATGTCTCTGTCCATTCCCGCGATGGCCGCCGAACCGGTCGACGTGCGCCTGACGATCTCGCAAGAGGCCGCAGGCCCGCGCATCGAGCCCGAGGTCTACGGTCACTTCGCCGAGCATCTGGGCACCGGCATCTACGGCGGCCTGTGGGTCGGCCCCGAATCGAAGATCGCCAACACGCGCGGCTGGCGCAACGACGTGGTGGGCGCGCTGCGCCGGCTGCAGGTGCCGGTCGTGCGCTGGCCCGGCGGCTGCTTCGCCGACGACTACGACTGGCGCGACGGCATCGGCGCGCCGGCCAAGCGCCCCGCCCGGCTCAACAAGATCTGGGGCAACGTGATCGAGCCCAACCGCGTGGGCACGCACGAGTTCATGGACCTGGTCGAGCAGCTCGGCGCCGAGGCGTACCTGGCCGGCAACATGGGCTCGCTGCCGCCGCGCTCGATGGCCCAGTGGCTGGAGTACATGACCTCGGACAGCCGGTCGAGCCTCGCCCAGGAGCGCCGCCGCAACGGGCGCGACAAGCCCTGGAAGGTCAAGTACTTCGGCATCGGCAACGAGAGCTGGGGCTGCGGCGGCAGCATGCGCCCCGAGTACCAGGCCGACCTGCACAACCAGTACGAGACCTTCCTGCATGCGCCCGTGGTGCGCGTGGCCTCCGGCGACGGGCAGGGCAACGACCACCTGGTCGAGGTGCTGATGGAACGCTCCGGCGCGCACATGGACGCGCTGACCTTGCACTACTACACCATCCCCGGCGACTGGTCCAAGAAGGGCAGCGCCACCGGCTTCGACGCGCAGGAGTGGGCCAAGACACTGAAGAGCGCCATGGGCATCGAGCCGCGCATCGAGGCGGTGAGCCGGCTGATGGACAAGCACGATCCGAAGCAGCGCATTGCGCTGTACGTCGATGAATGGGGCACCTGGTACGACCCGGAGCCCGGCACCAACCCGGGTTTCCTGCAGCAGCAGAACTCGCTGCGCGACGCGCTGGTGGCGGCGCTGAGCTTCAACGCCTTCCATCGCCACACCGACCGCGTGAAGATGGCCAACATCGCGCAGATGGTCAACGTGCTGCAGGCGATGGCGCTCACCGACGGCCCGCGCATGGTGCTCACGCCCACCTACCACGCGTTCGATCTCTACAAGCCGTTTCGCGGCGCGACGCCGCTGAAGGCCGCGCTGCAGGCGCCGCGCTGGCGCGAAGGCGACGTGGAGCTGCCGGCGGTGGACGCCTCGGTGGCCCGCGCGGCCGACGGCAGCACCGTGCTCGCGCTCGTCAACCTCGACCCACAACGTCCCGCGCGCGTCGTCACGGGCCTGAGCGGCGCGGCGCACGGCCGCATCCTGACCGCAGCGCGGATGGACGCGCACAACACTTTCGCGCAGCCGAACGCGCTGGTGCCGGCGACTTACAGCGCGGGGACCACCGGCGCACCGCTGACGCTCGAGCTGCCGCCGAAATCGGTGGTCGTCGTGAACGTGCGGCGATGAGCCGCCTGACGCGCCGCCATCTCTTCAAGACCGCGCTGGCCGGCGCTGCCGCCGCGCCATCGTTGCCCGCCGCTGCGGCAGCGCGCCCGGTGCGTTTCGGCCGCGGCATCGAAGGCCAGCGCAAGGCCGACACCGGCGACGGCACCTATCGCAACCCCATCGTGCCGGGCGACCACCCCGATCCGACCATCCTGAAGGACGGCGCCGACTACTACCTGACCTTTTCGTCGTTCCAGTGCTATCCCGGCGCGGTGATCTGGCACTCGACCGACCTCGTCAACTGGACGCCGATCACCGCCGCGCTCGCCAAGCCGATCGGCACGGTGTGGGCGATGGACCTCGCCAAGCACGGCGGGCGTTACTACCTTTACGTGCCGGCACTGCGCGACGACGGCATCGCGGTGTTCGTGATCTGGGCCGACGACATCCGCGGGCCGTGGAGCGAGCCCATCGACCTGAATCTGCCCGGCTGCATCGATCCGGGGCATGCGGTCGGCGAAGACGGCAAGCGCTACCTGTTCGTCAACGGTATCCGCCGAGTGCGGCTCATGGACGATGGATTGGCCACGGACGGCCCGCTCGAACACGCCCACACGCCCTGGCGCTATCCCGACGACTGGGTGGTCGAGATGTTCGCGCCAGAAGGCCCGAAGATCCTGCGCCGCGGCGAATGGTTCTACCTGATCTCTGCCGTGGGCGGGACCGCCGGCCCTCCGACCAGCCACATGGTGACCGTCGCACGATCGAAGTCGATCCACGGCCCCTGGGAGGACGACCCGCACAACCCGGTCGTGCGCACGTGGAGCGCCGAAGAGCCATGGTGGTCGCGCGGCCATGGGAGCCTCGTCGAGGGGCCGGCCGGCGACTGGTGGATGGTCTGCCACGGCTACGAGAACGGCTTTCGCACCCTCGGCCGGCAGACGCTGATGGAGCCGATCGAATGGACGCGCGACGGCTGGTTCCGCGCCAAGGGCGGCACGCTCGACACGCCGCTGCGCAAGCCGAAAGGCGGCGCGGTGGGCCCGGCCGGCATGGCGCTGTCCGACGACTTCTCGAAGGATCGACTGGGCCTGCAATGGAGCTTCTTCGCGGCCGGTGCCGACGAGATGAAGCGCGTCCGCTTCGAGGACCACGCGCTCTTGCTGCAAGCCAAAGGCACCTCGCCCGCCGACTGCGCGCCGCTGGCCTGCATCCCCGGCGACCGCAGCTACGAAGCCTCGGTGGTCCTGGAGCTCCAAGGCGAGTCGCTGGGCGGCCTGTGCCTGTACTACGACGCGCACGCCTTCGTCGGCATCGGCTTCGGCAACGGCCAGCTGCTCACCTACCACCGCGAGGAGGTCAGCTGGATGCGCCAGCCCTTCGACGCACGCGCGATCCACGTGAAGGTCACCAACCACGAAAACGTGGTGAGCTTCCACTACTCGCGCGACGGCCAGCAGTGGACGCGGCACCCCTGGCAGATGGAGGTCTCCGGCTTCCACCACAACGTGTTCGGCGGGTTCCTGAGCCTGCGCATCGCCCTGTTCGCGGCGGGGGGAGGCGCGGTCCGGTTCCGCCGCTTCGGCTATCGGGCA